>DASPGL010000203.1:0-20875 GCA_035620635.1 Nitrospira sp. | reverse complement strand
CGGCCTGCGGCGACAGCTTCCTGGACCGGGACGGCTACCCAGCCTGGGGGAATAGCTGCGGCGGGGACCAGGACGACCTGTGACGACTCCAACTCGCCATGCCGGAATTCTTCCTTATCAGGATATCAAGCGGCTGATCGCCTCCCGCCATATCGATGCCTCCCCGCCGATTGAGGGCCGGCAGATTCAACCGGCCAGCCTAGACCTCCGACTGGGCCGCAAGGCCTATCGACTCATCAGCAGCTTCCTTCCGGAACTGTCGGCCATCTCCGCCCGCCTCAACGTGCTCGATTTCTACCAGTCCGACCTTGTGATGTACGAGATGGACCTCACGGAAGGCGCGATCCTCGAGAAAGGCCATGTCTACCTCGTGCCCCTCCTGGAGCGCCTGACATTGCCCAAGACCCTCAGGGCGCGAGCCAACCCAAAGAGCACGACCGGCCGGTTGGACGTCTTCACCCGTGTCGTGACGGATCTCAATGCAGGCTTCGATGAAATCCGCGCTGGTTATCAGGGGCCGCTCTTTCTGGAAGTCGTCCCGCGCTCGTTTGCCATCAAAGTTCGCACCGGGCAGTCGTTGAACCAAATCCGTTTCGTCCGCGGCGACTCGGTCGTCACGGACCGCACGCTGCTCGCGCTGCATCGGCACACGCCGTTGCTTTATCACAACGACCCGTCCAGGAAAGCCGTCGGTGCCAGGGACTTTCGGGCAGGGCGAGGCCTTTTCCTTCGGATCGATCTCAAGGGGGAAGAACAGAGCGATGACGGAGTCATCGGTTATCGCGCGAAAAAGAACAGCCATGTCATCGACCTGGGGAAAGTCGGCCACTACGCGGCGGCGGATTTCTGGGAGCCCCTCTATCGACATCGGCGCGATAGCCTGCTGCTTGAGCCGGAAGAGTTTTACATCCTGGCGTCCAAAGAGCGGATCCGCGTGCCCGCGGGCTACGCCGCTGAAATGGTCGCCTATGAAGCGGCCTGCGGGGAGCTGCGAACTCACTATGCCGGCTTCTTCGACCCTGGCTTCGGCTATGGAGCGAAGGGAGAACTGAAAGGCACCCAGGTTGTGCTCGAAGTCCGCCCGCACGACGTCCCGTTCCTGATTCACGACGGACAGACGTTTTTCAAGGTAGTTTACGACGGCATGGTCGACGTCCCGGAGCAACTCTACGGCGTTGGGCTGGGTTCCTCCTATCAACAACAAGCGCTCACCCTGAGCAAGCATTTCAAGGCTTAACCCATGACGCGTTCAGATGCTCCCCCCCCGGAAGAGCCGACGCAGGAGACACCGCCGGAAGCGGCCGGACCAGGCAGACGGGACGGCGGGAGCGACCATCAGACCCATGTCATGGGCCTGATGGTCGGCACGGCGCTGATGTTTATCGGCTTCCTGAACGTGTTCCTTTCTATCAGCGGGGGCTTTGAAATCAACGTGGTGCCGTTCCTCATCTACTTCGGCGGACTCGCCGTCTGGGCCAATGCGGCGATCGAGACTCTCGTGATCCGCTACGGAGTCATGACGGCGGCCATCGCGCTGGCGCTGGCATTCTTCCATTACGGCGAAGTGCTGTTCTGGCACAAACAGGTCGTCTTCTGGTCGACCGTCGTCATCGTCATGTACTTCATGTTCAAGGAAGAGAAGAAGTCTGCGGCGTGACCCCCGATGACGATCTCCGTCATCATCCCCACGTTGAACGAAGAGAAGACGCTCGCGCAGGTGCTATCGCATACGTCGGCATTGAGCCTTGATGAGATCATCGTGGCGGACGGAGGTAGCACGGATCAAACCGTCCGCATCGCCGAAGCGTTCTGCGCCACCGTGTCCCACGCACGCATTATCACCGCCCCGACAGGGCGCGCGCGGCAGATGAACGAAGGCGCCAAGGCCAGCCGGGGAGAGATTCTCCTCTTCCTGCACGCCGACACCCACTTGCCTTCGAACACGCGCCGGATCATTCAAATAGCTCTCGCTGAATCAGGAGTCTCGGGCGGACGGTTTGACGTCCGTTTCGACCCGCCCTCGATCTGGGGATCCGTGATCAGCCGGTTCATGAACTGGCGTTCCCGCCTGAGCGGTATTGCCACCGGCGATCAGGCCATCTTCGTCCGCCGCAGGATTTTCGAGCAGCTCGGCGGGTTTCCCGATATTCCGCTCATGGAAGATATAGAATTCAGCGCGAGGCTCAAACGCACTGGTCCGATCGCAGCGCTCCGCGAGACCGCCATCACCTCATTCCGCCGCTGGGAGCAACAGGGGCCGTTGAGGACCATCCTCTTGATGTGGGCGCTGCGGTTCCTGTATTGGATCGGTATCACTCCGCACCGACTCAAGAATTTCTACGCCGCAGTCCGATGAAACCTGTACCTCTTCCCCCCTCACCTCTTCCCCCTCACCGGGCGGCGCTGGTGGTTTTCGCCAAAGCGCCGATCCCCGGCCAGGTCAAGACCCGCCTTTGTCCTCCGTTGACTCCCGATGAAGCAGCCACACTCCACGGGAGTTTCGTCCTCGACATCTTGGAACAGACGAAGACCGCCGTAGCCAAGTTGAAGTTGCCGTTGGATCGCCACCTCGCCTGTACGCCGTCTTCCGCACATGTCTTCTTCAAGATCATGGAAGAACGGCAGGGCGTGAAGCTGCTCGATCAGGTCGGCGACGATTTGGGGGCGCGCATGACGCAGGCCTTCGCGATCCTGTTCGCGCAAGGATACGGCCGTGTCCTCATCGTGGGAACCGACGTTCCGACCCTCCCCACGGACCATTTCAAACGAGCCCTTGCGCTGCTGGAGTCGCACGATCTCGTGCTGGGTCCCGCCCTCGACGGCGGATACTACTTGATCGGGCTACGGCAGGCGGCTCCCGCCCTCTTTGCCGGCATCCCTTGGTCCACCGAGCGGGTTCTTGAAATGACCAGGGGAAAAGCGGCCAGCCTTGGCCTCACAACCGCAACTCTTCCAGCATGGCGCGATATCGACACTGTCGATGACCTCAAGGCGCTTATCGACTCGGCTGTGCTCGACGGGAAGAAGCTCAAGCACGAGCGAATCTTCTCTGCCCGGACCGCTGGCGTGTTGCAGCTGCTCGCCAAACGACTGCAGGCAAGAGCATAATAGGCGGTCGCGGCCAGAACTGACAGGAGCCTCCTTATGGACCAACGAGTTGCACTCATTACCGGCGGAGCCAGAGGTATCGGACGAGGCATCGCCCTTGATCTCGCCGGGCAGCAGTGGAAGGTCGCATTCTGTTATCGGACCAGCGAAAACGAGGCCAGAAAGACCGCCCAGGACATCACCGACCGCGGGGGGCAGGTGCTTGCGGTGCGTTGCGATGTTTCTGACCCGGCGGCGGCTCAAACCCTCGTCGCTCAGGTCGAACAGGAATGGGGTCGGATTGACGCGCTGATTAACGGCGCCGGCCCTTACCATCGGATCACCCTGCTGGACGAAACGGTCGAAGGGTGGAATGCCATGTTCGACGGCAATCTGCATCCAATCTTTTATCTCGCCCGAGCCGTCGTCACAGGTATGAAGACCCGCAAAGCAGGGCGCATCGTCAACTTCAGCATGGCCAATGCGGATCAGATGATCTCCCAGCCCGACGTGACCGCCCACTACATTGCCAAAGCCGGCGTGCTCATCCTGACACGCACCCTGGCCAGATTACTGGCGCCTTACGGCATTACTGTCAATGCTGTCTCACCCGGTTTCATTGACTCGGGCAGTGCTCCGCCGGCTGAGCTGGCCGCCATGACCAAACGCATCCCGGCCGGCTACATCGGAACGGTGGATGACACTGTCGCTGCCGTCCGCTATCTCCTCAGCGACGAAGCCCGTTACGTGAACGGGGCGAATATTCAGATCAGCGGGGGATGGGGGATATGATGACGCGAGGTGAGTGCGGTGACCTCAACTGCGCGCATGCACCGAGCACCGCCCTCTGTGGGCCGCCAAATCATGCCTTGCGTGCGCGGTGCGCGAGCAACTGAGGTCACCGCACTTACCTCGCGGGAGAGGGTAACGACAAGCGATGCGGGCGTGAAAACCGAAGGGCTCTGCTCGCTCAATGTGCGCAGTAGAACCAACCTGGATGCCTTTTTCGAGCTTCAAGATTGGGAGGACAGATGATGAAATCCGAGCAAGAATGCGAGGCTCATCGGCGATTCGTTCAGGCACTCCAGCGTGAACCGCTCAGTTGTCTCAACCCCGGCTGCGGAGGTCAGATGGACGTGGTTGATCTCACGCCCCATCTGGCGCGCATCAAGACTTATGGAGCCGAATGTCAGCGCTGTCATTCAAAAGAACGGATTATCGGCAAGGAGCAGACGACTCCCCCCTGGGACCTCGCTTCGATCACTATGATGGCCGAAGTTCATCTGCTCCATGACCAGCCCGCCTGTCCGTTCGACGACACGCCCATCACCTTCACTTCAATGCCCAACCCACGACGCAAAGCGCGCTACCGTTTGTCTTGTTTCTACTGCGGCAGGCACACGGAAATGAACTGGCCGCCGCCGGAGGCCAAGCGGTGAGGGGCGTAGCGGACAAGGTGCATACTTGAAAGACCCGCCACATACTCAACGACTGACTCCAGAAACACTCACGGTCACAAGCCGGAACCTAACGATCCGCTCTTCCGGGAGCAAGGAGAAGATTGACCGGTAGCT
Source organism: Nitrospira sp. (assembly GCA_035620635.1). GTDB lineage: Bacteria > Nitrospirota > Nitrospiria > Nitrospirales > Nitrospiraceae > Nitrospira_D. The sequence continues at coordinate 16,214 of DASPGL010000203.1, read as the reverse complement.
TTTCCGCTAAGGTATAAGGACTCGCCTTATTTTCCTTCACCCACCGCTTTTCAGCCAGGGACTCAAACGGCGGGGGCAGTTCTCCTTGAAGAGACCAAAGATCGAAAGGTGTCTCGTCAATGGAGATCTCCCAGTCATATCCTCTGTCTTTTACGAACGGAGCAATGACCTTATCAAGCGTCCCCATCCACCATTCCCGAAGGATGGGACCAGGTATCGTCCTGGCGATTTGGTCGACCTTGAATCGGACAAATCTGTCATGCGGCGCGCCGCCGACAAAACAGGCGTCCTTGGCCACCTCCTCAAAGAGGAGGACGACATAAAACTTTGGGATCGGGACTCCTGCATAGACTTCCGTGATACGCTTGGCTATCTCCCTCTTGTCTTCAGCAGTGTACGCTCCCGCCGGGTGATACACTTTCCACAATGGCATCGCTCATCCCTCCTTTTGATTGGCACCGTATTGAAACTGTCCGAAGCAATAGAAACCGAGTGTCTTGTCATGCTTTAACGATCCATGCCTAATTCTCCCCCTTCTTCTCGATGGAGCAGCCTCCTCTCCCATATCCCTCACGCAAAGCGCCCTCCTGAATACTGGGCATATGCCCATATAAATGGGCATATGCCCTTTAATACTCCAGCATCACCCTGCACGTCAAGCCCTTTATGCGGCCAGGGATATTGGCATATAATTCATCGTCGCTGCCAAGATCAGTCGCTGACCAGAGGCCTACGATGACGGACCATGTAGCGTCACAATCTCCGTGCTATTGCGCTGAATTGCGGAAAGCCGCGCGCCGCGTTTCGCTCATCTACGACGCCCGGCTCAGAGCAAGCGGGCTGAGAACCACCCAGTTTTCCTTGCTTGCCGAACTCTCCAGGGACCGACCCGCACCGCCGACAATGAATGAACTGTCGGATTACCTGGCAATGGACCGCTCGACTCTCGGGCATAACCTGCGGCCGCTCTTGCGGAGAGGCTTCGTCGCCCTACAGTCGGATGCCGACGACGGCAGAACGCGCCGGGTTCTTCTGACCGCAAAGGGGGCAGCCAAGCTAGGTGCGACGAAGAAGCTTTGGTCGAAAGTGCAACAGGAATACGAGAGGGCGCTTGGGAAAGGAGAGGCCGTTGCGTTGCGCAACGCGCTGCATCGACTCGCGATACTGGATCTACCCTGGTGAAGTAACCCCGTCAAGCGACCATAACAACCTGTTCATCAGACATGCCAACGTCGGACACACTCACCCGCAAATGAGGCACCGTTGACCTCACGCTAGACCGACAAGGCTTTTCTGACGAACTCGCCGATCCGGCGGAAATAGGTCCCGCCTCCCACCTGATAGGTATCGTTATGATCGGCCCCATGGATCACGTACCATTCCTTGGGTTCTGCCGCCGCTTCGAAAACCCTGCGTCCTAATTCGATCGGAATGATTTCGTCCCTGTCCCCATGAACGACCAGCTTGGGAAGCGCCAACCGGGGGAGGCGATCGACTAGCCGGAACTCCGCCCCGATCAGCCAGTGTACCGGCAATCCACCATAATGATACCTGGCAACCGCTTCGACCGACGGAAACGACGATTCCAGGATCAGTGCGGAGGCCGGTCTTTGTGCCGCAAGTTCTCCGGCAACAGAGGCCCCCAGCGACCGGCCAAACAGCACCAGACGCTCTGAGCGGATGGACCTGATCCTCGTCAGATAATCATACGCCCCGATCGCGTCATGATAGAGGCCCTCCTCGCTCGGTCGCAGGCTCTGGCTTCGCCCATATCCGCGATAGTCAAACAGGAACACGGACAGCCCCAGCTGATACAAATATTTCAGATTGTCGAGACGGTGGATGATATTGCCCGCATTCCCGTGGGACCAGAGCATGACCGGATGATCCGCCTTGGTCTCGACGTACCACCCGAACAAGCGTGCGCCGTCAGCCGCCTGAAACCACACATCTTCAAGCGGCAATCCGCTGAGCCGTGCCCAGTCGCGATCCTGCCAGGGTTCAGGGTAATACACGAACAATTGATCCAACAGACTCATGGTGTCTCCGGTGAAACATGGTGGGATATCGAAGAGATGCGCAGAGACTATGACAGGAACGGCAGGTTCTTGCGAGGCCTAGTGGTTCAGTTTTTGATCGATCTTGTCGCCGGCCTTTTTAAAGCCTTCCGCGGTCTTGCTCGCCGCTTTTTTCAGCTTCCGTTCAATCTTTTCCCCAATTTTCTTCTCCTCAAGCTTTCTTCCCGCCTTGGTGAACCCCTGTTCGATCTTGTTGCCCACCTTCTTGGCGCCGTTCCCAATCCGCTCCATCACCCCTGGCTTCTCTGAAGTTTCACTCTCCGCCTGGACTGGGACGCCGGTCAAGACCCCGCTCAGTAGAATCAGACCTGGAATCCATCGTCGCATTTGATCCGATCGCATCATTGGCTTCTCACCCTTTTGGAAAGCATATCACGAACCGCCGACCCTGTCCCAGTGGCACTCAGGCTAGCCATCGTGTCCTGTCTCGGCTATACTTTGCCTCTACATTCAATCGCGGTTGGATCTTTACCGTCCATGATCGCCCCTTTGTCCGGTGCCAGCCAGACCTCAACCATCTGCGACGTCCTCGTGGTTGGAAGCGGGCCGGCCGGTTCAGCCATTTCCGCTCTCCTCTCGGAAAAGGGATGGAACGTCCATGTTCTGGAGAAAGACCGGCACCCCCGTTTTCATATCGGTGAGTCGCTGCTGCCGCACTCACTTCCGATGCTGAAACGACTGGGCGTACTAGCGGAAGTCGAGAAGATCGGCCTGACCAAGTACGGAGCTGAAATCGTCTCGCCCTACCACGGGCGTTCCCGCATGCTGTACTTCTCCAAAGCGCTCGATGGCTCACAACCGTTTGCCTACGAGGTGAAACGGGCTGAATTTGACAAGGTCCTGATCGACAACGCGGTCGCCAAGGGCGTCTGCCTCCACGAAGGCGTTCGAGCCAGGCACGTCGAATTCCGACCGGCGGGCACGCATCTGCTTCAGGCCGAAGATCAGACCGGGCAGGCACACTCCTATGAAGCCCGGTTCATCGTCGATGCCAGCGGACGCGACACGTTTCTCTCGGGGCAATTCGGCGGCAAGCACAGGAACCCGCATCACAACAGCGCGGCGGTTTTCGGACATTTCGACGGTGTGACGCGGCTGCCGAGTCCGGACGAAGGCAATATCAGTATCGTGTGGTTCGAACACGGGTGGTGGTGGATCATCCCGTTCAAGGACGGCACAACCAGCGTGGGAGCGGTCTGCTGGCCCTCCTACATCAGCACGAGAAAAGTCCCGCTGGAGCAGTTTCTCCGGGATACGATTGCGCTTTGCCCTCCGGTGGCGGAACGTATGACCAATGCGAAACTCATCGGACAGGCCTACGCAGCCGCGAACTATTCCTATCGACGGACCTCGATGCGGGGCGACGGCTACCTCATGATCGGCGATGCGTTTGCGTTCATCGATCCCGTCTTCTCCAGCGGGGTACACCTGGCGCTCAACAGCGCGACCCTGGGAGCCGATGTCGTCGATGCCTACCTGCGGAAGTCACCCGAATACCAACGTCGTGTGCGGGAATTCGAACAGACTGTTCGCCTGGGCGTGAAGACGTATTCCTGGTTTATCTATCACTTTACTCAGCCCGCCTTCCGCCAATTGTTCATGTCGGAAGGCTCCGTTTTCAAAATGGAAGAAGCGGTTCTCTCCGTGTTGGCCGGCGATGCCTTCGGGAAATCTCCGACCCGGATTCCCATCTTTCTGTTCAAAATTGCCTATTATCTCGTCTATCTGTTCAATTTTCGGGAGAATTGGGTGGCATTCCGGCGTCGCGTCCAAGGCGTCCCGGAAACCGTGACCACGTTGAAAGACTACGCCGTGCCCCATCGGCCATAGCGAGACCTGAGCATTACGACCGTGGAACCGCTGAGACTCTCACGATCGTCCGTCGCGGACCGGAAGATTTCCGAGGCGGCCGCCCGTCTGGATGTCACCTACCTTCAGCCCACGGAGTTACAGTCTTATCTGGCCGCGCCGGGTGTGCACCCCATGGCCCTCATTTCGTTCGGGGTTGTGCTCCCTTACACCCTCCCATTCCCCGTCCTCACCCTGGACCTCCCTCAGATCGGCGACCTTCCTCTTGTCGAAGTCTGGACCTCCGATCAACCCGTTCAAACCCGGGAGAACACCGGTTGTTCGATCGCCACGAACGGTCATTGCCTGATCGGCTCGCTCGGTCTCGTTGAAAGACCCGGTGTATCCCTGGACCTCATCACCTACACCGGCTATCGCGAGGTATTGCACCGGATTCGTGAGTTGGGATATCCCTATCTCTGGCGGGCCTGGAACTATTTCCCCCGAATCAATGACGAGCAGGACGGCCTTGAACGATATCGCCGGTTTTGCGTGGGCCGTCATCAGGCGCTGACGGAGGTCCTTTCTGATTTTCCTGCTTCTCTTCCTGCCGCAACCGCCGTCGGCACGGGGTCCGGCCCGCTCCAGATTGTCTTTCTGGCAGGCACACAGCCGGCCATACACCTGGGCAATCCGCGCCAATTACACGCGTATGAGTACCCTCGGGATTACGGGCCTCGCAGTCCCTCGTTCGCCCGGGCCACCTTCTCCCGCTCGGAAAACGAAGGTTTGTTTTTCATTTCCGGAACCGCAAGCGTCGTCGGACACGCCAGCCGTCATGTCGGCCTTCCGTATGAACAAACGAGGGAGACGATCCGGAATCTTCGCGCCGTCCTCAATCATCCCGAATACGTCACCGGAATGGAGGTGTTCGGCACACATCCGAGGGCGATGTACAAAGTGTACGTGCGCAACTCGGACTCACTGCCTGAGATCCACCGTGCACTTCAGGAATCGCCGCTTCCCCGACAACAGGCGCTGTTCCTTCAGGGCGATCTGTGTCGCAGGGAGCTGCTGGTGGAAATTGAAGGTCTGCTCATCTCGGAGTAGTCACCGATCATGCCACCCTGCTCTCTCCCGGCATCTCGAGCACGCCGTGCGGCGCCGTGAGAGAGTCGTCCGTACTGGGACGGGACGGCATGAACGGAAACGGGTACGGCTCTATGACACAGCATGGACGGAGTGACATCGCGGCGCCGCGCTTTTACTTCACGATCGACTGCGACTGGGTGCCCGGTTCGCAGTTCGGCCTCGAACGCCTGCTGAAGTTTTGTGACCGATACAAGCTCAGAGGAACGATTTTCTTCGCCGGGCGCTTCGCTGAAACCTATCCGGATTTGGTCCGGGCCTGCCATCATCGTGGACACCAGTTGGGCACACACGGATGGGCGCACGGAGGAGTGGAGGATGACGAAGACTTCCGCCTGGCCAGCTACGAACAGCAACGCGAATGGATCCGCCGCGCGACAGCGGCCGTGGAGAAGGCCGCAGGGATACGCCCGGTCATCTTCAGGGCGCCCAATCTCCGGATCGGCGAAGTCACCCTACGGGCCCTTGAGGACGAAGGCTATCGCTACGATTCCTCCATCCCCGCCAGACGCTTCGACATGGGATTCGGGCGCGTCCACTATACGGAATACTTCTGGGCTCCACTGGAGCCCTACAACCCGTCCTGGCAACAGCTCCATCATCCCGGCAGGAGCAGTATTTGGGAAATTCCGCCTTCGGCCTGTCTCTTCCCAGTCAACCTCGCCACCCTGCGGGTGCTGGGTCTCCCGACCGTGAAGTGCATGATCCATTGGATCGGCCGCCGTTCGCGACACCTGGTGTTCTACTGCCACCCTTCCGAATTCCTCTACGCCAAAGACCAGATGTTCCCCCGTACGATGTCCAAATGGAATCAATGGGGCATGCGACCGGCCAATCTCTCTCTCGTGGAATCTCTGATCGACTCAGTGCTTGATTTGGGATATGCTCCCGTCCCGATGACGAATAGTTCACCTCGGTACATCGATCTGCAGCAATCGGTCATATCGGAGGTCGCCGGCTATCAGTCTGACCACGCCTAAGACAAAGGAGGGTTCGTCGATGAGAAGGATACAGGCAGTTGCGTTGTTCCTGTGTGTCATGGTCGTTGCCGTCACGGGCTGCCGAGGAGGAGGGCAGATCTTTCAGGTAAAGGATGCTCCCGTTCAGACGGCGACAGGGAAGCAGCCGAGTATGGAAGATGTCCAGAAAGCGATCATCGCTGCAGGTGTCGGGTTAGGCTGGCAGATGGCAGTCGCCAAGCCCGGTGAAATCATCGCGACCTTGAACATCCGAAGCCACCAGGCTGTCGTGTCGATTCCCTATACCACAAAAAACTATAGCATCCTGTACAAGGACAGCGCGAATTTAAAATACGATGCCGAGAAACAGACGATCCACGAAAACTATTCTTCATGGATCCAGCGGCTCGACGGGGCCATCCGCTCGCGGCTGACTGCAGCGGGCATGTAGCATCTGCCTGTCCCCCGCCGAATCATTCGTCGGGGGACAGGCCCATCGATCACTTCTTCATTCAACAGCCAGGCATGGAACTATTTCCGTCCCCGTCCCGCGACCTCCCGATTATAGCAATTGGCTTCATCCTGAGCAGGGTCCCGCTGCAGGCGGAACGTTCGATAGGGCCCCCTGGGATGCATCCCGCGACTGAGGAGTTTTCCCGCTACCATCTGCACGATCCGTGCAATGTCCAGAACCGGTCGAAAGTGACTTAGACGTGGCCCTGACCGCGGTTTCACGCTGACGGCCACATTCCCGAACGCGAAGCCCCGCCGGGCGGCCTCGATCAGGATTTCACTTTCATAGACAAAGCTCCGCTCCCGGCCATGCGGGATTGTCACCTCCCGAAGCAACCGCGCGGGATAAAGACGGAACCCCGATTGGCTGTCCTCGATCGGCTTCCCGGCCGCCCATCCGATCCAGAAGTCGGCAACGCGATTGGCAGCATACCGGCAGATCGAGAGTCTTCGCTGCTCGTGCCGACGAGCGCCGACCAGAAACAGGTTCGGCCGGTCCCGGGCCTCCTGGATGAAGAAGGGGATCTCTTCCGGCACGTGTTGTCCATCTGCATCCAGCGTCAAGACCCCGACCGCGCCTCGCGCCAGCGCGTAATCAAATCCGCATGCGAGACTCCCGGCCTTTCCACAATTCTGATCATTGCGCAAGATTATCACATCAAAACCGGTCAGCATCTTGTCGGTCCCATCCGATGAACCGTCATCCACGACGATCACGTTGGGGCATTGCCGGCGCGCGCGCATCGCCACATCGCGGACCGTCGCCGCCTCGTTATAAGCCGGAATCACGACCCAATAATTCGTCACTGGTTCTTTGTCCATCGACGGTGGCCCAACGAACTCTCAACCGCATCTTGTGTCTCGGAGAGTTTTGAGTATTCAGTTTTGAGTTCAAACGCACAACTCAATAATACTCCCTGCCCCCCCTTGACCCGTTATGCCCTTATCCCTCTCTTAGCCCCTTCACTACGCCATGCCTCCGTTGATACCGATGACCTGACCCGTGATATACCCCGCCTGCTCGGATACGAGGAATGAGACAAGCGCCGAGACTTCTTCCGGTGTGCCCACGCGTCTCATCGGTACCAGCCCTTCGATCTGCTCGGGTTTGAACGAAGCCCTCGTCGCCGGGGACTCGATCAACCCTGGCGCCACCACATTGACGGTGATGCCCCGTGATGCCAACTCGATCGCCAACGATTTGCTGGCCCCGTGCAAGCCTGCCTTTGCGGCGGCATAGTTCGCCTGTCCACGGTTCCCGGTCACGCCTGCCAACGACGAGATAGACACAATCCGGCCCCAGCGCGTCCCGATCATCGGCAGTAACAGCGGCTGCGTCACATTGAAGAAACCGTTGAGCGAGAGCGCGATGACGTTCGTCCATTGTTCAGAGGTCATGCCGGCCATCGGCGCATCATCGTGGATGCCGGCATTATGAGTGATGATCTGGATCGGACCGTCCTTCAACAGCGATTCGAGCGCACTCCGCGTTTCCATACCATCCGTGAGGTCAAAGGACACACTCGAGGCCGTCCCTCCACCCGCCCGGATCTTTTCAACCACCTGCTCAGCCGAAGCTACATGCCGGTGGGCATGCACGATCACGGCACACCCATCTGACGCCAGCCGTTCGGCGAGCACGGAACCGATGGCGCCGCTCCCTCCTGTCACCAGAGCCCGCTTGTTGGTCACAGGCCTCCCTCCTTTAGAAAAAGCGAGGCCCGCCCCCTCATCACCTCTCGTCCCCCTGCAGTGATGACAAACCGATAGAGAAAACTACGATCATCGGCAAAGAGTCTGGTCGCATCAATAGTAAGCGTCTCCGGACAGTCGTCCAGTCGACCGACCCCGAGCACTACATCACGCACCCCGCCGACGAAGCCGACCGGATTACCCGGTGAGTCGCCGCCATCGAGCAGCCCGACGTGAATTCCCATCGCCTGGGCCGCATATTCGAGACCTGTCATCGCTTCGAGCCCGGCACCGTGCCGCAGTGGATTCGCCGGATCGAGATGCGACCCGGTATGGCAGCGAATCGTCGCTTCATCCCACCGTTCCACCCGATCGATCAGGCGCATGGCGCCTCCATGGGGAAGAAACGTCACCAGCTGCTCTTTGATCAGATGTGGCATGGCCCAAGTTCAAGAATGAGTTGCTGACTATCGAGCAGCCCCAGTCTGATCGTCTGCACGCCGCCTGAGGCAATGGCGCTCAAGAGAGGCAATGACCGGGCGGCAGGATTGTCCTCCCGCAATCGGGCCAGATCAGCATCGTCCAGTCCGCTTGCCGCGACCGCACTTGCGGTCTCGAGGCGTACACTCATGGTCGCAAGAGAAGTGTCCGACGGCGGAGCCAGGACAAACGCAACGGCAAATCCCGTCGTGATCGGGCGGGCCTGGTTCAACGGCGCCGGCACAGCCAGATCGTACGCCACCAGCAGGACAGGCGATTGTTCCACACACGCCACGGTCACGGCTTCCAGCAACCCGGCGGCAAATGAATCGTCGTAGCAGGAGAGCGCAGTCGAGGACTGTTGGCCGGCCGTCGCGATTCCCCAATAGCCGGCAGCCGTGTTGTGCACCGACTGGTGAAACAACGTGGGCGACATCATCCGCGCAGGCGTCGCCAAGGTACAACAGAGTTTATCGAACACCCCCATCTCGCCACCTGAAGAAGCAAACACCGTCGGCACATCCCGGGGCTCAAAACCGGACTGCGCCATGGCCTCCTGCGCGACCTGCACGGCCCAGCGGACACAGTCGCTGCTGCGCCGTCTCTCATTCGGAGGCAGGAGCGCCGCCGCAGGTTCAGGCACCTCGTCCGGCTGGAATGGGCGGTGCCCGGTCAGGACCGGACGGCCGGCGCTCCAGCCGACAAGACCGGATGCCAGAAGACCGATGCCGTGGATCGCGACCTCCATCAGCATATCCCCAGAATCAGACTGCAGGGCTGACCTGCCGGAACCGATAGACGTTGTTCACCAGGCACCTCAGCCCCTCGCAATCCATCACAGTTTACCCAAGACCAAACTGCAATTATTTCCACCGAATCCGAAAATGTTGCTCACCACGCATGAAATCGACCCCGTCTGGCTCTCACGAAGAATCCGGCTCTTCAATGAGGCGTCCACGCGCCGGCAATTGAGTGTGCCGGGCATCAAGCCGTGGGTGAGGCAGAGCGCGGAGATGATCGCCTCGGTGATACCGGCCGCGCCCAACGTGTGTCCGGTCCATCCCTTGGTTGAACTACAGGCCGGGCGTGCCCCGAATATGCTGTAGACTGCCTTGTCCTCAACGCTGTCATTGGCTTGCGTGGCGGTACCGTGCAGATTGACGTACTCGACCTCCTCCGGACGAAGTCCGGCCCTGGTCAATGAGTCTCGGATCGCGCGGACAGCGCCCGCCCCTTCCGGATGGGGATGCGACATATGGTAGCCATCCGTGCTCTCGCCATAACCAAGAAGCGCCACCGCACCGCGGCCACCAGCCTTGTCGCTGGACTCCAATAACGCATAGCCCGCGGCCTCACCCAACGACAGTCCATCTCGGTCTTCATCACACGGCCGGCATGGCTCGTTCGAGAGGAGTTGCAGTGCGGAAAATCCGTAGAGCGTCGTGAGGCACAGACTATCCACACCTCCGACAATGGCGGCATCACACAGCCCAGCCCGGATCAATCGCACGGCAGTCGCGAAGACTTTCGCGCTTGAGGAGCAGGCCGTCGAGACGACCATGGCCGGTCCCTGCAGGCCGAGGCAGGTGCGGACGAAGTGGCCCAGCGAGAACATGTTGTGGGTGTAGCGATAGCGCGCCCGGTACCACACCGGGAGCCCATCGGTTAGGGGATCACGCTCGCGGTACGCATGCTCGGTCTCAAGAATTCCTGATGTGCTGGTCCCCATCACGACCGCAATGCGATGAGCGCCGTATCGCCGCTTCGCTTCCGCCACCGCCACCATGAATCCGTCCTGTTGAAGCCCGAGCCAGGCCAGCCGATTGTTCCGGCAGTCGAAACGGTCGAGTCCTCGATCGAGCGCAAAATCCTCAAGACCCGCCACGCGTCCGATATAGGTCTTCAGCATTACATCCTCGAAGTCGCACGGTTTCAATCCTGATCGCCGTTCACGCAGCGCCTGCAGGACGGGACCGACTCCCCGGCCGTTCGCTGTCACGAGTGTGTAGGCTGACAGTGTCAGCGGTGGCATCGGTTTCAGGTTAGGCAACCGAGGCCTCCTTCTGCGCCATCATGCCGGCGAGGAGCAAACAGGAGAGCGATCCGCAGGCTGCGGTCATGCCGATCGCATGGAGCACCGGGATCTTCGAACACGCCAGCACGCCGAACACCAGTATCGTCGTCAGGCTACAGACGAGCAACCCAAAATTCGTTCTGATCCGCTCGTCCTTCGTTTCTTCCTGCCGATTCAGAAAGAGCGAGTAATCGAGCCCCAGCCCAATCACCAGGAGAAAGGTCGCGACATGAAACAGGGAAAGCGGTTCCCCAGATCCCCGTAGGACCGCCGCTACGACGACCAGAGAGCAGATGATCGGCGCCAGGACTCGGCCGACGAGACTGATCGATCGCAAACCAAGAAGCAGCGCCACTGCGATCGCGCCCGTGCCCCAGCCAAGCAATTGTACCGTTCGATCGCGATAGGCGGTCATGAGCCGGTTCGATTCCTCCTTAAGATCCACATAACTCACCGAGACATCCCCCCACTGACCTACGGTCCTCGCCAGCTGTGCCCGATCGGTGACGCCCCGAAGCGGCACCATGGCCACCCACCGCCCCTGCTGCATGACCATCAAGGATTCGACCTTCATTCCCAGCATCGTCCCTGCGAAAGCCTCGCGCTCGACGGGCGGTTGATTCCGTGCCGCCTCGACCGCTGCCACGAATGGCACGAACAGCCCTGGAGCGAACGGCAGACCTCTCTGAGCCGCAGTCAGATTCTGCTCGAGGACTGCCCGACTCGGTAACGCCCGTCGCCGTTCCTCCTGCAACCGATGGCTTGGCAGGTACCGTGACACGATGTCGTATCCCGCTATCGCTCCCTGCTCACGCAGGGTCTCCAACTTCGGCATCACGGTTTCGGCCTGCTGCAAGACTGCTTCGGCCGTCACTCCCTCGACGACCACCAGATCCCGAACATCCGGTGCCCCCAGTTCCTGACGCAACCCTTGATCCAATTGCTTCCTATCCTCCGACAGCGGGCTGAGGCTCCCCAGATCCTGCTGCCAGAACGGTGTATCAGACCATATCAGGGCCAATGTCGCAAGAACGACAATCACCGGCACCAGTCCGCACCCTTTCGCCAGCAGGTCGGTCCTCGCCAGAAAACCCGCTCGTACCTCTCGCGGCACGAATCTCCGGCCTACACAGACCGGGAGGACCCATCGCGTCACGAGGGCGGCTGTCAGGAGTCCGACCAGAGCCAGAAGCCCCAATTGCGCAAGAGCCGGATACCCGGCCAGAAGAAGTGATGAAAAACCGATCGCTGTGGTCAGCACGCCTAAACGCATCGTCGGCCAGATCATTCGCATCACGTCCTGCGCGGATCCTCGCGCCGTCATGTGACTGAACAGGTGGATCGGATAATCGTCGACTACGCCCAGCAAGGTGATGCCGAATCCCAAGGTAATGCCATGGACAAACCCGAACCACCAGTTCACCGCGATCATCCCAGCCACGATCCCGCTCGAGATGGGAATCAGACTGAGCAGCACCAGTGTCGGTGACCGGTAACTGAAGAGGAGCAACAGCAGGACCAACGTCGCCGCGACTGTCGACAGGCGCCAGGCTTCTGCCTCAATCGTGCGCTGAATTTCCACCGTGAACACGCCCGGCCCGCTCATGACGAGCCTGGCAGATGACCTGCCTGCCCTCACGAGCTCCTGGAACGCCGTCCGGATGTCCCGGTGAATCGCTTCCTGTGCGTCCGCATCGAAACCGGCGGCGCGCGTCTCAACCATGAGCAAGGCCTTCGTGCGATCAGCGGACATCCAGACGCCGCGATATTTTCCCGGGGCCTCCCAGCCGGACCAGGATTGAAGAATTCCAAGGACTTCGCCGGTCGGATCGGACGAAACCGTTTCCTTGATCATTGATCCTAAGGGCGATCGTAGATCGTCCAGCCGCTGCTCGAGCACACGGCGGAGCGAGGATTCCGAAAAGGTCTCGGCGGTGACGGTTCGGCTGAGGAGATAGCGGGCATTGAACAAGAGCGCTCGTTCCTCCTTCGACCAGGTCTGCGCTCCGTTCCCGACAAAACCGAGCCGATCGTTGGCACGAAGGGAATCGCCCAGCGCCTGACTCAGTCTGGCCAACTCGTCGGGAGACGATCCTTCCATCGCGATCAGGATCAGCCTGCCCGACAGCCCGGTGCGCACCTGCGTCAGCAACAATCGCTGAGTCGCCGTCGAACCCTCGGGAAGCAGGTCGCTCAACTCGTTGTGGATGGATAACCTGGTGGCGGTAAACCAGACGCCACAGGCCATGATGCCGAGCCAGAGGGCGACCACCCACCAGCGTGAATTCATTGTGAACGTCTCCCTCCGAGCGTCATCACGGATCGATCGCCGTCCGGGGATCGAATCGTGATCGTGGCAATGCGACCTTCCGACCCGGTGAAGAGTATGGAGTCCACGACAGCTTTTCCTGCCCGATCGCGCGGGCGCAGCAAGAGCGCCCACTTCTGCCGGGTGCCGTCCAGCGCCGGTTCATAGACCCGGTTCAGGTGCGCCGCATCACCGGTGAGGCTGACCCGAAAGGCTTCGACAAAACTGTGCAAAGCCGGATAGTCTTCCAGTGAAATGGTTTTCTTGACCTGCTTCCGTGCGCTTTCGAACGTGACTCGGTCACCTTCGATAACGTACCGCTCGTGGTATGGCTCCAGGACCTCTTTCTCCAGCGTCGACGGAGGGGAGAATCGCAACACACCGCGCACGATCAACGGTTCAGTCAACAATGACGAATAGGTGGCTTCCTCGAACGGTACGGAAGCTTCCCTTCCCTCCTTGAGAGATGCCACAACCTGCTCAACCGTCCAGCCTGCGTCTGCCTGCCCTCCGGAAGGTAATGACATCCCGGCGCCCGCCGGGTGACCGGTGAGCAGCAGAATCCATAGCAGCAGGGCGTGCTCAGTGCGGATCAGTCCAAAAGTCATAGAAGTTGAACCAATTGTCCGGCGCACGGCGGCAGACAGTTTCAACATGGTCGGCATACCGTTGCGCCCACTGCGTCAGGTCGGCAGTCCGCTGATCGTGCGAGAGGTCCGCCTCATCGCTGAATGATTCAAGATGCACCTCATACCGGTTCGCCCCCCGGTAGAGCCCGAAAAAGAGGACCACGGGAGCACGAACGGCACGGGCCAGGCGCATCGCCCCGGTCGGAAACCGGGCCGGGGACCCGAGAAACCTGCAGGTAACCGCCTGACCGTTCGGCATCACACGATCTCCCATCACGCCGACCATCCCCCCCTGTTCGAGACATTCCTTCACTTGGAGCATCGTTTCCACCCCGCCGACCTGAATCACCGTGTCAGCTACAGCGGGATTCAACTGCTTGATCAGTCTTCGCATCAGCGGCGCATTCTGCTCGTCCATGAGGACCCGGAGCGCAATCGGCTGGCGGGAGAGTCCCAGCGCGCGGACCACTTCAAAACTCCCCACGTGGGACCCCAGAAGCACGCAACCCCGTCCTTGTGCCAATTCCTTCTCGAGAATGTCCAGACCGTGGAACTGAATGTCGAAGAGATCGAAGCGCGCGCGGAGGAAATACACGCGGTCGAGAATGGTCGACGCAAAGGCATGGTAATGACGAAAGAGTTCCCGCCAGCTGGCGGGACGACCATGCACCCGCTGGCGAAACTGCCCGATCGCCCGACGGGCGGATCCCGATCCCGCCAGGAAATACAGGCAGATCGGATAGAGCAACAGTCGGGCGACCGGACGTCCGAGCGACTTCGCTACCCAGACCATTACCCGAATGCCGGTACGGCTGCCACGCTCCTGCTGCTGTTGCCAGGCGACCGTCACGCCTGTTCCGCTCGTGCCGGCATCCCGGTGGCGAACTCGATGACGCCGGACGCAATAAGCCGCGCGCCGACCACACAGGAGAATGTGGCTCGAACGCCAGCCTCCTCGCACACGCGAATGGTCATGACCTCGCCCGGCCTCAACGGAGCGGCAAACTTCACAATAGGCAGTCCCGTGACCGCCACCGGCGCCGTCGAACCCCTGCGCAGGGTGTCGAGCACTTCATGGAGCAGCACTACGCCCGGCACCACGGGGTGACCCGGGAAATGCCCTGCCAGCGAGGGATGGTTGGGATCAATCGCCACCATCCGCTCATGCACCATGATCCTGCCTCTCCAGCCAAGGCCGGGCCAGTTCGGCCACGGATTCACGGGGCAGCTTGCCCGTGGCATTCCGGGGCAGACTCGGGACGCAGACCAACGGGCGCGGCAGAAACACCGGGTCGACGTGCGCGCGCAGTGCGCGCTGAATCTCCTCGCTGTTTCTCCCCGGAGCCACGACAAAGGCCATCAGCCTGGTCACACCACCGGACTCCCCGTCCGGCAGAAAGAATGTCCCGTCTTCGACACCCTCAATCGCCAGCAATTTCTGGTTCAATTCACCGAGCGACACACGATGACCCGCGATATTGACCTGATCCGCTTCACGACCGTGCAGGACGAACGTACCCTCCGGACTAACCGTGATGCGATCCGGAATCCGGACCGGTGTCGGCAGGTACCTCGTGCGTACCGTATAGGACGACCCCTCCTGCACCACAGACACCCCATCCAACAGGCGCCACCGGTCTCCGTCAATCGTGCGCCGTTCGGCGATACTCCCCGCCTCTGCGAATCCGAAGATTTCATGGACCGGCGTGTGGAATAGCCGTTCCGCCTCCTCCGCAAGACCACGGGAAAGCGGCGCGGTTGCGGAAAGAATCAGTCTGCCGGGCTGCATTCCCCGCCCTTCAGTGACACAGGCGCGCAGATGCAACGGCGTGGTGACAAGTACCCATTGGCCGGCGACATCGCTCAAGACGCTCCGGATGTCGGCCGGGAAGAGCGGCCGTCCGGCATGCATGACGAGCCCGTGCATAATCGGCAACATCACAGAGGCCTCGAGCCCGAACATGTGTTGATGCGGAACCGTGGCCACCACGGCGGCGCGATCACCGCCTTTGATGCCGAGTCTGGCCGCGGCGGCTCGGGCCACCGCGGTCAACGCCCCCCATGTCTTCTTGTTGGGCATAGGCTGTCCCGTGCTCCCGGAGGTGAACGCGATGGCCACCACCTGGTTCGAAGGCACCAGAGGGATTTCGCTAGGCCCCCCACTGTCGATACCTCGTGATCGGATGGGGATGGAATCGATCCCTTCGATGATGTCGTCTCCGCCCATGAGTGCGTAGCTGCCGGAATAGGCAGCGGCTACCAGGCGGATAGTCTCCGGCGCCCGGCTTTGTGGAAGCAGCGTCACCTGTCGCCGCAGAATCGCAGCGGCAAATCCCATCAGGAATTCATAGCGGCTGTTCGCCAGATTGAGGACCGCAGGCCGATCTGGCAACAATTCCGCCAGGCCGGAGGCCTCGGCAAGGAATTGACGCGCGGTGCGAGGTCCTCCCTCTTCCCAAGCCAGTATGTCGTCCGGATTATAGGAGCCGATCAAGGTGGTATCGTGCATTGCCCCACCTGCGGTCACTTCGTGCGGTTCTTCTC
>DASPGL010000202.1:0-9041 GCA_035620635.1 Nitrospira sp. | reverse complement strand
CAAGAATAGCACCCGTGATTAGTTTCACTGCGCACGTCGTGCGAAATACGATGCTCCTTCACCGCCGCTTGTTTCTACTCCCTGAGGAGTAGCCTCTGGTTGTCCTCCACTGCGGGCATGCACCGAGCACCGCCCCTGATGAGAAAATCTTACAGTCTCAGTGTGCGCAGTGCGCGAGCAAGGAGGATAACCGGAGGCCAACGCTCACCGAGAGACTCCGCGGGCGCTGGACCGACACGGGCGATGTTCCATCCTTTGTCCCACGAAAGGGGGATTCATCCGAGGAGGCCGGTGCGGCTAGACTGAACCCGCATGGAACCGCCACGTCCCTACCGGCGCGAGCATTATCGCGTGCTTCTTCCCGTTTCGTATCCGGTGATGTTTTCCGATGAAGTGACGATCGGTGAAGGGAAGGTGACGAACCTCTCAGTGTTCGGCTGCGCCATTGAATGCAGCAACGCCGTCCCGACACAGACGACGCTCCTGGTACGTTTGATCCTTCCCGATCAGAAAGCATCGCTGCCGATTGCCCAGGCGGAAGTCCGCTGGGTGAACGGGAGGCAGGTGGGCCTTCGCTTCGGTCAACTGGAGCGCGCGGCCAATCTGAGGCTGCACACGTTCGTGTGGGACCGGATGTTCGAGCGGCTCCAGGTCCTCACACAACAGGGTGCGCTCGACTTCTACTCCTGACGACCATTGCTCTTCCCCGGCATCGCCAGGCATAGCAGCCCGATGCCGATCCAGACCAGCTCTCGAAAACGGCGCAAGAGCGCAAAGGTGATGCCCGTCACGTCACTGTACCCGAAGGTCTTCAATAAAAGCAGATTGCCGCCGTCCTGAGCGCCGAGACTCCCCGGAATAAAGAACGTGCTGCCTTTGATGAATACCGACAGCCCGCCGATCGAAATGGCGGAGAGCAGATTCGCCGGCCCGCCGAGATAATAGACAATCGCGAACACTTCCAGCGCCTCGGCCATCCAGCCGAGAAAGAACAATCCCGTTGACGCATAAAACGCGCCCTGATGGTGGCCGTAAAAATTCAGGATGGTCTGATCGAGCTGCTTGAGCTGCTCTTCCCGCGCCTCAAGAAACCCGATCCGCAGACCGAGCGTCCGCAGCAGTCCGAGGGTCCAGGTGAACAGTCCGTGCCGCTGGATCAACACAAATCCTGCCGTTCCGAACACCAGCAGCCCCACCCCCAACACACTTCCGACAATGACCTGTCCAGAGGACCCGTTCGCGCCCAACAGCCAGAATCCAATCGCGACGCTCAACAGGATGAACAGGACTTCGGCGATCGTCATCGTCGTCTTCGCGATTACGACCGAGGCCAGGCCCTCCACGATCGGTACATTGTGTTTCCGCAGCAGATAGGCTTTGAGCGGTTCGCCTCCGGCATAGGCCGTGGGGGTGGTCATATTCACCACCTCACCCACGGCCCGGATGGCAAACAGCCGCCAATACGGCACCGTCCTGGCTGACGGCCCGAGTGTGACTTTCCAGCCGTAGGCCTCGATGACATACATGATGAGGGAGGGGATCAGGATGACCACGAGTGCGGCGGGACCGAGCCGGGCGGCGGCATCATAAATATTGCCGGGTCCGATTTGCCAGACGAGAAGACCGAGTGTCAGGGAACCGAGGGCTAGGAGGAGATAGCGCAGCACGCTAGCAGGATGGTGAAAAGGTGAGGATCACGCTTCGCTCCGATTGTTGAATCTACTGCCGGGGAGACGTGACCGCAGAGGGACGGATCACCCACAGCATGACACCGGAAAAGACCAGTGAGCCAGCGGCGGTCAGCCAGAGAAACACGTTCAGCTTTTCCAACAGGGCGAACAGCAGCAAGAAGACGGAGAAATCCCGGCTGGCGACGTTCTTCAACATGAAATCCGCCCATGCCGCGTGCGCCGGCGTTTTCCATCCGCTCGCCGATTTGATCTTCTGAGTTTTCTCCACCAGCAGAAAGGACGCGCCGTTGCCCAGCACCGCAGAAGCGCCGAGGACAAGAGTCACCCAGGCATGGGGCTCCCCGGCCTGCGTCGAATACAGCCCGACCGCCACACCCGCAAAGATTGCCATGTGCACGAGGTTATCCATGGCCAAGTCCAGCCATGCGCCGAACGGTGATTCCGTGAAGGTCAGACGCGCGACCTCCCCGTCGCAGCAGTCGATGACCGCCGCCAGTTGGAAGAGCAGCGCCGCGATCACCCCGGCGGCATAGGTCCCCATGCCGAAGCCTCCCGCGGAGACAAACCCGACCAGTGAGGCCAACACCGTAATCGAATTGGGCGAGAGGCCGACCGCGAGGAACAGGCGCGTGAACCACCGGGAAAGCTTGCGGTTAAAATAGCGATCGACAAACCCTTCCGCATCCCCATTCAGCGAACTGAACAGCGTTTTCTCCGCCGTGCGCACGTCGGCCAGAGTCCGCACCTCCTGATACCAGGTGCCGTGCCTGTCCCCCGCCGCCACAACGCGCACGCGGCCGTCGACCGCCGCCCGTTCAAGCCAGTACCGGATCGGGAGCCGCCCGCTTTCGGACATCGGGTGATTCATCGCGCTCATAAGACCGGCCGGCAAAACTACCATTTCAGCGGCGAGCGGGGCCGATCCGTCAAAATGCCCCGGTGCAAACGACGTCAAGCGATCGGCGCGCATTTTCAGCCGCAGCCCCGACTGCGACGATTCATCCAGCCGCTCGCGAGGCCTCTGCGCGACCACAATCGCCTCGCCGTCCTTCACATTGCGCCGCAGCTGCTCGACCAGTCCCCGTGCAAAAACGCCGTTGACACTCGCCACCAGCGCGAAGCCGTGCACCTCCGCCGCGAGAAACTCCCAGGTGCGCGGATCATCCAGCGGGAATTCACGGATGGGCATCCAGCGGACGGGAATCGTCACCCGCGGTCCATGTCCAAGCGCCTGCTTGAGCTGTTCTTCTTCGGGGCCCGCGAGCACAATCAACTGGCGGATACCCGCCCGCTGCATCGTCAGCACGGCACGTTGAAACAGACCGATCCCAACCACACCCGTGAGGGGCCCCACGTCGCCCGCGCGGGACTCGGCCGGCTGGCCGAAAACGCCGACGGAGGGCAACAGGATCGCGGTGGCGAGCCCCTGGATTTCCGCCCTCCGCTGAAGCACACTCTCGTTCATCGCCGCAACCTCTTGCTGCCGGGCCTACGCCCTCACCCCCGGGAGACGCTCCACCGGGTGGGTCGGACCGCCCCCTGCCATGTCACCACAGACTTTCTCACAATCTCGGCAAAACGTCCAATTCTGCCCTCCGGACGTCCTCGACGAAATCGATTTCGGTCCAGGGCAGCCCGCCGATTTTCTCGTGGCCGACTTTCACGTTCTGGAAGAACTGCAGCAGCGCGTCCTCGTATTCCATTTCCCAGGAGCCCTTCTCGATGTGAGCGCGGAGCGAGGCCACGACGTGAGGCGTATCGGCGCGCCGTACCCGCAGGAACCCCACACCCTCGCCGGCATAGTCATACTGTGCCGGCATCTTCTTCGTGAGGGCGATCACGCGGCCGCCGGCGACCACCACCATACATTCCTCGCCGGTTTGGGCGACGCTTTCGTCCATCAACAGCGCATTCTCATGCAA
Source organism: Nitrospira sp. (assembly GCA_035620635.1). GTDB lineage: Bacteria > Nitrospirota > Nitrospiria > Nitrospirales > Nitrospiraceae > Nitrospira_D. Next base: position 5,428 of record DASPGL010000202.1, on the reverse strand, counting down.
CGACTCGACAAGCCGGCGCAAGATCTCGCGGTGAAACAGCACATCGGCGTCCATGATGATGACGTCGTCGTCAAGGGCCGTGCGGGCGATCCAGAGGGAGGAGATGCTGCCGTGATGAAATTGTTCGTTGACCAGAAAACCGACCTCCACGCCGCAGTCGTCGCCGGCCACCGCCGCACGGATCATCTCCTGCTTGTACCCGACCACGATGTCGGCTCGCTGGACTCCCAGCCCGGCCAACGCCGTCAGGTAACGATGCAACAACGACTGGCCACCGATTTCAATGAGGCACTTGGGCCGGTGTTGGGTGACCTGCCAGAGACGTTTACCGACACCGGCTGCGAGGATGATCGCTTTCATGCCGCCGTGCAGGCCTGTTCGAAGGCGCCGAGAAATCCGTCGAGCTGTGCTTCGGTCAGCGCACCCATGTTGGCCACGCGGAAGATCTTGTTTTCCAGGTTGCCCTGGCCGGCATAGATCACATAGCCGTTCGCTTTGAGGCGGTCGTGCAGTGAGTGGTAGGACACGCCTTCAGGCAGGTGGTAGGCGGTGATGGTATTCGACTGGCGATCCGGCGGGAGCAGCGCCTTCACCCCGAGCCTAGTCATGCGGTCGCGGATGATCGTCGCCATCTTCTTGTAACGCTGAATCCGGTTGGCCACGCCCTCTTCGAGCAACTCGTTCAGCGCTTCGTCAAAGGCATAGTACACCTGGACGGCGGGCGTGAAGGGAATCGTGCCCCGGCCTTCGTTGTCGATATAGTGCGTGAGATGCAGATACCAGGACCGCTTGGGGTACGCGCGCATCCTCTCGACGAACCCTTTTCGTACGAGAACGAACGACACACCGGGGAATCCTTGGATGCATTTCCCCGCCGTACCCGCCACCATATAGAGGTGCGACTTCGCGATGTCGATCGCCTCGCCGGCCAGGGCGCTGACCGCGTCAAGCACGAAGACGCGGTTCTGATTATCGACGATCTCCGCAATTTCCTGGACCGGATTGAGCAGTCCCGTTGTGGTTTCATGGTGCACCATCCCGACAACGTGCACCTCCTGGTGCTGCCGGAGAGCCAGCAGCAGCTTGTCAGAGTCTGGCCGAACGGTCCATTCGTATTTCAACTCGTTGACGCCCAGGCGATGGAGCCCGATGATCTGAGACATCCGCTCGCCATACACGCCGTTATTCAGAATGAGCATGCGCCGGCCATGCGGCAGCGAGGACATCAGCGCGGCTTCGACCGCGGCCGTTCCGGAGCCGGTCATGACAACCGCCACGTATTCCGACTCCGCTCCCGGAACAAACGCCTTGAGCAACTTGGCCTGAATACGATGGAGGAGTTCCGTGAACTCGGATTCGCGGTGACAGATATCAGGCCGCAACAGCGCCTGCCGTACCCGCTCACTCACGTTCACTGGACCCGGATTCAACAGAATCACTCGCGCTCCCCTTCTTCTGTTCCCGACGGAGACGAGACGCACTTCCCTTTACTGCGCGCATCGAGCGATGCACCTTCCGATCGTGCACGTTCGGCGAGCACGAGGGAAGTGCGTCTCGCCTCCTATCCTTCAATCGCTTTCATGAACCGTCTTGTGATTTCCGGCGGCTCGTGCAGGACGCGGCCAGCGTCTTCGACAAACTCGTTCACCTTGATCAAGAGCATGCTGGGCCCGTCCTTTTTCAGCATCTCTTTGAACTCATAGACGAGGTCGTCGCGATCCAGCACCCGTTCGACATGGACATAGCCCGCGGCCTTCGCCACTTTCTCCAGTGGTACCACGTTCGAGATCGTCGGCTGATTGCCGGTCGTCCCGTACACTTCGTTGTCGAACACCACATGAATGAAATTCTTCGGCTTCAAGGCACCGACCGTGGCGAGCGTACCCATTCCCATCAACACGTTCCCGTCTCCGTCAAATGTGATGACCTGCTTGTTGGGCTTGGCCAGCGCCACACCCAGTGCGATGGCCGGTGCATTGCCCATCGACCCGATCATGTAAAAGTGGGTGGGGCGATCCGCGATCTTGTGAGCTTCGCGCGAGGGGAATCCGTTGCAGATCACGACCGGCTGATCGGTCAACAGTTCCAGCAACGCCGCCATGGCCTGTGTCCGGCTGATGAGCGTGCCTTGTTCAGGTCTCATGGATGCAACCCTTTCACGACCCCCTTCGTGATGAAGAGCGCCACCGGAATCTGCCGTGTTGCGCAGGCGTCCTTCACCCACCTGAAATCCTCCGGCGCCGTTTTCTCAGTCAGGGTCCGGTGGGGGATCTTCACCGTATCGAGCAGTTGCGGCATCGCCTCCCCCATGACCAGATGTTCCGGCGCATCCTTTCCCCCCTGTCCTCTCCATGAGACGACAAGCACACAGGGCTGCCGATAAATCATGTTCAGCGAGATCAGGGCGTTCAGCGATGTGCCCAGCCCAGAATTCTGCATCAAAATAGCAGGAAATTTTCCCGCCATGTACGCACCCGCCGCCATGCCGACCGCCTCATCTTCACGGACAGCGGGAGTATACAACCGGAGATTCATGAGTTCGGCGATGATGCCCCCCAGAATCGAATCCGGGACCCCGGTGAAAAAATTCACCCCGATCTCCTGCATCGCCTGCACAAAAGTGTCGCTTTCCATCATGCGCCACATCTCCTGTCGCGAATCCGCTGTAAGCCCCGGCGACTCAAAAACCGGCGCATTATAAGATACGACTTGAGGATTCTCAAGAAACATTGGGGTGTTGCGTTCACCTTTCCCCCGTGGTAGCGTTCGCGTCGAGTCGTTCCTTCTTCAACAGGCTTGCATCATGGCCGCCTTCTCCCGACCCCGGCGTCTTTCCCGACCGGTCATCGTGCTGATTGGCACGATCATCTGGGTTGCACCGGTCTGGGCCGTCCCGATGGTGAACGACCCCAGAGGTTTTGGCGACATCGACTGGAACACCTCCCTGACGTCACGGCAGGATCTCGAGGTCAGCCGCGCGGGGTCGCCCATCACGGAATACCAACGGCGGGGAGATCCATCGGGGTTTGCCGGAGCCGAGATGACCAGCATCCGTTATCTCGCGGTGGACGATCAGTTTGCTCGGGTCACCATCCGGTACCAGGGAGAACAGGTTCACAAACAGGTGTTGAAGTTCCTGGAGTCTCAGTTCGGTCCCCTGGAACACATTCCCGGACAAATGACGCGAGGTCTCACTCAGCAATATAATTGGCGCGGTCCGGACACCGAGATTAACTTGACTTACCAGGCCGGCACGGAGCGCGGATACATTTTTATCGATAGCCGAACGCTCGCACCACGGTTCAATGACAACCTCGCCGACTCGGCGGAATGAACCGGAAGCCACTCGGGGTCGTGCTCCAGCACGGCGTGTTGCCGGATTCTGCCTCGTTCTTGTAGTCGCCACCACACCCGCAATGGCCGTTCCCATCGTCAACGATCCCAACGGATTCGAAGACATGCCCTGGGGGATGGCCTTGTCGCAGATTGAGCAGTTCGTCCAAGTGGACGACGACGGTCGTCAGCAGACCTACGAACGAAAAGGGGAACCGCCTGTGCTCGGCACTGCACGGGTGGACTCTATGCGTTTCACCGCCTTTCAAGGCAAGTTCGCTCGAGTGACCGTTCGATACAGCGGGAAGGACGTCCACGAAAGAATCCTGGCCTACCTTCAGGCACAATACGGGCCACTCGACCGGACACCGGGGCAAATTGCCGTCGGGCCCGTGAAAGTCTACGCCTGGCACGGCTTCAACACGGAAGTCACCCTGCGATTCGAAGCCAATATCGAGCGCGGGATTATTTTTTTCGAGAGCCGCACGCTTCGCGAGGCGTTGTCGGAGGAAACCTCCGCGACGGTGTTCTAAAGGCCGTCGTGTGTGCAGCTCCAAACTTTTCATTGACAAGCGCCCCCCGGTTTCGCATCATGGACTCCCATGACCAACGCAGCTAAACTCCGTGACGCGCTGAAGAAGCCCGGCGCTCTCAAAGTCGTGGGGGCCCATGATGCACTCAGCGCGCGGCTCATCGAACGTGCGGGATTTGACGGAGTCTGGGCCAGCGGTTTCGCCATTTCGGCCTCGCTCAAATGCATTCCTGACGCCAGTTTCATTACTTCCAGCGAGCAACTCGAAGTCGAGCGCAACATCGTCGAGGCGGTGAACATCCCGGTGATCGCCGACTGCGACACGGGATACGGGAACGCGCTCAACGTCATGCGCACCGTCAATGACCGCGAGCGTGCCGGCGTGGCTGCCATTTGCATTGAAGACAACGTCTATCCCAAACGCTGCAGCTTCTATGCGGGCGTCCGTCGAGAATTGATTCCGATTGAAGAGCATTGCAGCAAGATCAAAGCCGCAAAGGCCGCGCAGATCTTCCCTGAGTTCATGATTATCGCTCGGACCGAAGCGCTCATCGCCGGCTGGGGACAGGAGGAGGCGTTGAAACGCGCGCAGGCCTATGCGGACGCGGGGGCCGATGCCGTGCTTATTCACTCCAAGTCGAAGACGTTCGACGAGCTGAGAACCCTGTATCGAACCTGGTCCGGTCGAGTCCCGTTGGTCATCGTTCCGACGATCTTCGATCAGACCTCTGCCGCAGAAATGGAGGAAGCAGGGGCGAAGATCATCATCTACGCCAATCAGCCAGTACGGGCCGCGATCCGCGCGATGAAAGACACCCTCGATCTCATCAGGAAGGATACGCGCCCCGGAGCGGCGAATGATCGTATCGTCACGCTGCCTGAAGTGTATGACCTGGTCGGCGTCCCGCAGATGGAACGGGATGAAAAACAGTTCCTGCCGGTGGGGAGTGAACGGATTACCGCCGTCATCGCTGCTGCAGGCTTCGAGAAACAGCTGCTCCCCCTCATCGAAGACAAGCCGAAGTGCCTGCTCGACATCAAGGGGAGAACCATCCTCGATCGCCAGGTCGCCGTGCTCAACGAATGTGACATCAAAGAAATCGCGCTGATCCGCGGGTATAAAAAGGAAGCGATCACGCTACCCAATATCCGTTATTACGACAATGACCGGTACGAAGAGACCGGGGAATTGTTCTCGCTCTTCTGCGCCGAGAACGAGTTGAAGGGTCGGACGATCGTCTTGTACGGCGACATTCTCTTCGACACAGCCATCCTTGAGAAGCTGCTCAAGAGTCCCGCAGACATCTCCATTGTGGTCGACCTGGCCTGGTTCGATCAGGAACAGCGGCATGTGCAACCGGCTCATCTCAATCCTGACCTCGTCTCACTTGCTGAGCCCCCCGGCAAGAGTCATCTGTCCCGGTTCATGATGCCGGAGGGCGAACATCGTGTGGTCAGGATCGGCCAACAGCTTCCCCCGGAGCAGGCTCATGGTGAATTCATCGGTATGGCCATGTTCTCCGAGCAGGGCACCCTGGCGCTGCGGGACTGTTATCGGGCCTC
>DASPGL010000201.1:0-13439 GCA_035620635.1 Nitrospira sp. | reverse complement strand
TCCAGTCGCGGCCAAGTAGCACCGGCTGCTTCGTCGAGAGTCGAGCGAACGAACCGGAAGGGGGAGGCTCTCAGCCTCCCCCTTTTTCTTTGAAGCGGCCGTTTGGTACGATGACACGGATCTTCGGTGCCTCAGATTTCCGGTGGCAGGAAGGAGCTGATGCGTGAATAATTCGTGGTTCAGGCATGTCGTCGGATTCCTCTCGGTGGCGGTTGCCATGCTGGCGGTCGGAATCGCGACAGCCTACGACGTGATCGACGTGCAGCACGGCGGAACGGTTGAGGGGACTGTGACGTTGACGGGCAGCGTTCCCGAACCGAAAGGGTTCAATCTCATCACGTTTCCGGACCCTGCGTATTGCGGGCGCATTTCGAACGGCCGCGGCTGGCGATTGCTCCGCGACTTCGTCGTCGACCCTCAGGGGGGATTGAAGGATGCCATTGTCTTGCTCGAAGGGGTCGAAGCCGGCAAACCGTTTGAAACGTCGGTCCCGCTGATTGAGGCACGAGACTGCATGTTTCAACCCTTCATGACGATTGTGCGGAACGGGCATGCGGTCGAAGTGATCAACATGGATCCCGTCATGCACGACATTCAAGGCTACGAGAGCTCGCTCGAGGCCGGGGCCCGGGTGATGTTCAATACCCCTCTGGTGATGAATCATCAGCACCGGCGCGGAGATATCCATGCGATGCACAACCATGCACCGGGCAAGTCGTTGGTCGGGCCGATCTATCTGAACAAGGGGCGGCGCACCTTCTATATGCAGTGCGGGTTTCACGCGTATATGGAAAGTTGGGCGATGGCGGTCAACAATCCCTATTATGGCTTGACGGATGGGCGCGGGAAATTTTCGATCGACAACATACCGCCCGGCACCTATCAATTGGTGGTCTGGCATCCTCAGACCGGACCGGGGATCACCAGAATGGTCACGGTCCAAGCCGACGGAAAGCTAGTCCAGCACCTCTCGTTGCCGGCCCCGAAGGGGAATCGAACCGCGTACAAAGTCGTGGACAACCCTCGTTTCGGTCCGGAGACCCTTGGGTATCCCATCGATATCACACCTCTGGTCGAATATCAGCATTGACGGCCGATGTGGCTTCGTGTTGGGAGGGAGCGACGCGTTGCGGCCATTGCGATTCTCGTCCTCAACGCGTTGATCGGACGGCCGGACCGGTGCGACGCGGCTGGTGAAGCCCCATCCAGTCGCGTGGAATTCTCCGCCACCCTCGTCAAGAAAGTAAACGGGAAACAACATCAGGCTCAGGTCTTTGCGAAGGGAGATCGCCTGCGTCTGGAGTACAAGTATGCCCTCCGGACCGATTTCGGCTATGCCGCTATCGAAATCGTCAGGCTTGACCTGGCCGAAACCTGGTATGTCCTTGCGCAGCAGAAAATCCTGCTGGTTCTGCCGCTGGATCCGGACGATGCACTTCCGGTGCGTCCCGAGCTGCCGGGAGAATCTGGCCGGATGCTCGTCGGGGATGCCACGGTCGCGGGTCGGGCTGCGACCTTGTTCGAGGTTCAGACCAGTCGTCATGGGCGCAGCGAACGTTTCTATGAATGGGTCGACATCGAGTCTGGAGTGGTTCTGAAACTGGTCAGTCGTGACCGTGACTGGGCGTTTGAGTACGAACGGTTCAGGTTGGCACTGCAGCCGGGCGTCTATTTCGATGCCCCGCCGGGATACATGCGACGTAACGGTGCCACCGGTCCGCAACGGCGGGAATAGAGATCGATGAACGGGGTGAACAGAACAGGGTGGGCTGGGCGACGGGCATTTCTTCCAGTCGCCTTGGTGGAACTCTTGGCCTTCTGTCTGTCCGTGACGGTGACGTTCGCCGCAGGGTCTTCTTCAGCGATTTCTGGCCTCCAACAGCTGTACGACAACAAAGAATATCAAAAGGTGGTTGAGGAGATCGGTACACTGCCCATGGAGCAATCCGGCCTGCCCGACGTCCGCCGGATGAAAGTCCGGTCGCTTCTCCGGCTCGGCAACCCCAAAGAGGCCCTGGCCGAGTACGACCGGCTCGAACTTGTTCTGAAACAGGATGATGTGCCGTTGCTCCGCGAGGTCTCGTTGGGGTGTATTCTCGCCATGGTAAAGGACATGCGGGAGCAGATGCGCGGAGCGGCCTACACGGCTCTCAAGGAATGGCAGAGTCCCGAGGCGATGGCTTTTCTGGAAGACGGTCTCAGCGACGGGTCCGGCCTCGTGCGTGCGCTGGTCGCCGAAGGGCTTGCGAAGTTGGAGGAAGGCCGCCGTTCGGTTCGCTTCCGTCAAGCGCTGGACGATCAGGCGGTTTTGGTAAAGGAAGCGGTCCTGAAGGGGCTGGCGAAGTCCGGCGACACCTCGGTGGTCGGGCTGGCTGAACCTGTGCTGAATGATCCAGAGGTACGGGTGCGAGTGGCGGCGGCGGAAGTCTTGTGCCGCTTTGGGCGCCGCGCCGGATGCGACCTGTTGGAGCGATCGGCGAGAGCGCTCAATCCTGACGAGCGGACCTCGGCGATCCGTGTGCTGGTCGATCTGAAGGGAGCGCAGGCGTTGGCGTTGCTCCTCGAGGCGAGCGAACACAAGCAGCCGTCGGTTCGCGGGGCGGCTGCGACCGGATTGGCTCATGTGTCCAAGCCGGAAGCAGCGGCCGCCCTGGCGCGGCTACTCAAAGATCCGCTTCCACCCGTTCGGATCGCTGCCGCGGTGAGCTTGGGACAGCTGCACGACCTTGACACGGGACCACCGTTGAGGAAGGCGCTGGAGGACCATGATGCCTCGGTCAGAGCCTTCGTCGTCGGCGCACTGCTGTCGCGGGGAGAACGGTATGACCTTGTGGCTGTTCCCGTTCGGATGCTCACCAACACGAAAGAACCGGCCGTCCGCACGGCCGTGGCGCGCGCCTTAGGCCATGCATCAGATCGTAATCGAGAACCAGCCCGCGCAGCATTGATGATGCTGGTTGAGGACACGATGCCTCGAGTGAGGATCGCAGCGCTCAAATCGATGGCGAAGCTCGACGGGATGAAGGCGGTTCCGCTCCTCAAGCAGGGTCTGCACGACGAGGATGATGCGGTCAGGGCAACTGCTGGAGGAGCGCTGCTTCAGATCATGCCGCCGAAGACGTAGGCGTCGGATACGCCCGTTCATTCTCTTCTTGCGCGGTATATTTGCGACGGCGGTTCTTTCCCAGGCTACGATACACATGCGTCCGATCTTGAAGAAGGAGTATGCCCAGATGGCTGTTCAACCCCTGTACGTTCCGGCACCGTTCTGTATCCTGTTCTGCGCGTCCCTGCTTTTCGCCGCCGAGCACCCCTCCGAGGCCCTGCTGACATCGCCGGCTGGCAAAGACGGTGCGCCAATGGTCGCGGTTCCGGCCGGTTCGTTCCCCATGGGTGTTCCGCGCGGGGACCGGGATGGCGGACGCGACGAGTATCCACGTCATGATGTATTCCTGGACGCGTATTTTATTGACAAATTTGAAGTGACGAACGGCCGCTATCTGGCGTTCGTGAAAGCCACAGGCCATCGTGTCCCGCAGAATCCTCAGAACCCAACGCGAAACCTCTGGCAAGGAGACACGATTGCCGACTCACTGATCGACCGGCCTGTCATCAATGTCGATTGGTTTGATGCCGAGACCTACTGCACATGGGCGGGCAAGCGGCTCCCGACCGAAGCCGAATGGGAAAAGGCGGCAAAGGGAACGTCCGACAGGCGGTTCCCCTGGGGCAATGTCGAACCCACAGGAAAACATCTCAATTACAATCAGCGATGGATCGGGGAGAAGACCCTCATGCCCGTCGGCAGCTATGAAGCGGGTAAGAGTCCCTTCGGAGCCTATGACATGGCCGGTAACGTCTGGGAATGGGTCAACGACTGGTACGATGCCCGGTACTACGAGAAGAGCCCGGAAAAGAACCCAAAAGGCCCGGACACAGGCTCAAAGAAAGTCGTTCGGGGGGCGGGTTGGCAGAACGAAACCCCCACGGTCCGCATCTTTACCCGTGTGGACAGCGATCCGACCGTTCGCAACGAGTCCACGGGGTTCCGCTGCGCAGCCGATTCCACAATGAAGCAATGAATGACAAGGTCTATTCACCTGAAGCATCGCGGGAGATGCTCAGCTTTGTGACGCTTCGGAATTCTTCACGTCCCTCGCGCAGCGGAACCCCATCCAGTTCATCTTGGTGACGGGGTCGGTCCCGTTGCGTTGCGCGCTCCGTACGCTCGGCGTGCTGTCGATCCAGCCGCCGCCACGAAAGCCCCGCTGGGTTCCTTTCTCCGGCCCCCTGGGATTCTTGTCCGGCGCCGTCGCGTAATATTTGGGGTCATACCAGTCGGCCACCCACTCGGCGACATTGCCGGACATCTGGAAGAGACCGTAGGGGCTCACCGCATTGTCATATTTGTCCACGGAAATGATCGGCGGATAGAGCAAGAGCCGTTCGGGGCGATCGCGGACAGGACCTGACAAGCCGGTCCGACCGAAATTCGCCCGCGACAATCCTGCCATCTGGTTGCCCCAGGGATAAATACGTCCGTCCTCCCCACGTGCCGCCTTTTCCCATTCGGCTTCGGTCGGGAGTCGCTTGCCCGCCCACCTGCAATAGGCGTCGGCATCTGCCCAGGACACGTGCATCACCGGATGGCTGGCCATGGTCTCCTGAAAATTTCCGCCGTCATACTGCCAGTCGATCAGCGGGGGAAGATCCTTGTCAAGAATGAATTTCAAGAATTGCACGGTGGTCACTTCGAACTTGTCGATCTCGTAGGCATCCAAATAGACTCTGCGCTGGGGAAGTTCAGCCTGATACGCGTTGCGGTCGACCTTCTTGTCGCTCCCCATGATGAACCAGCCAGCCGGAATCAGGACCATCTCGTCGTGAGCCGGCAACTTCACCCGCTCGACGGCGAGTTTCTTCCCTGTGGGAGTCCATTCCCTGACAACGTCGGCGACATCTAATGCAAGTCCCCATCCACCCATGGCAATCAGTCCAGTCAAAACAACGCACGCAATGATTCCAACAACCCGCACGGCACATCCTCCTTGTTGTGTTACTTGCCAGGCCCGGTCTGGTCGGGCGTCTCCTGTTTCTTGAACTCTTCCAACGGCTGAAAGTTGACAGGCAGGTTGAAGAGGTCGTCAGGAACTCGGCGCAACCTCACATGCTGGTACTCCAGAATCCAGCTGCCGTCCTTTTTCGCGAGCTTCATGGGGAAATGAATATCCGTGGCGACCCACTGATAGTACACGTCGATCTGCTCCCCGTGCTGCGTCGTAACTTCGTATAAGATTGTCGGATGTCCCTCGCGCACTTCAGTGCCGATCTCCTGCCGCGAGACTTCTCCCTCCAGCTGTTCGCTGACCCTGAGATCCTGCTCAGGGCTGTAGGGAATCGTTTTGAAATGTTTCATCCTCGACAGCAGCAGCCACACGACCTGCTTGTCCTTGCGCACGATACTCACGTTGACCGGCCCCGTCGTGCGGTGCTCGATGCGCCACATCGTGTCACGGTAATAGACGTTCGCTTTGTGTGATTTGCCATCGATCTTCGTCACCTGATCGGCGGTAAACTCCAGCGACCAGGCCGGCAGGTCGAGGATCAGCAGGCTACAGGCAATCCAGATGGTGAGCCACGTCTGACGCACGCGAAATCCTACCATAGAGCGAGGTGCACTTTCCTCTGAATCAGGCGGGGACGGCGAGCAGTCGGGTGCACGGGGGACGTCCGACTTTGGATGGGCGCAGCGCCCATCGGATCCAAGGCGAATCCTATGCCAGTCCCCGGACGGGCGGTACGACTCGTCACCCTTTCGGAATCAGCTGCGGCTGATTATACTGTGATGACACGTGCGCGTCTTTCGAAAGGATCGCCTATGCGTCTCCCTCAACGGTGCCCGTCTCGTTACTCGCGGCTCTTGGCAGTGGGAGCGTGTGCAAGCCTGACGATGCTCGCCGCTCCCCTCAGGGCAGAACCGACGGCAATGAATCAGAACGCGTTTCTGCGTGCGAAACACGTCACGGTCGGCATCCTTGCGGACACGCAGGATCAACGCGCTCCGGAGAAGCCAGGAAAAGTCGTCGTTCGAGGAACCGGATTTCATCTGCGAGATGGATACGTGATCACCGCAAGACACGCTGCGGAACGACACGACCCCGCGACAGGTACGACCATCCAGAAGCACGTCCGAATTCTCACCGATGATCTCAACGAACTTCCGGCGGATCTTGTCGGTGATAGCGCGTTCATGGACGTCGTGATCTACCGCGTTCCTGAACCGCATCGGTCCAAACTGCAGGCAGGGACGTCGTTCGCCGTCGGAGATCTCTCCCCCGGGATGGAGGTTTTCACCGTGGGCTATCCGCTCGGCTGGGGCCCCACCATGGCGTTCGGACGACTGGGCAATACCAACACCTTTCTTCAAACCGTCGACAGCCGCCTCCTGCAAGCCGATCTTGCGGCATGCAGCGGAAACTCGGGAGGTGGATTGTTCAACGCACAGGGAGAAATCGTCGGGATTATGCATGCCATTATTCAAACGGAAAAAGAGGAAACGCAGGCCCACTGCAGCCGCATGACTTTCGCCATTCCGGGAATGCTCGCCGAGCGGATCGTGAATGCGGCCCTCGCAGGGAAACCGCTCGTCTTCTCTCGGCTGGGAGTACACATGACTTCAGTGAAAGATGGGACGAAGTTGCGCGTGGCCGTAAAGGATGTGACCGATCCGGCCAAAGCGGCAGGCATCCAGCGGCACGATATTTTGCTAGCGATCGAGGACACGGAGATTCTTGATGGGGCCCAGCTGAAGAACTATCTGATCGAGCGCACCACTCCGGGCCAAGAGGTCTCTATCAAAGTGCGACGAATTGATACCGACCTGACGTTTCATGTTGTGTTGGGCGGAGGATGACGGCTGTCAGTGCGGCGTTCTTCTATGGATGCGAGGCCCAGTGACCAAGGTGAAGCTGAGCGTCAGCGCTCCTTCACCGTTATCGTCATCGTGATCGGTTCCAGCGGATTGTCGGCCTGGTCGCGGGCGGCAGCGACGATCTTGTCGATGACGTCAAGCCCACGGAACACCTCCCCGAAGACCGTGTACCGGCGGTCGAGCCCGCTGTTCTCTCCGACACAGATAAAAAACTGCGAGCCGTTGTCATTGAAGTCGCGCGTGCTGTTGCTCTCGCGCGGCATTTTGGCCATGGAGACGGCGCCGCGTTTGTGCGGGCGGTCATTCGGTTCCGGAGGAAGAAAGTAGCCCGGCCCTCCGGTGCCGTGGAGGGATCGGTCCGGTTGTTTGCTCAACGGGTCGCCGCCCTGGATCAGAAAACCAGGCACCACCCGATGGAATGTCGTCCCGTCGAAGAATCCCATCGCGGCCAGATTGACGAAATTCTCCACATGACGGGGGGCATCGTCGGGGTAGAAGCGAATGATGATGTCACCAAACTTAGTCGAAATGGTGGCGCGTGGGTCTTTCTTCTGGAACTGCATCGGCATACGGTCAATCTAGCAGGCGCGTCAATCATCATTCAACTTTGCCTCAGACCATCCCCGGGAGCGATGCGGAGCCAGATGAGACCTCCGAGCAATGCGATGGAGGCGGCGCACCCGAGTGAGACGGGCCACCCCCAGTGTTCGGCGATCCAGGGGGTGACGGTCGGGGAGATGGCGCCGCCGATGTTGGCACCCATATTCATGAGGCCTGAAAGGATGCCGGCGTGGGCTTTGGAGAGATCACCGGTCGAGGACCAGTAGGCTCCGACCGTGAAATAGAGCCAGCCGGCGCCGAGGGACAGACTCGTAATGGCGAGATAGGGCGATTCCATCACGGCGCCGAGCGCGATGAAGCCTGCCGCCAGTGTCATGCCTGCCATACCGACGGATCTGCGCCCGATCGTGATTCCATACCGCAGGGCCAACCGGTCGGTGGCCCAACCGCCGAGTGGGCAGGAAACGAGAATGGCCAGAAACGGAGCCGCCGCGTAGAAGCCTCCGATCAAGACGCTAAATCCGCGGACATTGACGAGGTAGAGATAGAACCAGGACATATAGACGTAGGCGACATAGCCCAGGCAGCTGTAGCTGAGGACGAGCCACCAGACCGTCGGTGTTCTGCTCAAGGCCGCCCAGGGAAGAGCCGGTGCTTCGGCGGACGCAGCCCTGGCAGAAAATGCCGTCTGGTGCCTCCCGACCCACGGATGATCCGACGGACGATCGCGCGCGATAAGCCACCAGACCGCCGCAAGCCCGATTCCTAGTCCTGCCGAAAGGTAGAATGCCGTCTGCCATCCATAGTTCACCATGATCCAGGCTGTCACGGGCGGGGTGACCGACGCGCCGACGCCGATCCCCCCGATGGCAATGCCGATGCCCAGGCCGCGCTCGTGGGAGGGCAGCCAGTCGGTCACGGCCCGATTGAATGTGGGCAGCGCCACGGCTTCTCCCACGCCGAGGAAAAATCGTACGAGCGCGAGCGCGCCGACGATTCCCATCGGGCCGGCCAGAGGTGAAGCGGCCGTGATGGCGGTTAAGGCGGTAAAGCCCGACCACCAGAGCAAACCGATGGTCAGAACAAGGCGCGCACCCCACCGGTCTCCAAACCAGCCGCCTGGAATTTGAAACAGCGCGTAGCCGACGACGAATGAGGAGAAGATGAACCCCATCTGCTGATCGGTGAGACCCAGCGCCGGCATCATCTGGCGGGCGGTCACCGAGATATTGACCCGGTCAATGTAGGTGATGACGCTGATCGCAAACAGGAGTCCCAGGATCACCCAGCGCATACCGGGAAGGGCTGATCGAGACTGGGACACTGGGGTGTTTGGCTCGCTCAAGATCGCTCCGACAGGAGGGGCATTATAGCCGGTCGTCCACGATGGCTCTAGGCGAAAAGGAGTCCGGCCGGTGCCCGCCACACCGGTCCCATCCGTGCACGGGTTCGCACGCTGGCGTTTGGTGGACAAGGCCCGGTAGTTCTTGTAGGTTCGTTCCCGATCCATCGTTGAAAGCGGGCAGCATGAACATCGTGAGGAACCTTTCCGGTACGATCCCTGACGCTGTTTTTGAAATTGCGCGTCGCAGACCGGACCGGATTGCGATGCAGATCAGGGAAGAGCAGGGCTACCGTCAGTGCTCGTTCAGGCAGCTCATCGAGCAGGCTGAGGGGATCGCCGCGGCTCTCCTGCACCACGACCTGCGTCGGGGTGACCGCGTGGCACTCCTCTCGGAGAATCGCCCCGAATGGCTGATCGCGTATGTCGGCATTCTGGCGGCGGGCTGTACCGTCATTCCCCTTGATATCCAGCTGAACAGCACGGACCTTGCCAGGCTGTTGGTTCGGTCCGGGGCCAAGCTGGGCTTCGTCAGTGCGGCCACCTGGCCATTGCTGAAGCAGACAGGCGTCCCGCTGATTTTCGTATCGTTCGATCCTCCTCAGGACTCATGCTGTTTCCTGCTCGCCGAATGGCTGCGCACCGGTCGATCGGACGGTGTCGAACAGCACCCGGTTCTGCCCGATGATGTGGCGGCGATTCTCTATACCTCAGGGACAACCGGCGAACCAAAGGGAGTGTGTCTGACGCATCGCAACCTCCTCTCCAATGTCGAGGCATTGGCGCAAACCGGGCTGGGTCGTGAGGAGGATCAGTTCCTCGGCATCCTCCCGCTCCATCATGCCTATCCGTTCATGGCGACGGGTCTGATCCCGCTGTTGCTCGGCGCAAGAGTGACCTTCCTGCCCAGCCTCAAAGGACCGCTACTGCTGCAATGTTTACGAGAGGCCGGCATCACCATCCTGGTGGGCGTGCCCCAGGTCTTCGCCATGATGCGTCGCGCGATTGCCGAAGGCATCGACCGTCGCCCAAGGGCGATGCGCATGCTCATCACCGTGCTGATGGCGTGTGTCTATCTTGTGCGGCGACGCACGGCCATCAATCCCGGTCGGATCCTCTTCGGTTCGGTCCATCATCATCTCGGCCCGTCCTTGCGTCTGCTGGTGAGCGGCGGGGCGCGGCTCGACCCGGACGTGGCGAGGTTTTTTATCAGTCTCGGGTTCACGTTGCTGGAAGGCTACGGTTTGACGGAAACCGCTCCTGTGGTGACCTTCACGTCCCCGGCACGAATGAAACCAGGATCGGTCGGCTCGCCGATCCCGGGTGTCGCGGTGCGCATTGCGAACCCCGATTCCTCAGGGGTCGGTGAGGTGGCGGTCGCAGGGCCCAACGTCATGCGAGGGTATGACGGTGATCCGACGGCCACGGCCGACGCGATTCGCGACGGCTGGTTTCACACCGGCGACGTGGGGTACCTGGACAGAGACGGCGACCTGTTCCTGACCGGTCGTGCGAAGGAATTGATCGTCACCGCCGGAGGCAAGAATATTGTTCCGGAGGAGCTCGAATCCCTCTACCGGCGCAGCCCGGCGATCGGCGAGATCTGCATTGTGGGAGTGACCCGCGCCGGCGAAGGCGGCGCGGCGTTGCATGCGGTGGTCGTTCCCGATTTTGACTATGTCAAGACGCTGAAAATCGTCGATGTGCGCCAGCTGATCAAGACGGAGTTAACGAGGATCGGTCTGACGTTGCCCTCCTATCAGCGAATGAGCGGGCTGACGATTGTGAGAACTCCGCTTCCTCGCACCAGGCTTGAAAAACTCCAACGCCATCGTGTGGCCGCCATGCTCAAGACTGCAGGGGAGGAGACTGAAACGGCTTCTCCGGCGTCTGCGGAAGATCTGACCCTCATGGAGACCCGGGCCGCCCGCCAGGTGATCCGCGCCCTTCAGCCCTTTGTGGGGAGCGATCGGGTCATTATCCCCAGCGACCATCTCGATCTTGATTTGGGGTTCGACTCGCTTCGGCGGGTCGAACTGGTGGCGGCGCTCGAGCAGTCGTTCGGCCGTTTGCCGGAGTCGCTTGCCCATGAAGTCATCACGGTCCGCGAGTTGATCGAGCGGGTGCGCGATACGCATCCTGAGCAGCTGGATACCGGGTCCGGTGCCAGATCCTGGGAGGACATTCTGAGGGCGCCCCCGCCTGCCGCCCTGCGAGACACGGTGTTGGCACCACGAGTACGGTCTCATCATCTGCTCGGACTCTGCGCGAGAGCCTTGTGTCGGTGCGGACTTCTGGCAGGATTTCGCCTTCGCATGACTGGGGCTGAACATCTGAATGTGAACGGGCCTTGTCTGTTGGCGGCGAATCATACGAGTGTCCTGGACCCGCTTGTCATCATCGCGACCGTCCCTGGGGCCATGTTCACGAGGCTCTATGCGATCGGCTGGCAGCCATTCTTTCGCGGCGCATTCCTTCGATGGGTCGCCCGCGTCGGACGTGTGATCCCGGTCGGTTCCGAAGCCTCCCTCGTCTCGGCACTCCAGGCCGGTGCCCTGGTGCTCCGCCAAGGACAGAATCTTCTGGTGTTTCCTGAAGGGCAACGTTCGGTTGATGGGACTCTCGATGTCTTTCGACCGGGCATCGGCATTCTGGCCTGCGAATTTCGTGTTCCGGTCATTCCTCTCCGGATCGACGGCACGTTTCAGGCGATGCCCGTGGGTCGCAGATGGCCGCGCCGTCATCCGATTTCGCTTTCCGTCGGACCCCCTCTGAGGGTCACTCAGGAGCTGATCGATCATTGGCGCACACAGGGGCGCGATCCGTACCAGGCTGCGACTGAGGCAATCCGGGATGCGGTCGTGGCCCTGGGACCCTCCGCCGGTGCCGGACGGCCGACGACAGGCGGAGCTCAACAGTGAGGCGCGAAGCGCCGTCGCGAACTGGCGGTGGAAGGGGAGATACCCTCGCAGAAGAGCGTGGCCGCCTCTTCCGGGAAAAGGCGGCCACGGGATGACCTACTTCGTCACGATCTCCAGCAGCTCGACCTCGAAGACCAGCGTGGCCCCGGGTTTGATGTTCGGTGGAGATCCTCGATCTCCGTATGCCAGGCTGGAGGGACAGATCAGTTTGCTCTTGCCGCCCACCTTGATCAGCTGAACACCTTCGGTCCAGCACTTGATGACCTGGTTGAGTCCGAACGTGGCAGGCTCGCCGCGCTTGAGCGAACTGTCGAACACCGTTCCATCGATCAAGGTGCCCTGATAATGGACCTTGACCGTATCGGTGGCCTTCGGCGCCGCTCCCGATCCAGCCTTCAGGGTGGTGATGACGATCCCCGATTCGGTTTTGGTCGCTCCTTTTTCTGAGGCCGCTTTGGCGAGGAAGGCGACCCCTGATTTTTTCTCGTTCTCAGCAACGACGGCCGCCCGGGCTTGCTGGAGCTGCTGAATTTTTGGCCCGAACGTTTGGAGGTCGACCTTCTGCGGGCGTTTCAGGACGCCGTCGATCATACCGTTCTTGACGATGTCGAGTTCAGCCTCGTTCAGGGTGAAGGGCCCGAGTGACTGGCTGATGGCGAGCCCCAGGGCGTACAAGGTTTTCTGTTCGTCATTGGCCAGATCTTGTGAGGTGGCCAGAACCGGAGCCGCGACCAGAAAAAACAAGGTTCCGAGAGTACCCAGGATAATGCGCATCGATAATCCTTTCTTGCAACGAAGAGACGAGAACGTGAACGTGCCTTGTGTAAGATACGATACCAGCTGAGATCCCACAATAGAAATCTCGTTGGCACCATGGAGAGACAACCCTCTGGCCATACCTGCCCGATCATCGTTCGGAGGCGTGGTGGAAGCTCGTCAATTTGGAGGGGAGGTCAGAAATAGAATGTCAGGAGCTGGTGCTCCTATAGCGGCAAAGATCGGCAGGCAGCTCCTTCGCTCCCGAATCTCTCCAAAGCCGGGTTGCCTGGGCAGGCGGTAGGGGCTAGATCTCGTGCAGTCGTGGAATCTATCGAGTTATCAGGAGTCTGGTTAGCCCTTGTAGCCTGTATTCATCAGCGCAAAGACAATAATGGCCAGGGCAAACACTCCAAGGATGATGTACGTGATGATGTCGGCTTTGCCGGGCATGTCTGACCTCCTCTGTGAACTGGGTGACAGAGTGAGAGTGTAATGGGCCTCGGGGCAAGGCTAGTCTGATCGTAGGGAAGGTGTCAAGAACGTTGTTCGCACCCAAGGCCACTGCGAACCGTGGCATTCCCGCTGGAGTAGTATTCGACGCGTAGAAGAGAGCACACGAGACCGGACGCGAGCCGCTTCCTTCTTCAGCGTTCGCGACTTCTCTGCACTTCAGACTGACCGGCAAAGTACGATCTGAGATTTAAGGGACTGGTCATCCGAGCGTGCCGCGCCGTGCGGGACCTGGGAAGGAAATGTGACAGGTTGTAAACCTCATGGAGGCTACGTTGGCCACGTCGCTGAGGTCCATACGTCTTGGAGGTCTGAACTGGTCCTCATCGGCTCTGGGAAAAAGTTTGCAGGCCGATTGGTCTGTGGTGGCGGAGAGGGAGGGATTTGAACCCTCGGTAGAGATTTTGTCCCTACG
>DASPGL010000200.1:0-6376 GCA_035620635.1 Nitrospira sp. | reverse complement strand
AGCCATGGTCGCGAAGGTGGCGCTTCGGATCGGCGCCGGCCTGGTGACCGTCGCCGCCCCGTCTAGCGTGAGCGACATCCTGGAATCAAAGCTGCTGGAAGCGATGACGGTTCCGATGCCGGAAACAAAGGCACGAACTTTTTCGCGAACTGCCTTCGATCGGCTCGCCGCGTTCATCGCGGCCAGGACTGCGATCGCCATCGGCCCGGGACTTTCTACACACCCGGAAACAGTCGAACTGGTCCAGGCGTTGATTAAACAACTCGATCGCCCCGCCGTGCTCGACGCTGACGCCCTGAACGCCCTGGCCGGACGCGCCTCGCTGCTCACCACCTGCAAGACCCCGCCGGTTCTCACACCCCACCCAGGCGAAATGGCCCGACTGGAAAGTGACGCGACTCCCCGGCTCATCAATGAGCATCGAATCGAAACAGCCACCAGATTTGCGCGAGAGCGTGGGGTGTTTGTCGTCTTGAAAGGCGCCAGGACGGTCATCGCGCGACCGGACGGGGCCGCGGCGATCTGCCCCACCGGCAATCCCGGAATGGCCACGGCGGGAACCGGCGATGTTCTGACCGGCATGCTTGTGGGACTCCTGGCGCAGGGCCTGGCGTCATGGGAAGCCGCCTGCGCCGCCACGTACCTCCACGGTCAAGCCGGCGACCTGGCCGCCGCGGAGAAGGGACAAGCAGGACTGATTGCCGGAGATGTCATCGAGCAGATTCCGTATGCACTCCAGTCGGTTCATGCATCCCGATCCGGCCACGCTCAGTTGCCCGAAGGATGATCAGGTGTCCCGACCAAGAGAAGCGTCGACCGCCGCGGCGATGAATCTGACTCTCTCGTCCCGTTCCGAAACAGAGGCACTCGGGAAAACCATCGGGGGGGTGCTTGTAGGAGGGGAACTACTCGCGTTGATCGGAGAGCTTGGCGCCGGCAAGACGACCCTGATTCGCGGCATTGCCGCCGGACTCGGAGTCCCGCCGGCTTCGGTCAGCAGCCCGACCTTTGTATTGATCCATGAATACCGTGGCCGGCTTCCGTTCATTCACATCGACCTCTATCGACTGAACAATTGCGCGGAAGCCGGGGCAATCGGGCTGGAGGATTATCTCACCGGACCGGCGGTCACAGCCATCGAGTGGGCGGACCGGTTTCTCGCCCTGTTCCCGGAGGACCGGTTGGAGGTGCGTCTGTCTCATTGGAGTCTGGACATGCGGAGAGTCTGTCTGGCAGCGCAGGGGCCGCAATCCCGGGCGCTCCTGACTCGCATCAGGCTTGCCTGGCAGCAGTCGACCACCCCTCGTCAAACGACTCGTCCCGGCCGGAGAAAGGCCAGGAGGTCATGATCCGTTTAATTCTTGTCGGCATACTCCTGCTGCTTTCGCTGGCTTTCTTTCTTCAGAATCAGGAGCAGGAGGTGACGCTGCGTTATTTCTTTGGATTGCTCGAGGCTTCCACGCCTGTTTATAAGCCCATTATGGCAGGCTTCGTCGTGGGGCTCCTGGTCGCGGGAATTCTGCTCTTCCCCCCGTGGGTGCGCGGCCGCATTGAGCTGCGGAGAAAAACGAAAGCGCTCCAAGAAGCCGAGGTGGACCTGGAGCGGTTGCGTGAGTCGATGGAGAAACTCTCTGGACGTCCCCTGGCTACCGCGCCGTTGGAACCGCCACAGGATCTCACCGATGAATGACGCGGACATCAGCCCGCTCATGCGTCAATATCGGGACATCAAACGGGGCTATCCCCAGGCAATCCTGTTTTTCCGCGTCGGAGATTTTTATGAGATGTTCTATGAGGACGCGCAGGAAGCCTCCCGGCTTCTCTCCATCGCGCTCACGTCCCGCGACAAACAGAGCCCGATTCCCGTTCCACTCTGTGGAGTCCCCCATCACGCGGCGGCGGGCTATATCGCCAAGCTGCTGAAAGCCGGGCGGACCGTCGCACTCTGTGAGCAGGTCGAGGATCCCAAGCTGGCCAAAGGGCTGGTGCGCCGTGAAGTCGTTCGTCTCTTCACCCCCGGCACGCTGGTCGATGCGGAATTTCTTTCGCCGGTCGAATCCAACTATCTCGCCGCCGTTCTCGTCCGTGCCGTACCGGCACAGCCAGTGCTGGTCGGACTAGCGGTCCTCGAAGTGTCCACTGGCGAGTTTTGGGTCACCGAATTTCAGGGGCCGCATGCGCTCGCCCGAGTCGCGGACGAACTGGCTCGGTTGGAACCTCGCGAGCTGCTCTACCCGGCCCGGTCTGACCGTCATACTTCGGCTCTACTCGAACAGAGCAAAGGCGCGCGCTTCTGCGAACGACCGCCGGACTCTTTCGACCCGCACCAGAGTGCGCTCCGACTACAAGACCAATTCCGGGTTCACACGCTCGACGGGTTCGG
The DNA here is from genome assembly GCA_035620635.1 of Nitrospira sp. Taxonomy (GTDB): domain Bacteria; phylum Nitrospirota; class Nitrospiria; order Nitrospirales; family Nitrospiraceae; genus Nitrospira_D. The sequence goes on along the minus strand of DASPGL010000200.1, from coordinate 3,993 downwards.
CTGTCTCGGACTGACCGCTGCCATCGGAGCCGCCGGGGCCGTGTTGCAATATATCCGGGAAACCCAGCCGGCGGCCCCCCTCAATCACCTCCGCCGGCTCACAGTCCGCCGCGACAGCGAGACCATGTGTCTGGACGGCCCGACCATTCGCAACCTGGAACTCGTCAAGCCGATGACTGCCGGTGACAGTGCGCCGGAATCCCGCCCGGTCACGCTGTTATCCGTCGTGGACCGGACCGTCACTGCCATGGGAAGCCGGCTGCTGCGGCAGTGGCTTGTGAGACCACTCATCCAGTGCGATCCGATCCGGAAGAGGCTGGATGCCGTGGGTGAATTGAAGGACCGGATGCAGGAGCGGGTGGCCTTACGGACCGCGTTGCGCGAGGTTCAGGATATCGCACGCCTCGGCAGCCGCATCATGCTGGGTCTCGCAGGCCCACGGGAACTCCTGGCGTTGAAACAGTCGCTGTCCACCCTGCCTGAAATCGCCGCCCAGCTCGCACCCTTCCAGAGCGTGCTGCTCGCCGATGCCCGTGCCTCATGGGACGACGGGCGCGACCTGTACGATCTGATCGAACAGGCTATCCAGCCTGACGCTCCGCATTCCGCACGCGATGGAAGCATTTTCCGGGAAGGATATGATAGCGGCATCGATGAGCTGCGCAAGGCCAGCACGGAGAGTAAGCACTGGATCGCCGCCCTCGAGAGCAAAGAACGCGAACGCACCGGGATTGAATCGCTCAAAGTGCGCTACAACCAGGTGTTCGGCTACTATATCGAGATCACCAAGGCTAACCTCGCGCGCGTGCCGGCCGACTACATCCGCAAGCAAACACTTGTCAACGCCGAGCGATTCATGACCCCCGACTTGAAGGCCCTCGAAGAGCGCGTCGCCGGATCAGAGACCAAGCTACTCGCCCTTGAACAGGAGCTGTTCGCCCAACTCCGGAGCCGCCTTGCGAACGGGGCCGCCCGCTTGGAGGCCATAGCCGCCACTCTCTCCGTGATCGACGTCCTGGCAGGCCTTGCGGAAACCGCCGCACTGAACCGCTATACGAGGCCCACGGTCGATGACAGCGGATCTCTCACCATCCGCCACGGGCGCCATCCGGTGGTGGAACGGTTGCATGACGACGCGGCTTTCGTACCCAATGACACCGTCATGGATCTGGACGCCAACCGGCTGCTGATCCTGACCGGCCCCAACATGGCGGGCAAGAGCACCTATTTGAGACAAGTGGCATTGATCGTTCTCCTTGCACAGATTGGGGGTTTTGTTCCGGCGGACGACGCGCACATCGGTCTGGTCGATCGCATCTTCACACGCGTGGGAGCCTCGGATAATCTGGCCAGCGGCCAGAGTACCTTCATGGTGGAGATGGTGGAGACGGCGAACATCCTCAATAGCGCGACCGCGCGCAGTCTGATTCTGTTGGATGAGATCGGGCGAGGTACCAGTACCTACGACGGGCTCAGTATCGCCTGGGCGGTGGCGGAACATATTCACGACCGCGCCCAGCTGGGCGCGCGTACGCTCTTCGCCACGCATTACCATGAGATGACGCAGCTCGAACTGCAGCGGGAGGGGATCAAGAACTACCGCATCGCCGTGCAGGAACGTGACGGCGAGGTGGTGTTCCTCAGGAAAATCGTGGCGGGAGGAGCAGACCGGAGCTACGGCATCCACGTGGCCAAACTCGCGGGACTGCCCGGCTGCGTGATCGACCGGGCTCAAGTCGTGTTGGCGCAACTCGAACAACCGGATTCGACCCTCGCACAACCGATCCACGAAGCGTTCCAAGCGTCGTCACAGCCGCTACCCCACCCCCACCCCATCATCGAGGAAGTGAAGCAGATTGACCTGTTTTCGATGACACCGCTCGATGCACTCAATCGCCTAGCGGAATTGCAACGCATGGTCCAGCCGGAGACCGGCCAGCAGCCGCGTACGTAAGGGAAAAGAAAAAAGCAGCCACCCCTCGTCCGAGGAATGGCCGCCTTTCAACTGCGTACGAAACCCGGTTCAGTGGGCTTGATTGTATTTTGCCGTCCAGGGGATCAATCCGCCGACTGTTTTCCCGCCTGGAAGCATCACATCGTATTGCATACCCACGCTGGCACCGTCCGGAGAGAGTGGTGACGTGTTGAGACCTTGTTTGGCAGCTGCGCAAGTTGAATCAAATTCACTCTTCCCCGCACATTCCTTGAGGCGGAGTGCAGAAATACTCAACGGCTTACCCATACTCCCAGCCACCTCCGGCAGCTTCTTCACCGAAGTAATCACCCGGTGGTTCTGCTCCGTTTCCACGGCGACAAACTCGATCAGATCCGTCGTGCTACCGGGAGGAACCTCTTTGGCCGCTGCCGGACCTGCATGAGGACGTCCCATCTTCTTCAGCTCCTCCCAAGCCGCCTTGTCCGCATAGAACTTGAGATTCTTTCCGGGATGCACCTTCTGCCAGTAGAGTCCGCTCTCGGCGGGACCGCCGAACACGGACACGTTGATCCACACTGCTTCATCGTAGGGATCGAGCACGATTACCCGACCTTGAATCGTCGTCGGCTTGCTCATATCGCCCCATTCAAACCGCTCCTGAAATGCCTCGATGGCCAATGCGGTGGACGCCAAACCGGCGCCCAGCGCCAGGGCCGCCAACATCGCCCCGCCTTGCTTCTGCAGCATCATCACGTCCTCCTTCAACAGCATCGTCGATTGAAAATTGAGGGATGGTCAGTCCTTCAGCACCTTGAAACCGGTGATTGTCCGGCCATCCAACGTGACTTCCATCGCCACCAGTTCCTGGGAAGCCTTGATGATCTGATCCATCAGCGCCTTATCCTTCACCGCCAGTCGCACCGTGGTGGCCGCATGGTACCAGCCGGAATAGGTGGCATTCTTATCATTGCCTCCTACAAACCCCCAGGCGCAGCAGCTGAATAGAGGATCCGGCGGCTTCACATCCAACATTGTGGAGGACCGGCCGGCCGGCGTACCGGATGCCGGCTCGCCCGTATTCCAATATTGAATGCCGAACAGGAGTTCTCCGTCAGGGTTATCCGCCCATTGAGACCACACACGACCTTGGAGCGTCTTGGCAGGACTCCCAGCCTTGAGCGGAGCCCCTCCGACAACCGCATCAGCGAGACCCAATGCTTCTGGAGCACCGGCAGCCAATGTACGTTCGGCCGCTAGCAAGCCGACGCTCGCGCATACTGCAACGGCAGCTAGAACGACAGCCCTTTTCATACCTCATCCCTCCTTACATAAAGATGAAATAGACACGATAGGCATGCCTTATATATGTCAAATGCACATGGCTCTGTTCAGCGCTCCGGCTGAACGTCGTTCGTCTTCGGACTTAGGGCCGTGATGATTCTAATATTCACGACCTTGATCTTGAGACGGTACTGAAATGGAGTTTTGGTGTCAAGAAAATGTTTGGCGACGACGCTCGACGGCTATCCATCGCATTTCCTATAGGCAAATCAATCGGTTGTAACCCAGACGGCCACTGGACCAGTGATCCAGGCGGGGCCATTGCCCGGGGGTTCTTAGTTCATGGCGACAATTTGTCGGGCGGAGAGCGGTCCCAGCCCGGTCAGTGCCATCGTGTCAGGAGTTAATAGTTCCTGCGCGAGACGCAGGACCCTCTGCTCGGTAATCGCCTCGATTTCCGATAGCATCTCCTCCAGACTTGTGTGCCCCCCCGCAATCAGTTCATCCTTCGCGAGCTTGTTCATGCGACTGTGCGAACTCTCCAGGCTCAGCATGAGGCTGCCCTTCATCTGATCCTTCGTCCGTTTGAGTTCGGCCCGCTCGATCCCGTGCGTCGCCATTTTCCGGACCTCCCGGCGGATGAGGTCAATGACGCGCTCAACTTCCCGCGCTCTCGTGCCCGCATAGATCGTGAGGGTTCCACCGTCGGAATACCCTGACAGGCAGGAATAGATGGAGTACGCCAAGCCGCGCTTTTCACGGATCTCCTGAAAGAG
>DASPGL010000199.1:0-4445 GCA_035620635.1 Nitrospira sp. | reverse complement strand
AGGATTTTCTGGATCTGGTGATGGCGTTGCGGGAGACGGAGGGGTCGCGGTACACGCTGCGGGACACGCCGATCTTCACCTGTCTGCGCAAGAGCCTCAAGGAAACCCTCGATACCCTCGGCGGGTAACTGAATTGCTGAGCAGACATTGACAAGGCCTTCGGCTGCATGCCGAAGGCCTTGTTGTTTGTTGGAATTGGGAGGTCGATTCATGGCGAAGGAACGGAAATACCGCGGCGAGGTTCCATTGCATGACCGCTATGGGCCGGAGGCGAAATACGCCGTCGAATCGGAGGCACTGCTTCCAACGACGAAATATGAGGAAGAAGTCGCTCGGGGGCTTGAATTAGGCCTGCCCGGCGCCGATTCCATCAAGGATCGCCGAATTCCGACGTTCAGTCGCGGAGAACTCCCGCACTTCGCCGGAATCAACACGTTTGTCAAAGCTCCATACATCGAAGACGTTCGCAAGTGCGGCCAGTACGATGTGGCCATTCTCGGGGCGCCGTTCGACGGCGGCACGACGTATCGATCCGGTACCAGGTTCGGCCCTCAGGGCATTCGAAAAATCTCGGCGTTGTACGGCACCTACAGTTTCGAGCTGGGGGTGGATCTCCGGGAGTCGATTGGCATGTGCGATCTCGGCGATGTATTCACCATACCCGGCAACATCGAAAAGACGTTCGATCAGGTCAGCAGGGGCGTCGCGCACGTCTATGCCAGCGGGGCGTTCCCTGTGGTGCTCGGCGGCGATCATTCCCTTGGCTTCGCGACCGTGCGGGGCGTGGCGCAGCATCTCAACGGCGGCAAACTCGGCATCATTCATTTCGACCGGCATGTGGACACGCAGGATACCGACCTCGACGAGCGGATGCACACCACCCCCTGGTTTCATGCGACCAACATTCCCAATGTGCCGGCGAAAAATCTTGTGCAGATCGGCATCGGCGGCTGGCAGGCGCCGCGTCCAGGGGTGAAAGCCGGGCGCGAACGACAGACCACCATTATGACCGTGACCGATTGCGTGGAAATGGGGATCGAGCATGCCGCCAAGCGGGCACTGGAAGTGGCGTGGGACGGCGTCGACGCGGTCTGGTTGAGCTTCGACGTGGATTGCCTGGATGCCGCCTTCGTTCCGGGAACCGGCTGGCCGGAACCGGGCGGGTTCCTCCCGCGCGAGGTGCTGAAGTTCCTTCAGATCATCGCGGATACCAAGCCGTTGGCCGGCATGGAAATCGTCGAGTGTTCCCCCCCCTATGACGCAGCCGAGATCACCAGCCTGATCTCCACGCGCGTCATCTGTGACGTCCTGGCCTGCCAGGTTCGCTCAGGTCATTTGCCCAACCGGAGAAAACCGTAGGTGCGAGCTGGAAGATCACCACACGGCATTAGGGTGATTCCGGCAGCGCATGTCCTCGAACTCTTCCGATGAGCACATACAGGGTCGTGACACCGAGAATACTACCCAAGACCAGGGGGACCGCCCAGAGTTGCCACCAAGGTGCCGTCGACGCAACCGCGTAGGGGCGCGGCCAGGCAATGTTGATGAGCTCAAACACCGACCAGTGGAATGCCGCGATGTTGATGGCCAGCCCCCAGTGGCCCAGCTTCAGGTGTCCGAGCGTCGGATTCCAGTGTCCGGCGAGGCGGGCATAGAGCCCGACTCCCGTTGTCATCGTAAACATCGCGTACAACCCGCCGGTACCGAAGGCGATGATCGTGGCGACGGCCTCGTCGTTCAGCCCGAACAGCAGTCCGAGCCCGGCCAGCAACACGGTGAACAGAATCGCCAAGCGAGGGATGCCGCCTGCCGTGACTCGGCTGAGCGCCACGGGCATGCTGCCTTCGCGTGCCATGGAGTAGACGATGCGCGACGTGTATTTCACCACCGAGGCGCCGCAGGCCAGAAACGCGATCATGACGATCGCCAAAAACGGCTTCTCCGCCCACGCTCCGAAGCTGCCGGTGATGACGGGGGTCACGGGATCGGACGACACGCTCGTATGGATCAAAGTGGTGCGGTCGAAGCTCAAGGTGAGGGCAGCGGAGTTGAACAACACCACGCTGCCCACCATGCAGAGGGAAAAAAAGATCGCGCGCGGCACCATCCGCTTGGGCTCATGCGTTTCCTCCGCGATGGTCGAACAGGCGTCGAAGCCGATAAAGGCCCAGCCTGCGATGGCCAATGCCGCGAGAAACGCGGATGTCGTGCCGGGAGCGGTCCCCGTTCCCAGGTGCCGGAACAATTCAGAAAACTCATGTTGCCGGAAGAACAGACACAAGAGGAGCGCCACACCGAACGAGCCCACCATCTCGGCATAGACACCCATGGACAGAACCAGCTTGAAGACATCGATGTGAGCCAGGTTGAGCACCGTACAGATCACCAAGAACACGACGCCCCACATGACTAACGTGGGTCCGCTTCCATTCGACGATCCGAAAAAAATGGATAACCAGACGCCTCCGGTATACGCAGTGGTGGTCAGCATCGCGATGGTCGAGCTCACATAGATCACTCCGGCGAATTGTCCCGCGATGTGTCCTCCCAGTTGGCGTGCCCATTTATAGGCGCCCCCGGCGATTGGAAACTGCGACGCCAATTCAGCGTAGACCGTCGCCACCAGCAATTGCATCACTAGGCAGATAGCCAGTGCGGCAAACCACCCGCCTCCCGTCACTGCGGTCTGCACGCCCATGATCGCGTAGAGTCCCACGACCGGCGACACCACGGCGAATCCGACGGTCAGGCTGTTCCATAAGCTCAGGTTCCGGTGAAGCGTTTCGACGGGAGGGGAGGCGACGGCAGGCGACAGGCTCTTCTGAACGTCTTCAGCTGGCATGGGGGTTCTGGTCACCTTCTAGCCGGATAATCTCACGGAGGCGGGAGACTCCGAACGGGGGATGGGTCGGGTCCTCCAGCTCATTCAGCAGCACCCGGGCGGTGCGCCGGAGCAGGGGCTGTGTCTGATGACGACTCGCGTCGCAACTGTCGGAAGAAGCGCTGCAAGAGAGCCTGACTTTCCTCTTCAAGGACACCGCCGACGACGTCGACTCGATGGTTGAGGCGGCGCTCCGCTGGAATGTCGAAGATCGATCCGCAGGCGCCTGCTTTCGAGTCCCATGCGCCGAACACGAGGCGTTCGATGCGGGATTGTACAATGGCCCCCGCACACATGGCACAGGGTTCCAGTGTCACGTAGAGGCTGGCTCCGGTGAGCCGCCAGCTGCGTCGCTGTTCCGCCGCCTTCCGGATGACCATGATCTCCGCATGAGCCGTCGGGTCCTGCGACAGTTCCCGATGGTTGTGGGCGACGGCGAGCACCTCGTCGCGGTGTACGAGCACCGCCGCGATCGGAATCTCACCGATCGCCGGGGCCAGCTCCGCCTCTCGGAGCGCCAGTCGCATGTAGTAACGGTCGTGATCGCGCTGCTGCATAGACGGCGTGCCCTTGAGGTGGAGGAGACGAACGGCTGGCCTGCATGCTAGCACAAAGCGCGAGGCCGACGGCAGTGGCAGGTGTGCCGCGAGGCGTATACGGGTCGGCTACGAATGGCTGATCAGATACAGCGGGCCTGTGGGCTGGGGGCGTCCGCCGGGCGGCTCGAGGCTGACGGCAAATTTCTTCGCGCTCAGAAACGACGGCAACGGTTTTGCGAGCAGATGCGTGGTTTCACCGCTGCCCACATGGAACAGGCCGACGCTGAGAGGCTTCTCGTGAATGGCCCAGAGCTGATAGGTGGCCCCGTTCGGATTTTCTGGCAGATTGACGGAGTAGAACCAGACCTTCTGTGTTCGCGAATCGTACAGGAGGAGGCCGGACGCCTGTTTGGCGACATCGGTTCCTGCCATTGAGATCGCGGTGACGGTTGGCGTGCGTAGGAGGGCCGCCAGCTCGTCCTGCGGTGAACTCATCCGTGGGCTGCCTCGCTGGGCCAGTTGCAGCTTCGCGTCATCCAGCTCGGCTTCGCGCTGGATCAACTGATCTTTCAAATCCGCGATGTCCGAGGCCCGGTGCTGGAGGTCCGCCTGCATCTGGGCCAGAGATTTGTCACGCTCATGGAGCTGCTGCTGCAGGGCGCTCACCCTGGCTCCCGCGGCATCGGCCTGCGCCTGCAGCTGAATCAGCCTGGAGGAGTCCTCGTTGATCTTCGCGTAAGACATCCAGGTCAGATATCCCGCGACAGCGAGGATGGCGAGGCCGGCCAGTCCCAGCGCCCAGCCAAGCGACCGGGCGCGGGGGGTCGCGTCCGGCGGAAACAGGTGGTTCATCCATTCGCCGGGCTCCAGACTCGGATGCGCGGGTTGCTGAGTCGCGGGCTCCACTGCGGACGGTGTTCGAGCCGCCATGATCTTCCCTTTCAAGGTGCGTGGAGGCGCGGTGAGATTGAGACCGAAGGGGACGAGCACCGCCACGGATTGATATTCTTTGAGCGCGGTGTGAC
>DASPGL010000198.1:0-7717 GCA_035620635.1 Nitrospira sp. | reverse complement strand
TAGGAGGATTATACCGAGCAGCTTATCGTTGCGCAAACGGCTTCAGGATTCTCGGAGATCGAGGCTCTCGAACTTCGCAAACCGATCCTGAAAAAAGAGTTCTTTCCGGCCGATCGGACCGTTCCGGTGTTTACTGACGATGATGTCGGCGATCCCCTTCCGTTCAGAGGTGGGATCGTAGACATCCTCCCGGTAGATAAACATGACCACATCCGCATCCTGCTCGATGGCCCCGCTTTCACGCAGGTCGGCCAGGAGCGGAATCGGAGGCTTCCTGGCCTCGACGGCACGGCTCAGCTGGGACAATGCCACCACCGGGACGTTCAGTTCCTTCGCCAAGGCCTTCAGCGAACGGGAAATATCGGAGATCTCCTGCTGACGCGACTCTGAATCGCTGCGCCCCTGCATGAGCTGCAAGTAGTCCACGATCAGCAGATCAAGCCCCTTCTCAGCCTTGAGCCGGCGGGCCTTCCCGCGCATCTGCTGGACGGTGATCCCGCCGGTATCGTCGATATAGATTGGAGCGCGCTCGAGGCGTCCGGCTGCTTCGGCCAGTCTCCACCAGTCTTCCTTCTGCAGCTTACCTGTCCGGAGGGCATGGGAGTCGACGCGTGCTTCCGAACTCAACATGCGAAGTACGATCTGTGGTTTGGACATTTCCAGACTGAAGAGTCCGACGACAGCATTGGCATGAATGGCTGCATGCACCGCGAACCCGAGTGCGAGGCTGGTCTTGCCCATGCTGGGCCGGCCGGCTACCACCACCAGATCGGAGGGCTGCAGCCCAGCGGTAATATCGTCGAGGTCGTAGTAGCCGGTCGGCACACCCGTAACATGTTCTTTGCGCTTCGAGAGCTGGTCGATCAGCTCAAGACTTTCTTTGAGCACTTGGTCAATGGGGCTGAATGACCGATCCAGTTTGCCCTGCGCGATGCTGAACACGGACCGCTCCGCAAAATCGAGCAGGTCATCGATCGACGACGCTCCCTCGTAGCCTCGCGTCAACACCTCCGTAGAGGTGTTGATCAACTGACGGGCTACCGCCTTGTCACGCACGATCTTGCAGTGATAGCGGATGTTGGCCGAGCTGGGGACGATTTGAACCAGTTCGGCCAGGTAGGCCGCTCCCCCCACCGCCTCCAGCTCCCCTTGTCCCTTGAGCCGTTCCGTCAATGTGATCTGATCGATCACTTCACCGGTGTCGGACAAATCGAGCATCGCACGATAGACCTTTTTATGGGCGGTGCGGTAGAAATCTTCCTCGACCAGCAGCTCCATGGCCTTGGGCATCGCGCTGTTATCGAGCAGAATGGCTCCGAGCACCGATTGCTCGGCCTCCAGATTCTGCGGAGGCAGCTTCGGCTGGGAAAGATCGACGGCTGAGAGTGACTTCATCGTGGCCTCGCCATACCGGCGCCCGTCCGGCGTATTCGTGCGACCAGCTCCGACATCAACATCGATTGACGATTCACGAGGAGCCGGCCGTTTCCACGCTCAGTCCGCCGCAGCCTTGGGCGGACGAGCAGCACGTGATCAGCTGGGGAGAGGCCGTGGCCGACTACGACAACGTTCTCGGCATCCAGTGCCAGACCGGCTTCGGCGGCTGCGCCCACCAATGCGTTCCCCGAGGCTGCGAGGATTTGCTGGACGACCCGTTTGCCCGATTGGCGCAGCTGAGTGGCCACCAGAATGAGCTGCTTGGCCGCTGTGGCCGGACCGACCACGAGTACGTCCGCTCGAGCCCGTTCCTGCGGTGTGCCGGCGAGGTTCAGTCCTTGAAACAGCCGGTCCACGTTGAGGGCGAATCCGGTGGACGGAAGGTTACGCCCGAACCTTCCGATCAGGTGGTCATAGCGTCCCCCGCCCCCCAATTCGACTCCCACGCCATTGGCAAACACATCGAACACCACACCATCATAATAGTCAAATCCTCTGAACTCCCCCAAATCGAGAAACAACAGATCCCGGTAGCCCGCTGAGCAGACCAATTGATACACTTTCGTTAAACGATTCAACGCCTGCACCATCGGCTTCTCGCCGCCGGCAAGTTCTCGCCCACGCGCAAGGACTTCCGCATGTCCGGAGAGCAACGGTGCCTGCAAAATATCGCGGGCAAATCCTTTCGCAACCCGTCCCTCTTGTAGAATTTCTCCGAGCTTCGGCAAGTCTTTCCGAGCCGCCGCCTGTTCAGCCCGCTTCTGCCCCTCCGGGGACAAGCCCGCGCGAACGAGCAGGCTTCTGAAAAACCCGACGTGTCCGAGGGAGATTCTGAACGATCGGAGCCCGATCTGCTGGAGGCACTCGATCAACAACAGGATAATCTCGACATCCGCCGTCGGATCGTCCGCGCCGATGAGTTCCGCCCCGACCTGAAAGATTTCACGGTCGCGTCCCGCATGTTCGGGTTCATAGCGAAAGACCGACGCCCGGTACGACAGTCGCAGCGGCACCGACGAACTCATCATGCTCATGGCGACGGTGCGCGCGATCTGCGCCGTCGCGTCCGGACGGAGTAGAAGAATGCGCCCGGTCGTTCGATCGGCGAACTGATAGCACTTCTCGATCAGGTCCGGCTCCAGGCCCGGAGCGAGGACGTCGAGATACTCGAACGTCGGCAGGATGATCTCGTCGTATCCCCATCGATTGAGGTGGGTCAGCAGCGTCGATTCGAGCCGCCGGACATCGCGCGCAGCGTCCGGGAGAATGGTCGCCGTCCCCACGGGAACCAGCGACCGTTCCCGGAGCGGGTGGAGGTGTCTAGAAAAAACGCCCTGTGCTGGAGGAACGGAGGCCATAGCAATCCATCGGTGAGCGCAAGGCGTTGGACGATCAGGACAGGTGTGCGACTTTGACCGATAGAATGTTCGAGCTGGATTTGATCTGGTCCAGGACGCCGGCAGGGAAAGCCGTATCGGAGCCAATAATCAGCAGTGCGTCCCCGCCCCGCTTTTCCAGGGCGCACTGCATGCGGACGATGTTGATCCCGTTGTCCCCCAGTACCTTGCCGACCATGCCGATAACCCCGGGGCGATCGACATTGTGAATGAACAACATATGGCCCTCGGGTACGACCTCTACCTTGAATTGATTGATTTCCACGACCCGCGCATCCTTCTTATGGTAGAGCGTGCCGGCGACCTGATGGGACGTTTTGCCCGTCTGAACGTGCACCCGAATGAGGCTCGTGAAATCTCCGGCATCGGAGTTCTTGACCTCTTTCACTTCGATCCCGCGCTCCTTCGCCACGATCGGCGCATTCACGTAATTGACCGCATGTTCCATAATAGGGGCCAAGAGCCCTTTCAGCACGGCTATCGTCATCGGCGCGACGGACAGAGTAGAGACTTCGCCGATATATTCGACGGTCACCCGTTCGATTCCTCCCTGGCAGAGTTGTGTCTGCAGGGACCCGAGTTTCTCCGCCAGTGTCAGGTAGGGTTGCAGCCTCAGGAGCAGTTCGGGAGCGACGGAGGGAATATTGACTGCGCCCTTGGCCAGCCCCTTGGTGAAGTAGTCGACCATCTGCTCCGCAATACCCAGGGCCACGTTCTCCTGCGCTTCTCCTGTCTGAGCACCGATATGCGGTGTACAAATGAAGTTATCCAGAGTCAGGAGCGGGTTGCCGGCCTTCACCGGCTCTTCCTCGAACACGTCGAAGGCGGCCGCCGCCACTTTTTTCGACTGGAGGGCCTGAAACAGATCGGCTTCATTGATGATGCCGCCGCGGGCGCAATTCACGATCATCACCCCCGGCTTCATCCTCTCGATGGCCTTGGCGTTGATGAGCGACTTGGTTTCGGGCGTCAGTGGCGTATGGAGTGAAATAATATCGGCGCGCCCAAACAGGTCCGTCAGCTCCACGAGTTCCACACCCATTTTCTCGGCCCGCTCAGGCGCGAGATAGGGATCGTAGGCGATCACAGTCATTGCGGCGCCTTGCGCCAGCTTGCAGAGATAGCCCCCGATCTGACCGATGCCGACGATGCCGAGCGTTTTGCCGTACAACTCGACGCCCATGAACTTGTCTTTCTCCCACTTGCCGGCTTTCACCGATGCCGTGGCCTGCGGAATCCGGCGGCTCATGGAAAAGATCATAGCCATGGTATGCTCCGCCGTCGTGACTGTATTGCCGCCCGGCGTGTTCATGACGACAATGCCGCGTCGGGTCGCAGCTGGTGTGTCCACGTTGTCCAATCCGGAGCCCGCTCGACCGACCACTTTGAGTTTTTCGGCAGCCGCAATCAACTCCGCTGTCACCTTCGTACCGGAACGGACGATCAGACCATCCGCGTCTTTCACTTCCTTGAACAGTTCCTCCTTGGGCAGCTTCGTTTTCACCACGACGGTGAAACCGGCCTTCTCGAGGATGTCCACGCCCTGCTTCGACAGACTGTCGCTGACCAGAATTTTCATTTTGGCTGGTGCTGTCATTGTCTCAACGTCCTCACGTCATAACATCTTCAAGTCGTCGTGCCCCACGGTTCCTGGATCGACCCCGGGCGATCGACTTGACAGACTTTCTGACTCTTTTACCCGTTGGCCATCAAAATTTCCTGGGCCCGTCCGACTCCGCTTCCCAGCTTGACCGGGTGACCTAGCCCCTTCAGCACCATCTCTGTCGCTGCCAAGGCCGCGATGATGTCGAAAGTGTCCGCGTAACCCATATGGGACAAGCGGAAAATCTTTCCCTTCAAATGATCCTGTCCGCCGGCCGCCGTCATGCCGTATTGTACGCGGAGGTTTTTATAGATCGCCTGGCCGTCCACGCCATCCGGTGCGCAGACGGCCGTCAACGCATCGCTCGGGGATTCCTTCGGGAACAAGGTCAGACCGGCCGCCTTGAGCCCTTCACGTGTCGCCTGCGCCAACCGGCCCTGCCGCGCGAACATTTTTTCCAACCCTTCAGCTTTCATCATCCTGAAGACTTCCTGCAAACCGATGATCAGCGATACGGCCGGTGTGAAGGCGGTCTGATTCTTGGCCTGGTTCTCGCGTTCCTTCTTGAAATTAAAATAGAACGCCGCGTTTTTTGCTTTGTCGGCGAGCTGCCAGGCCTTTTCGCTCACGCTCACGAAGGCCATACCCGGCGGCAGCATCAGTGCTTTCTGTGAACCGGTGATGACGACATCCAGTCCCCAGGCGTCGGTTTTGAGGTCAAAGACCCCCAGTGCCGTAATCGCATCCACCACGAGAATGGTATTGTCGAAGCCCCTGACGATTTCACCCAGTGTCTTCACATCGTGGGACACACCGGTCGAGGTCTCACTGGCCTGCACGTACACGGCTTTAATGGAAGGATCTTTTTTTAGCGCCTCGGCGACCTGCTGCGGGTTGACGGCGCGACCCCATTCGACCTTGATTTCCGTCGCCTGGACCCCGAAGGTTTTGCACAGTTTGCCCCATCGCTCTCCGAACTTTCCGCCGTTCACGAACAGGGCCTTATCGCCCGGCGAGAGAAAATTCGACACGGCGCCTTCCATCCCGCCGGTACCGGAAGCGGCCAGCATCACGACGTCGTTCCGGGTCTGGTAGAGCCACTTGAGTCCCTCCCGCACCTCGGCAAATATCGGATCAAACTCCGGCGCCCGGTGGTGAATGATGGGCCTCGCCATCGCCAAGAGCACTTCTGGCGGAACTGGCGTCGGGCCGGGAGCCAATAAATACCGCTTCAGCATTGACCGATCCTCCTTCGATGTGACCTGGCAGGATGCCGACGGGAAAAGAGGCGGTACGCTACCATTTGCGCTGGGAAAGTGTCAAGAAATCGTCCCCTGCAACCAATGAAGTTTGCAGGAAGTTTCTTCTCCCCGCGTGGCAGTTGCTCGATTGACGCATCGCACCCAGTTTCTTGATACGCAAGGAGCACCGCCCTCCCCGTCCAATTTCTTGACAAGCGGGTGATCGCCCGATACTCTAAGGCAAAACGCATCCGGCAGAAGACCGGTGTCGTCTCAACGGGGGTACCAGTGGTTGAACCCATCGCGCGAATTCAACGGGCAGCCGTTTCGGCCTGCATCCTGATCTTCGGGGTTACTCTCCTGTATCCTGCCGACAGCCGGGCACAGGTTATTGCAGCCTCCTCAGCGGCACCGGAGGCTTCGGCAGACGACGAAGACCTCGACGCCAACCTCGTGCCTCTCGAACCTGAACTGACCCTTACGCCTCCTGACTTCCGTTCTGTTGGTGAGAAATCCGATCAGGCCGATGACACAGCGGAATCCTCCGCTGCCGCGGACCAGCTCGTCGCCCCTAACCAACCACCGAATGCTTCCTCAGACGGGGCTGTCTCAACGGCAATGACCTATAATATTCCCGTGGTGATTGATCCCACTGTGGAAAAGCACATCTACTTCTTCAATACTTCAATCCGCAGCCGCTTCGAACAATGGCTGCTCCGCTTCAGCCGCTATCGGCCCCTCGTGGAGAACATATTCTCCGAATTCGATCTGCCGAGCGACCTGGTGAATCTCTCTCTGGTCGAGAGTGGCTTCAATCCTTATGCCTATTCGCGGGCCAAGGCCACCGGACCCTGGCAGTTCATGAAAGGGACTGGAAAACTCTACGGGCTGCGGATCGACCGTTATGTGGATGAGCGCCGGGATCCGATTAAGTCGACCGTCGCCGCAGCGAGGTACCTGCGGGACCTCTACGATTTATTCGGGACATGGCCGCTCGCGATGGCGGCCTATAATGCGGGCGAGGGTAAGGTGATGCGCGCGCTGCATAAAGCCCAGGCCCAAACCTTCTCCGACATTTCCAAGACGAAGCTGATCCGTCTTGAAACCAAGCAGTATGTTCCGCGAATCATGGCTGCCACCGTCATTGCCAAAAACCCCGACCGATACGGGTTCAGCCAGGATCCGCAACCGGCGCATCAGTTCGAGGAAGTGATCGTCACCCGCCCCCTGCACTTTCGCGCCATTGCCAATACAACAGGCATTCCGTATGAGGAGCTCCGGTTGTTAAACCCCGAGTTGCGTCGAGACGCCACGCCTCCAGGTGACCCAGCCTATCACTTGAAGGTGCCCGTCGGCAGCGGCGAGAAAGTCGTGCAACTGCTTGACCGGGTGCCCACGTATAAGTTTCCTCACCAACCGGTGAAAGTCCAACAGGTGAAGGCTGGCTCCCAGCGATGGTATCGTGTTCGTGCGGGCGACACGCTGGAGAAAGTTTCCAAGCGGTTCCGCGTGCCTCTTCGCACCCTCAAAGCACGCAACAATCTCTCCGGCCCAGTCATCAAGCCTGGCGAATTTTTAATTATCACCCGATAACGTCCGGTCGGGTTGCGGTCTCTCCTCCGGTGAAAGCCAGCTGCGGGCTGGCATGCTCGGGTTGTTACGGCTTTGGAGAGGTCTTCGAAGGAGTGGCAGGAGTAAGAGACGGAGCTGTGCCTGATTCAGGAGATTTTTTAGCTTCGAGAACCTTCACGCGAAGCGCGGCCTCATTCGCGAGCGGAGAATTCGGATAGGTCTTGATCAGGTCCTGATAATATCCCGCCGCCGCCTCCGGTTTTTCGCGGTTTTCCTCGAGACGGGCCAGCTCGAAGATCGCCTGATCGCGGTTTGCCGAACCCTGCATCTCCAGAACCGAGGAATAGGCCTTGGCCGCCTGATCGAGATCACCCTTCAGCAGGTAGGCATATCCGAGCTTTTGATAGACAAGACTGAGCAATGTCTGGTTGGATCCGTAGGAGGAAATGAACCGCTTATAGGATTCA
>DASPGL010000197.1:0-2618 GCA_035620635.1 Nitrospira sp. | reverse complement strand
GCCGTCATCACCGCCAAGGACGTCGATACGATCTACGAGGTGCCGATCGTGTTCCGGAAAGAAGGATTGGACGAACTCATCGTCCGTCAACTGCATCTGGAGACCGGCCAACCGAACCTTCGGGAATGGGACGCGATGGTGCAGAAGATCAAGCGCCCGAAGCACGAGATTGCCGTGGCGCTTGTCGGGAAGTATGTCGGGCTCAAGGAATGTTACAAAAGTCTGGCCGAAGCGCTGGTGCATGGCGGGATCGATCATGAAACCAGAGTCATTCTCCACTGGATCGAATCCGAAGATATCGAACGGCAGGGTACGGAACGAATCCTGCGCGAGGCCGACGGCATTCTGATCCCCGGAGGGTTCGGCGCGCGGGGGATCGAGGGCAAGATTTCGACAATCACGTACGCACGGGAACGTCAGGTGCCGTTCCTCGGACTCTGTCTGGGCATGCAGTGCGCGGCCATCGAGTTCGCCCGCAATGTGGCGGGACTGGCCGGCGCCAACAGCGCGGAGTTCGACGAACACTCGCCGCATCCGGTGATTCATCTGATGCCCGATCAGCATGGAGTGAGCGACAAGGGCGGCACGATGCGCCTGGGTTCCTATCTCTGCCGGCTGGGCGAAGGCACGCTGGCCCAAAAGATGTACGGGGTGAGTGAAGTGCGGGAACGCCACCGGCATCGCTATGAATTCAATAACGCCTATCGGGAGCGATTGACGGCGAAAGGGCTGGTGTTGAGCGGGATGTCTCCCGACGGCCGGTTGGTGGAAATCGTCGAGCTGAACAACCATCCCTGGTTCTTGGGCACCCAGTTCCATCCGGAATACAGCTCCCGTCCGCACCGCCCGCATCCGCTGTTCAGCGGATTTGTCGGAGCGGCGTTGCGGAAAAAACTGGGGCACTGAGGAGGAAGGCTGAGGTGAAGGTTGAGAAGAACGACACTCCCGGCGTAACCTCAACCCAGCCGTAACCTAGAGCGAGTCGACCATGGCGCATCTTGTCGATATCGGTTCCCTCAAGGTTGGACAGGGGCAGCGGCCCTTCCTGATCGCCGGTCCCTGCGTGATCGAAAGCGAGCAGATCGTGATGGACACGGCGGGGAGTATCGCTGAAATCGCCAGGTCATTAGGGATGCCCTATGTGTTCAAGTCCTCGTTCGACAAGGCGAACCGGACGTCCATGACCTCGTTTCGCGGCCCCGGGATCGAACAGGGCCTGGCAATACTCAAGAAGGTCAAAGACCAGTTCAATCTGCCGGTGTTGACCGACGTGCATACGGAGGAACAAGCTACGGAGGCGGGGAAAGTCGTGGATGTACTCCAGATCCCCGCGTTTCTGTGCCGCCAGACGGATCTGCTCGTCGCAGCGGCGAGAACAGGGAAGGTCGTCAATGTGAAGAAAGGCCAGTTTCTGTCGCCAGCCGAGATGGGCAACGCCGTCAAGAAGGTGGAGGAATCCGGCAGCCGGCGCATCATCCTGACCGAGCGCGGTTCCTCGTTCGGCTACAACAATCTGGTGGTGGATATGCGGTCCTTCCCCATCATGCGAAGCTTCGGCTATCCCGTCGTGTTCGACGCGACGCACAGCGTGCAGTTGCCGGGCGGCGGCGGTACCACGTCCAGCGGGCAGCGCGAGTTTGTAGAGCCGCTGGCCTGTGCGGCCGCCGGCGCCGGTGTCGACGGGTTTTTCATGGAAGTGCACCCGGATCCTGACGAAGCCCTGTCCGATGGACCGAACATGGTGCCGGTCCATCACTTGAAACCGTTGTTGGAGCGGGTCCTGCGAATATGCGACGCAGCAAGCGCACGAAACTGAAGCCGACCGTTCCATCGCCTCCGAACGCCGTCAGAAGCCTCGGGAGCCTGGGCGACGGAAAGCGCGTGCTGGCAATCGAGGCCCGCGCCGTCCAGTCGTTGATCGACCGCCTGGATGACAAGTTCGACAAAGCGGTGGATCTGCTGGCCCGGTGCAAAGGCAAAGTCGTCGTGTCAGGTATGGGGAAGTCCGGCCTGATCGGCCAGAAGATTGCGGCCACTCTGGCCAGTACGGGGACGTCGTCATTCTTTTTGCATCCGGCTGAGGGCGTACACGGGGACCTCGGCATGCTGGCCCGTCGTGATGCCCTGATCGCGATTTCCAACAGCGGAGAGACGCAGGAGCTGCTGCAATTGCTCCCGTACGTCGAGCGCATGGGGATTCCGGTCATCGGTATGACGGGACGGATGGCGTCCACTCTGGCCAAGCATTCCGATGTGGCGCTGGACGTCTCGGTGGCGGAAGAGGCCTGTCCTATGGGGTTGGCGCCGACCGCCAGCACGACGGCCACGCTGGCCTTGGGTGACGCGCTCGCCGTGGCGCTGTTGCAGAGGCGCGGCTTCAAGGAGGAGGATTTTGCGCGTTTCCATCCGGGCGGAACGCTGGGCCGCCGGTTGCTCGTGAAGGTGAAAGATCTGATGCATACAGGTGCGGAACTGCCGATGGTCGAAGCCTCGGTTGCGGGCACTACGGCCATGCTCGAGATGACCGCCAAGAAGCTCGGAATGACGACGGTGGTGGACCGAGCGGGTGCACTCGCAGGGATTGTGACGGACGGCGACCTCAGGCGGTTCATCCAGCG
>DASPGL010000196.1:0-15653 GCA_035620635.1 Nitrospira sp. | reverse complement strand
CCCGGTGATCACCGGGTTCATCGGCCGCGCGCCCGACGGCGCCACGACGACGCTCGGGCGGGGCGGATCCGACCTCTCCGCTGTCGCACTGGCCGCGGCCCTGAAGGCCGATCGCTGCATCATTTTTACCGACGTGGACGGGGTGTACACGGCGGATCCGAACATCGTGCCCGGGGCGCGTCGTATCGATAAGATTGCGTACGAAGAGATGCTCGAGATGGCCAGTCTCGGGGCCAAGGTCCTCCAGGCCCGGTCCGTGGAGTTTGCGGCCAAGTTCAATGTGCCGGTGGAAGTGAATTCGAGCTTCAGAGAAGGAAAGGGGACGCTCGTGACGACGGAAGATGCGGACATGGAAGCGGCGGTGGTGGCCGGGGTCACCGGAGACCGCAATCAGGCGAAGATCACGATCGTCGGCGTGCCGGACAAGCCGGGCATTGCCGCGCGGATTTTCGGGTCTGTGGCCGAGGCGCAAATCAACGTCGATATGATCATTCAGAACATAAGCCAGGCGGCCATGACGGATCTCTCCTTCACGGTGCCCCGTGCCGATCTCCGGAAGGCCGTGCCGATCATTCAAACTGTGGCGAAGGACATCGAGGCCAAATCGGTGTCGGTGACCGAATCGATCGCGAAAGTCTCGCTCATCGGAGTAGGGATGCGGTCCCATTCGGGCGTGGCGGCGAAGATGTTTCAGGTGTTGTCCCGAGAAGGAATCAACATCATGATGATCAGCACGTCGGAGATCAAAATCTCCTGCGTCATCGACGAAAAATACCTGGAGCTGGCCATGCGCTCGCTTCATGATGCCTTCGGCCTCCACCGAACTTCCCAGGGAGATCGTCCGGCTGCGCCGTAGTGGCCGAAGGCCTGGCACGTCTCGACAGGGCCGTCGTCCACCTGGTACCCTCTATTCCCATGGCCCGGAACCCCCCATCATCCCGATCCGCTCGTCCGTCCTATGAGCGTCACCCGGTGCCTGAGCTCAGAATGCCGGCTGAGCGCGCGGCCGCACTGGAGGTCTACGACACGACCTTGCGCGACGGAGCACAGGCTGAAGATGTCAGCTTCTCCGCCGAGGACAAGATCCGCGTCGCGCAGAAGCTGGACGAACTCGGAGTGCATTTTATCGAAGGCGGGTGGCCGGGGGCGAATCCGAAAGACATCGAGTTCTTCCGGATGATCAAGACGATTCCGTTGAAACATGCCGCGGTGGTGGCCTTCGGCTCGACGCGGAAAGCAGGTAATTCCGTCAGGAAAGATCCGAACCTCCAGGCGCTACTCGGAGCGGAAACCGGCACGATCACCATCTTCGGCAAGACCTGGTCGTTGCACGTGACGGATGCCCTAGGTATTTCGCTGTCCAAGAATCTCGAGCTCATCGAGGATTCTGTGGCCTACCTGCGGAGCAAGGGACGGCGAGTCTTCTATGACGCTGAGCATTTCTTCGACGGCTACAGGACGAATCCAGATTATGCGCTCAGGACGATCCGGACAGCGGTCGAAGCCGGCGCTGAACGCGTGATTCTCTGTGACACCAACGGGGGGGCGATGCCATGGGAGATCCGGAGGGTCTGTGAGGTCGTCCGGAGGGAGTGTCCGGTTCCTCTCGGGATCCATGCCCATAATGATTGCGAAATGGCCGTGGCCAACTCGCTAGTCGCGATCGAGAGCGGGGTTGTGCAAGTCCAGGGCACGATCAACGGGATCGGCGAACGCTGCGGGAATGCGAACCTGTGCTCGATCATTCCGAACCTGGAATTGAAGATGAAGCGGCCCGCGCTGACGGATCGATTGAGTCACCTGAAGGATGTTTCGGGTTTCGTCACCGAAATTGCGAATCTCATGCCCAACAAGCATCAGCCCTATGTGGGTGATTCGGCGTTCGCCCACAAGGGCGGGGTGCATATTCATGCGGTGCTCAAGAACCCGGCCACGTATGAGCATGTCGATCCGGCTCAAGTCGGCAACCGGCAACGTGTCCTGGTCTCTGATTATGCGGGCCGGAGCGGCCTCTTGGAGAAAATCGAAGCCTACGGTATCAAGCTCGCGAAGGATCACTCCAAGGTCCATGAGCTGGTCGATACGCTGAAGCAGCGGGAAAGTCAGGGGTATCAGTTTGAGGGGGCGGAGGGGTCATTCGAACTGCTCATGCGGAAGACTATGGGCAGTCACAAGCCGGCCTTTCAACTGCTGGGGTTCCGCGTGATCGTCGAAAAGAAGCAGGATAACGGGGCACCGGTTGCGGAAGCAACGGTGATGGTCAAGGTCGGGGAGGTGGTTGAACATACGGCTGCTGTGGGAGCCGGGCCGGTCAATGCACTTGATCATGCTCTGCGCAAGTCATTGGAAAAGTTCTATCCGCAGCTCAGGGAAGTCAAACTGCTCGACTACAAAGTGCGTGTTCTGGCGGCCAATAAGGGGACCGAATCCAAGGTCCGTGTCCTCATTGAGTCCGGAGACCAGAAGGACAAATGGGGGACAGTCGGTGTGTCGGAAAACATTATTGAGGCGACCTGGCAAGCCCTGGCGGACAGTATTGAATATAAGCTGTTGGTGAAGGAGTAGCCCCCGTTCGGCAATCATCAGGCAAATTAATTCTTGACAGCGTTCGTAACCTCACGTAACTTAAGCAAAACTCGACGCCTCATCGAGGAGCTCCAAAGAGTGCGCGGGGCGAGTTGCAGTGATGGTGCACGGGGGGTGGTATGAGAAAAGCTGATATTGCGAACGAAATTTTCAAGCAGGTCGGCATTTCAAAGAATGAGGCGGCGGACATCGTCGAACTCGTGCTGAATCTTCTGAAGTCCGTGTTACAGAAGGGAGAATCAGTCAAGATTGCGGGGTTCGGGAATTTTGTCGTGCGCAGCAAGGGCGCGAGAAAAGGGCGGAATCCTCGGACCGGAGAAGAAATCGGCATCACTCCCCGTCGAGTCGTCACATTCCGGCCGAGTCAAGTGTTCAAGAAATACGTCAATTCGTAACGCGGCATTACCCACATCAGCAACCATCGGTTGAGGGCCGGTCATGGGAACCGAACCCAGGCTGGGGAGCAAGGTTTTCTATAAAATCGGCGAAGTGAGTCAATTGACGAAGCTTCCCGCCTACGTGCTCCGTTTCTGGGAGTCGCAGTTCAGTTTTCTCAAACCCAAGAAAAGCCGTGGGAACCAGCGCCTCTATGTGCAGAGGGACATCGAGACGGTGTTGGAAATCAAGCGGATGCTCTATGAGGAGGGGCACACGTTGGAAGGTGTGAAGCGGTATTGGACCAGACGGGGGCGGGCCGCCTCACGCTCGCTTCGCCCAAAAGACATGGCCAAGAAGCTTCGCGGCGATCTGCAGGCGATTTTGAGAATCCTGGAGTCGCATACGCCATAATGTGGCAGCTCCTTCCCCATTGCCTTTCGAGCATCTCGCAAGGGACAATAGACAAAAAGATGGATTGAAGAAGACGTCGGGGCGTGGCGCAGCCCGGTAGCGTACTCGCTTGGGGTGCGAGTGGTCGTGGGTTCAAATCCCGCCGCCCCGACCAATACACAGTGCCGAGCGTCGAGCGCAGGGAAGGGGCCTCGATACCTCGGACGGAGACTGGTTCGGGAGAGCTGCCTTGCGCAGCTCTTTTTTTGCGGCTGAGGCATGCGGATTCTTGTCACGAACGACGACGGCATTCACTCGTCAGGCATCGCCGCGCTGACATCGGCGCTCTCTGTCCTCGGTGAGGTCTGGGTTGTGGCGCCGGACCGGGAACGCACGGCCGTGGCTCATGCGGTGACCCTGCACAAACCGTTGCGGCTCCATTGTGTGGCCTCCCGCACTTTTTCCGTGAACGGCACACCGGTGGATTGTGTGAATCTGGCGCTGCTCAAGATCATGCCGAAGCCGCCGTCCATCCTGGTGTCGGGGATCAACAAGGGTGTCAATCTTGGCGATGACGTGATGTATTCAGGCACCGTCTCGGCGGCCATGGAGGGGACGATACTCGGCATCCCGTCTGTCGCGGTCTCGCAGGATGGGCAGGAGCGGTTCAGGTTTTCGGTCGGTGGCTCCTATGCCGTGCGCGTCGTTCGGCTTGTGCTCGAGCAGGGCCTACCCGAGGAAACGCTGTTGAACGTCAATATTCCTGATCGACCGCAGCGGGCCATTAAGGGCGTGCGGATTACCTGCCTCAGCCGGCGCCGCTTCCACAACCCGATCATTGAAAAACTCGACCCTCATGGGCGCAAGTACTACTGGATTGCAGGAAAGCGCGTGTCCTGGAGTCGCAGTAAAGATGCAGACCACGAGGCCATCGAAGAAGGGCTGGTCTCCATCACGCCGATCCGACTCGACAGTACACATCATGCAGTGCTGGATCGGTTCCGCGCCTGGGAGCCGGTCCTCCAACGGGGGACCGGTCGCGTGACCGGTCAGGGCCGGTTGCCCGTCCGGCGGAGGAGTTGACGACGTGATCGGCGGATTGATTGAGGCCATCATCAGCGAGTTGAGCCGGTTTGTCATCGCCTGCATTTCCAAGTTCGGCTATAGTGGGATTCTATTCACGATGGCCGTCGAGAGTGCCTGCATTCCGCTGCCGAGCGAAATTATCATGCCTTTTTCAGGCTACCTGGTGAGCACGGGCGAGTTTACGATGCTCGGAGTGACCCTGGCCGGAGCCGTGGGTAATGTGGTGGGTTCCATCGTGGCCTACTATGCGGGGATCTGGGGCGGGCGTCCCTTCGTCGAGCGGTACGGCCCGTATTTCCTGGTCTCTCACCGCGATCTGGACATTGCCGACCATTGGTTCCAGAAATACGGCGAGGCCGCCGTGTTCTTCGGCCGAATGCTCCCGGTTGTGCGGACGTTCATCTCTCTGCCGGCCGGGATTGCACAGATGCATTTTCCCCGTTTCGTCATCTTTACGTTCCTCGGGGCCCTGCCCTGGTGCTATCTGCTGGCCTATGTCGGTGTGAAGATGGGGGAGCGCTGGGAAGAGCTCCGGGAGTATTTCCACCGGTTCGATATCGTGATCGGTTTGGTATTGGCCGCGATCCTGGTGTTCTTCGTCTGGTCCCACTGGCCCAAACGCTGCCCCACCTCTCAATAGGGCCGTTGCATGCTCAAGATTTACAACACGCTCACGGGAGCCAAGGAATCGTTCGAACCGCTGATTCCAAAGCAGGTGCGGATGTATGTGTGCGGCGTGACGGTGTACGACTATTGCCATATCGGTCATGCGAGAAGCGCGCTGGTTTTCGATGTCCTCAGGCGCTATCTGGAGTACAGCGGCTATGCCGTGACGTTCGTGAAGAATTTCACCGATGTGGATGACAAGATTATCAAGCGAGCGAACGAGCAGGGCGTCGGGTGCGACCAGATTACCGCCAAGTTCATTCAAGCCTATCAGGACGACATGGGCAAGCTGGGTGTGCGGTCCGCCTCGATCGAGCCGAAGGCCACGGAGCATATCACCGACATTATTGGAATCACGCAGAAGTTGATTGCGAAGGGTCTCGCCTATCAAGTGGATGGAGACGTGTACTTCGAAGTGGCCAAGTACCCTCACTATGGCCGGTTGTCAAAGCGGCGGCTCGAAGATCTTCAGGCCGGAGCGCGGGTGGACGTCGATGAACGCAAGCGTCATCCGATGGATTTCGCGCTCTGGAAGAGCAGTAAGCCGGGCGAGCCTTCATGGCCAAGCCCCTGGGGACCGGGCCGTCCCGGCTGGCATATCGAATGTTCCGCCATGTCACTCCGGCATTTGGGCGAGACCTTCGATATCCATGGGGGAGGGATGGACCTGATTTTCCCGCACCATGAGAATGAGATCGCACAATCCTGCGGCGCGACGGGAAAAGAATTTGCCCGCTATTGGATTCACAACGGCTTCGTGCAGATCAACCAGGCGAAGATGTCGAAGTCCCTGGGGAACTTCTTTACGATCAGGGAGATTTTTGAAAAGTCTGAATGGTCGGAAGAAGTCACGGGCGAAATCCTCCGATACTTTCTCCTTTCAACTCATTATCACGGGCCGCTTGATTTTTCAGACCAGGCATTGAGAGAAGCGAAGAATGCGTTGAATGGGTTCTATGACCTTTTCAATAGGCTGAAGGAGACCGGCGGTTCTGGTATGAAAGGCGAAGGTCTCCTCAAGGCTGCTATCGCGCAAACCCGGGATTCGTTTATCCAAGCGATGGACGACGACGTCAATACGCCTGCGGCAATAGCGGCGTTACAGGGATTGCGGAGCGATATGAATAAAATGCTGGATAACGGTTTTTCGACTGAAGCGCGCAAGATCGTCAGGAATGAATTCCGGTCGATTGGCAAGGTGGTCGGGCTGTTTCAGTTGGATGAGTGGCAGTTTAATCCACCGGTAAAAATTGGAACTTTCGAGCGGGTTCAAGCTTCAGAATCTTTGTCGGTGGGTATGGGAGAGTCTGGTACCGTAGCAGAGCAAGAGCGGCTGTCCGATGCTGAAATCGAAGCAAAGATCGCTGAACGAGCTGAGGCGAAGAAAAAGAAAGACTTCAAACGTGCAGATGCGATTAGGGAAGAACTGGCTTCACAAGGCATCACGATCGAGGACAAACCCGATGGCACCAGCCGGTGGAAGCGCTAACTCCCGGGAGGTGCTCTATGGCCTCCACGCGGTGCGGGAGGCGCTGAAGGCGGGAACCAGGCCGTTGCAACGGCTCCTCGTCATCAGGACTGATAAGCAGTTCTCCGAATTGGTCCAATTGGCTCGATCACGCCATGTTCCGGTTCACGTCCAACCGCTCGCCGCGCTGGACCGTCTGGTTCCTGGGGGCAAGCACCAGGGCATCGTGGCCTTTGCCGCAGCGAAGGCCTACCAGACGGAAGAATCGATTCTCGCTCGCGCTGCAGCACGGAACGAGCCGCCGCTCCTGGTCATCCTGGACGGGGTAGAAGATCCCCACAATCTCGGCGCGGTGATCCGTACGGCCGAGGGGGCAGGGGCACACGGCTTGTTTATACCCGAACGGAGGGCGGCCGGGCTGACGTCGGTGGTGGCGAAGGCGTCGGCTGGGGCGATCGATCATCTACCGGTGGCACGCGTCACGAATGTGAGCCGACTTCTTGAGTCGCTGAAGGCATCGGGTTTATGGATCTTTGGGGTGGAGCCGTCGGCGACCAAACTGTTTACGGAGGTCGATCTGCGAGGGCCGGTCGGGCTGGTCTTCGGAGGCGAGGGAACGGGAATCCGGCCGGGTGTGCTGCAGCACTGCGATGAGCGCATCCGCATCCCCATGAAAGGGCGCGTTCGATCGCTCAATGTATCAGCCTCAGCTGCGATCGCGTTGTTCGAGGCACTCCGGCAACGGAGTCTCGCTGTTGGAGAGAAGTTCAGTTCCTAGCGGACCCTGAGCATGCCGCCCTGGATCGCCGTCTTCAACAGTTGGGCGGTATTCGACACGCGAAGCTTTTTCATCATATTGGCGCGGTGAGCCTCGACGGTCTTCACGCTGATCTTCAGCCGATGGCCGATTTCCCGATTCTTAAAGCCGGCCCAGATCAACTCCAGAATTTCTTGCTCGCGTGAGGTCAACGACTCCGGCCGCTTGGCGCGGTGGGGAGGCTCAAGATCCGCCAGAGACTTTCGAGCCTGCGGTCTCCCGGCTGCTTTGGCCACGATGCGTAGTTCTCCTTTGCGATGCGGGCGTTTCAGGTATACTGGTAACTGATCGGACGGAGGTGATGCCAGATCTCCGGTTGATGGAATTATAGGAATCATCCTCCGGGAATGTAAATACAGACCATCAGCCCTAGTAGGGTTACTGAGTAAGGAAACAAACCGTCTGGGACTCACGGGAGGTCCGGAGGGGGGCTGATCCGTTCGCAAATGAAAGCCGGGCGATGCACTCACTTTATGTGATTGTCGGCATGTTTGGCGCACTCATCGGCAGCTTTCTGAATGTTTGCATCTACCGGTTACCGCGGCATGAATCGATCGCCTGGCCGGGTTCCCACTGCCCCGACTGTTCCCATCCGATCGCCTGGTACGACAACATCCCCCTTCTGAGCTATCTGATCCTGCTCGGCCGCTGCCGGCATTGCGCGATTCGCATTCCCTGGCGCTACCCCGCGGTGGAGGCACTCAATGCCGCCGGCTATGTCGGATTACTCTGGTATTTCGGACTGGGCTGGCCGGCGGTGGCCTACGGGCTACTTTATTCTGCGCTACTGGTCGTCGCGGGAACTGACCTCTCCCATAAGATCATTCCCAATACTATTACGTTCCCCGGAATGGCTGTCGGGATCGTCAGCGCCGCGACTGTCCTCCCCCTCGGGCTGCTGAACGGCGTGATCGGCCTGGTGGTCGGGGGAGGCATCTTATGGCTTCTTGCCTGGGCCAGTCCTTATCTCTTTGGCAAAGAAGGCATGGGTGGTGGCGATATCAAACTCCTCGCAATGATCGGGGCCTTTCTCGGCTGGAAGCCCGCGTTGATGACGATCATGCTCGGATCCTTGTTGGGTTCCCTTGTCGGGATTACGCTGATTGCTGCACGGGTGATTAAACGGGAGGATTATATTCCCTTCGGGCCGTTTCTCGTCTGCGGAGCTGTCGTCTCCTTGTTCTTCGGACAACCCATCCTGGACTGGTACCAAGGGTTCTTCGCCGGGTAACGCCCTCGGCCCACTCCGCATGCTCGACGTCAAGACCCGTTCCCTGTATCTCTTCCTCTGAAAACTGTATCCGGTGGGTCACGCGTCGTTGCCCTGTCCCTGTGGCGAGTTCCCTCCCGTCGAAACGGTTCTTCCTCCCCGAGCCTCCAATAATGCAACGGCTTTTCGGTACACGCCCTTCTTGATCGGCGGAATCTGCCATGCGCTGCATCGAACTCTCTCGATCGGCACGACTCTTGAGATGCAGCCCCAGGCAGCGAGACTGAGGCAGAAGTCAATCGTTCTGGAGGGACTCGCATGGGGAAGGAAGGGAAGACGTTGCTCGAACTTATGATTACCCTGGCGATCGCGGGGATGGTGTCGGCTCTGGCGCTTTCCAACTTGTCGGGACTTCACGCCTGGATCCTGACTCGTTCCACCGCCGAAGAGATCGCATCGGAGCTTCGTCTCGCGAGACAGCTCGCGATCACCCATCGGGATCGGGTACGCGTTGTGTTCGACCTTGAGAAGCGGACCCTGGAGGCGCAATTCGTCCACGGGGCGACGACACACCATGTGTACCGGTACGGAGACAAGGGAATCGTCGTCGGCGAACCAAGCGCGGGGCCGGAGATTCTCTTTCATCCCAGCGGTCGTTCTGCCACAGCGACGACGATTTACCTTCGCAGCGACCAAGGACCGATTCAGAAACTGACTGTGGGCATCACGGGGCGGGTCTCAATCTTATGAGGAAGAACGTCCGGGACGAAGGGTTCAGTCTGATCGAGGCGATGATTGCGATGGTCATTTCCGGCATCGCCTTGATGGGAGTGATGGGGGCGGTGGAGGTCTCGATCAGGTCCATTCAGCAGGCCGGTCTGAGCAGCCGGGCAATGGAACTGGCCCATTCGAGACTGGAGGCCAAACGGTCTGTGCACTGGAAGCTGCTGCTCGATGATGATCTGGATGACGACGGTATCGCGGAGACCAGCATGAGGGATGATGGGCAGGGTCATGATGCAGCGGCGAACGATGGTGTCTACACGGCTGTGCTTGAGCGTGATGGAGTCACTGTGGTGTGGACGGTCGAGGTCGATCGTCCCGGCCCGCTGGGTTCCGTCGGAATGGCGGCGATTCAAGCGGTAGCGTTCTATCAAGGACCTGATAACCAGAAGGAAGTGCGCCTGGCAACTCTCCGGGCCAATCCGGCCTTTGTGGGACGATTGTAAAATGCCTGGGTGTGGAGGAACCGCTCCATGGAACAGAATGCACCGATGATCCTGTCAAACCAGCGCGGTTTCTGTCTGACGGAACTACTCATCGGTCTGGCAGCCGGGGTCTTCGTGCTGACCGTGACGCTCGAGACCTTCAATGTCGTGCAGACTCGGGCTGCCGCACAATTTCGCGCCCTGACCCAGCACCAGGAACTGAGGCTGGGGCTGGAGGTCTGCGAGCAGGAAGTCCGCCTTACGGCGGCAGAGGCGGTTCTCACTGCGAACTCTGAGGAGTTCCAGTTTCTTGCCAACCTCAGCGCGCTGCGGACGGCGACGACCGGAGCCGTCACGCCGGGGCAAACCTTGCTGGCGGTAGCGGACGGAAGCGGATGGGGCGAGGGGAAGACAGTGTCGGTGTGCGGACGGCAGAGCTGCGAAGTGCACCGGCTCGCCCACACCGGGCAACGATACCAACTGACACTGGCCGAACCGGTTCAGGTGTCGTTCCCCGCCGGGGCCGCGGTCGAGGTAAACAATCGGGTGGCCTATTACACCAAACCCGATGGGCAGGGCGGAGTGCACTTCATGCGCATGGTGGACGGGGGAGCCAACGTCCTGGTCGGCGGCCTCAATGCAGTCCAGTTCTCCTATCGCGATGAACGCGGCCACGTCACGCAGATCCCATCAGAGGTAAGGCGGATCGTCATTGAGATGACGCCGGGTCACCCGGGTCATCGGATTGTTCGGGACATCGGTCTTCGATCGTAGCGGGCAGGAGCTATGTCACCCTTCAACGCAGCAGACAAGCAGATGGGGATTGCGCTTCTCGGGGTGATGGTGCTCGCGCTGGTCCTGTCACTGGTTGGTGCGACTCTGCTAAATCTGGCCTGGCAGGAGGCGCTTGGTGCCAGTGCCGGGAGGCAATTCGCGATTGCCCAGCAGCTTGCAGATGCGGCGGGCGAACTGGTCATTGGATGGTTCCACCGTCCACGCTCCAGCCCGCCGTCAATTGCGGTGCTGCTGGACAAGCGATTCCAGTCGGTCGAAGGATGGCCCTCGTTCTTCGATCAAGCGGGCCGATCACAGTTCATCGGATCCGCCGATCGTCCGGATCTTCTGCTGGAGGCCACAAATTCTTCCGACGATCAGCTCCTCAACGATCCGGTTTCCGGATTGTTCCGTTCGTTGCGCAGCCTGGGAACCGTCCGACAGCTCAAGATCTACGCGCCGGGCAAGCCGGGCCTGCTCTGTACGGTCGACGTCATTGTAGAAACCGTCGGGCCTTCGTCATTGCCCCAGTCGGTGAGCCTGCAGCTGGGTACACTCGAACTCCCGCCTTTGCGTGCGGCTGTGCAGGCCGGAGGGAGCCTCGGTCTTCCCCTGCCAGGACAGGAGTCTTCCGTCTGGACGCACTGGGGGAGGCTGACGGTCGGCGGCGACCTTGTGATTCGTCACGCTGACGAGATTCCGCTGTTGAGTGCCCTCGCCACGATCACAGGCCACCGGTATGACGAGGTGACGACGCGGGAGGATCGATGGACGGACTTGTGGGTGGGAGGAGTCGTCGAAGCCACGCAGCCACAGCCGGCGCAGGGTGCCCTGCCGGTGCTTCCGAGCCATGTGCATGTGCACCAACATCCGATACCCGGCGTGCGCCTCGATCGCTGGAACTACGATCTGCTCAAGCGAATGGCCGTGCGATACGGGACCTACTATGCCATCGATCCGTCAGGGCTCCTCTATCAGAACGGCATCGTCGCTCCGGGCCGTGGACTATCGGCCGATCAGGTCTTCCGGTCGAAGAGTGAGGGAGATCAACTCGGCCTCATCTTTGTCGACACGTTGGATCAGAGCCCACCTCGATCGGACAATTTGGGAACGGTCAAGCTGGGGGCGGGGTATTTCGAGGGATTGGCTGTGGTGCAGGGCCATGTGACCTTCAGTCCGAGCACCTCGGGGAATCAAATCTCCGTGCTCAGCCCGCCGGCTGGCGGCACCGGTACCCGTGCTCCGGTCCAGATCTCAGGAGTCCATCTCAACGGCGTGCTCTACGCTGCGGGGAACATCACGATCAACGGTACAGCGAAGGTCTATGGGGCGGTCGTGACGGAAGGGACCATCGCACCGGCTGCAACAGGGGTTTCCCTCGATGTCTGGCATGACCATGACATGGGCCGGGGGTTCTTCCAGGGATTGCCGGTGGTCTATCGCGCACCGGGCACGTGACTGACGCGCTATTGAAGTAGCTGTGGCGTGATCCAACAAGAAAAGCATCTTCTTATTGTCGATCCGAGAGGATGAGATAAAATGGTCACGCAATCTCCCGGAGCGATTCCCAGACGGGAAGTCCTCTCGGTTGCCTCACTAAGAAAACCACGCATGGCCAAACAGCCGCGCAAGATGACGATGGAACGCAGTCTGCTTGACTGCATCGCCTATCGCGGCTTGTTGAACCAGCCCGATCTGGATTCAGCCGTCGAAGAGTCTCTGTCTCGCCAGGTCGATCTGGAGACGATTCTGCTCGACAAATACCGGGTGTCAAAGTCCGAACTCGGCTCGGCGCTCAGCGAATTCTATCAATGCCCGTACGTCACCTATGACGAGCGGACGGTCATTGATCCCGACCTTCTGAAGAACCTCAGCATCGACTATCTCCGAAGAAACTCCTGGATTCCCTTGAAACGCCAGGGATCCGTCCTCGACATCGTCATCAACGATCCACACGATCTGGACAAGGGGCTCGATATCCGGCGTGCGTTCCCGGGGCTGACGGTCCGGTTCTCCGTCGGGCTCAGGCGGGACATCGAACAGTACTTACTGGTCGCAACAGGCCAGGCCAACGGCGGATCGATCACCGAGATTCTAGGCGAACTCGTCGACGAAGCCGCTGCCGATCGGGAGAGAGAACCTGGCTCCGGCGAGGTTGACGAGAACGATTCGGCCATCGTGCGTCTGGCGAACCAGGTGATCGCCGAAGCCTATCGCCTGGGCGCCTCCGACGTGCACATTGAGCCCTATTCAGATCGCAAGGAAACGGCGGTGAGATTCCGCGTCGACGGCACCTGCTTCACCTACATGCGCATTCCGGCAGTCTATCGGCGGGCCATTGTGTCGCGACTCAAGATTATGGCGAATCTCGACATCTCTGAACGTCGGAAGCCCCAGGACGGGAAGATTCGATACAAGCTGGCGAAGGATCGGGAGATTGAACTCCGCGTGGCGACCCTGCCGACGGCGGGCAGCAACGAAGACGTCGTGCTACGTCTTCTGACGGCGAAGGAACCCCTTCCCTTGGAAGCGCTGGAATTCTCACCCGACGTCCTGCACACAGTGAAAGGCCTGGCCGAGCGGCCCTACGGGATTTTTCTCTGTGTAGGCCCAACCGGATCGGGGAAGACGACGACGCTGCACGCCGTACTGAAACACATCAATACGGACGAACGGAAGATCTGGACGGCTGAGGATCCGATCGAAATCACGCAGGAAGGGCTCAGGCAGGTACAGGTTCATCATAAGATCGGCTTCACCTTCACTGCCGCGATGAGGGCGTTTCTCCGTGCCGATCCCGACGTTATCATGATCGGAGAGATGCGGGACAAAGAGACGGCGGATATCGCCATCGAAGCGTCGCTCACCGGGCACCTGGTGATGAGCACGCTCCATACGAATACTGCCGTGGAGACGGTGACGCGGCTGCTTGACATGGGATGCGACGCGTTCAACTTCGCCGACGCGATGTTGGGGGTGCTGGCCATGCGGCTCTGCAAGCGTCTGTGTGACCACTGCAAGGAGGCCTACCATCCGACGAGACAGGAATATGATGAACTGGTTCAAGGTTACGGGGCGCGCTACTGGGGCAAGGTGGGGGTCACGTACAGCGACGACTGGATGCTCTACCGCGGACGGGGGTGCGAGTTCTGCAACCAGAGCGGATTCAAGGGGCGGGTCCCCCTGCACGAGCTTCTTGTCGGCTCGGAGGAGAACAAGAATCTGATCCAGGCCAGAGGGCGGACGGCAGAAATTCTCGCCGTGGCGATGCGAGACGGCATGGTCACCCTGCTCCAGGATGGAATTCAGAAAGTGCTCAAAGGTATGACCACCTACCGCCAGGTCCGTTCGGTCGCTATCAAGTGAGGAGGCTGAACGCGTGGAACGCCCTCCGGTTCCCTTCCGCGCTAGGGCGTGTCCTCCAGAAGCGAGACGAAGGCTCGTAGCCGTGTCGTCATCTCCGGGACAATCCGGATGAATTCCAACCCGCAGCGGTGACCGGAAATCCATCGAACCCCGGCAAGTTCGATGAAGATCGGCGCTTCGCCGTTGGAGCAATCGATCTGCAACGAGAAGTACGTAGAGAGGGCCGGCATCGTCTCCGTCGTCATCGCACAACCCTGCATCGAAAGATTCAGCACCGTTCCACGCTGCCCTGCTGTGCCGTTTCTGAATGTGGCAGGAAGCTGCACCGCAAACCGTCGGACTTTCCGAGATTCTGATTTCACGCGACCCCGCCGTACCAGTGAGCAGAACGCGCGGACGTTGTGCTGAAGTCTACAATAATTGAGCCAACTGAGGTATACCCATACACCTCTCAGCTGCATCTCACACTCCGTGGTGGCTCCACTCGGGTCGCGTTTCACCTGAACCAGCGGTATGCTTCCCGAAGCCTTGTACAGAAACTGTGCAGGAGGCACACCGAAAATTGTCGCCCGTTTGAGCGAAAATTGCCAGCCTCGCAACTGCCGGCCGACGCACAATGCCCAATAATTCACAGAGTTATCCTCGGGAACCCTGCCAGGGGAAACGGCATGCCCCTTGCTCGATTAGAAGGCGCCATGCTGTACCATTTTCTGACAACCGGCCCCAGGCGGGCAAATCAAGGCGGGTTTACGCTTGTCGAAATGATGACCGTGGTGGTGATTGTGGGCGTAATGTCGGCCCTGGCGGTACCGAGTCTGAGACTGATGATGGCACGGTATGATCTGTATCAGGCCACAACCTCCCTCCATAACCGGTTCCTGCTTTCACGTTCAACCGCGATCAGTCGAAACACGATGCTGGTCGCGAACGCCCCGGTAGTAACCGTGAGCGGGGAAACGCAGATCCCATTCACGGCTCCGCTCCCTCCGGAGACGTTTCCAAAAAACGTGGGGGTGCTCCTGTTCCCCGCGCAACCGGTCGGATTCAATTCCAGAGGACTGAGTACGACCCCGTTGGCAACCCAAACCATTCAACTGCAGAGCGCGACGTTCCCAACGATGGTGTACACCATTTCGGTGAGCCCTTCAGGGAAAGTGAACTGGTGCCCGGTGCAAGTGACGCCCTGTGTGCAGAGCCAGTAGAGAGGAAGCGGGTGCGATATGAAACGTAGGAATGAACGAGGTTTCACGTTGACGGAGGTCATGGTCTCGGCCGCCGTGCTGGGCCTGGGCGTGATGGGGATGGCAGCCATGCAGGGCGTGGCGTTTACCAAGAATGTCGACGCGAACGACCTGTCCATCGTCACGAATATTGCCGCCGATATGATGGAACGCATTCAATCCAATCGTCAGTACGCCTGGGGATATCATAATCTCCAGACCCTGGCTGCGGGGAATTGCGCCGCGCTGCCCGCTCCTCTTCCGCCCGGTGTCACCAAGCCGACGCCGGTGAATATCACGCGGGTTGTTCAAGGCGATTGCACGCAATGGCGGACGCTGGTGCTGGCCTCAAACCTTGTGAATGTCCAGGGGACGGTCCAGGTGACCAATGCGGTTCCGGCGAACCCAGCATTAGGCGCACGGCAGGTGGTGGTGCAGGTGCAATGGAACGACCGCAATCAGGGGCAACGACTCAGGACCGTCA
>DASPGL010000195.1:0-8298 GCA_035620635.1 Nitrospira sp. | reverse complement strand
GAACCGCTCGACACGCCCTTCAGTATCGACAATCTTTTGCGTGCCGGTAAAGAACGGATGACAATTGGAGCAGATATCGACGCTGATGTCCCCGATCGTTGTGCGCGTCTTGAACGAGTTCCCGCAGGCACAATGGACTGTGGCTTCCCGATAGATAGGATGAATGCCTTTCTGCATGACCTCTGATTCCTTGCCGGATTGTGGTTCGTCTGTCCTGGCCCCACGCCAAGCGCGGCCTACTTTATCCGAACCGTGGGGCGAGAAACAAGCGCCACCTATCGATTCATGGATTGGAGGAACTCCTGATTGGTCTTGGTACCGCTGATCTTGTCCATGAGGAATTCCATCGCTTCCATCGTGCCCAAGGGGCTGAGGACTTTGCGCAGAATCCACATCTTGTTGAGGCGATCCTTGTCCACCAGGAGTTCTTCCTTCCTGGTCCCGGACTGGCTGATGTCGATCGCCGGGAAGAGGCGTTTGTCGGCCAGACGACGATCCAGATGCACTTCCATGTTCCCGGTCCCTTTGAACTCTTCGAAAATCACGTCGTCCATGCGGCTGCCGGTGTCGACCAGCGCTGTCGCCATGATGGTCAAGCTTCCGCCGTTTTCGATGTTGCGCGCAGCGCCAAAGAACCGTTTCGGCCGTTGCAGCGCGTTCGAATCCAGACCGCCGGACAGCACCTTCCCGCTGGGCGGTGCGATGGTATTGTAGGCGCGCGCGAGACGTGTGATGCTGTCCAGCAGAATCACGACGTCCTTCTTATGCTCAACGAGCCGCTTTGCCTTTTCCAACACCATCTCGGCCACCTGTGCATGGCGCTGAGCCGGCTCATCGAAGGTGGAGCTGATGACTTCCGCCTTCACCTGCCGTTGCCAATCGGTGACCTCTTCAGGACGCTCGTCGATCAGCAGCACGATGAGCGTGACTTCCTTGTGGTTCTTGAGAATCGCCCGGGCGATCGCCTGGAGCAGCATGGTTTTCCCTGTCCGGGGCGCGGCGACGATCAATCCCCGCTGGCCTTTGCCGATGGGCGTCGTCAAATCCATTACGCGGGTGCAGTATTCTTCACGGTCGAATTCCAGGTTGAGCCGTTCCTCGGGGTAGAGGGGGGTCAGGTTATCGAAGAGAATCTTGTCCCGGGCGATCTCCGGATCCTCGTAATTGACCTTCTCGACCTTCAGCAGGGCGAAATAGCGCTCGCTCTCCTTCGGAGGCCGGATCTGTCCGGACACGATGTCGCCGGTGCGAAGATTGAACCGGCGGATCTGCGACGGCGAAATGTAAATGTCGTCGGGACCGGGCAGATAGTTGGAGTCCGGTGCTCGCAGAAAACCGAACCCGTCAGGAAGCGTCTCCAGGACACCCTCCCCGAAGACCACGCCGTTCTTCTCCGTCTGAGCCTGGAGGATCGCGAAGATCAACTCCTGTTTTCTCAGATTGGCGGCTCCCTCGATTTTCAACTCGCGGGCCACGTCGTTCAGGTCGGCGATCGACTTCTGTTTCAGTTCTGCGAGATGCATCACTTCCCCCTTCGCTACGGACATACGACTCCTCTCGAGCCCCTGGCTCCCTTGTGAATCACAACCACTCCTCAACCCGATTGGCCATGCAGAACGCGCCTCTATGCTTCTCGTGGTAACGGCTATATGTCGGTCTGTTTGGATGGAACAGCTTGTGGCAGATGCTCGTCGTACCTTATGAAGAAGAAAGGACGTGGGCTCCGGGATCACCGGAACAATCGCGCACAAACAGAAAATTTGGTCGGCCTACGACTTCCTCGCTCACGGGCTTGCTAGAGTTGGTTCGAGACAGGTTCCGGAATTGAGTTCTTTTGATGGAGAGAATACGTTCACACTGGAATGTCACATTGGATGATACGCATGAGCCGGCCGGTTGTCAACTGACATCTACATTTTTCCTCTGCCGCGCGGGGAGCGCTCGCCCCCTGCCCCCCGCGTCGACCCGTTCCGCCGGCCTGCTGACCTGCCAGTTGTTCGGGAATTTGAAGTGTGTTACACAGACAGCAGGAACCCCTATGGTACCCGACAAAGACGACACCAGCCCCGACCGTGTCTTTTCTCTCTTCGAAGCCAACCAGCTGATCCCGCAGCTCCAGTCGCACCTCTCGACGGTGCAACGACGGAAGGCGGTGCTCCTTCGTACGCGCGAAGAGGTGCAAAAAGCCTCGGCGAACGCCACCTTCGGCGGCGGCACCTCGGTGGGCACCGAATACATCAGAAGTCTACAGGATATCAGCAGTACCCTGCGCGCCATCTCGGAGCTTGGGGTCGTCGTCAAAGACATCGATCTCGGCCTGTGTGACTTCCCTCATATCCGTGACGGTCGGGTCGTCTACCTCTGCTGGAAACTCGGCGAAAAGGAAATCCGCTGGTGGCACGAGGTCACGACAGGCTACGGGGATCGTTGCCCGCTCGAAGATTGCTGAGCCCGAAGGCCATGACATTCGTCATCATCGGGTACGACAGCCCCGAAGGGGAGGCCAAGCGTAAGGTCCACCGTGCCGCCCATCTGAGCAATCTCGAACCGCTCGACCAGGAGGGGCGCGTCATCCTCGCCGGTCCCCTGACCGACAAGG
Organism: Nitrospira sp.; assembly: GCA_035620635.1. Taxonomy (GTDB): domain Bacteria; phylum Nitrospirota; class Nitrospiria; order Nitrospirales; family Nitrospiraceae; genus Nitrospira_D. Next base: position 5,699 of record DASPGL010000195.1, on the reverse strand, counting down.
CCGGGAGCCTGATGGTCCTGGAGTTCGACACCCAGGCCGATGCCGAGCAGTTCGCCCGAAGCGATCCCTACACGGTGCACGGCGTCTTCGAACGGGTTGAAATTCATCCGTTCCTGCAGGTCCTGCCCCAACGTACCTAGCCCCTGCTCCCCCATCCAGCAATCGGCGAGCTCCGGGAACCAGTACCTCCGGAGCATTGTCCGGCACCGGTTTGAGCGGTATAGTGGTTTCATGCACGCCGGCTCCCTCCTGGGACTCCTGGTCATCGTTGTGGCAGGACTGCCTGCCCCTCACCCCGTCCTCGCCTCCACGACGACGATCGTCGCCGAGGCCCGCTACCTCATGGCAGACGGCGATACCCTGGCGATTGCTGAAGAACAGGTCCTCCAACGGGCCAAGCGCAGAGCGGTAGAAGAAGCAGGGATGTACCTCGAATCCACGTTCCTGGACGTGGAACAATCCTCCGGTGACAGAAGCGTTCAGGTGAGTTCACTGGAAATACGCACCATTGCCGCCGCGATTACCCGGACGGACGTTCTCGAATCACGACGGGCCTTTGAAAATGACCGGCCCAGCTTCTACGTGAAGATCCGGGCGGTCGTCGATCTCGACCATCTCCAGGAGGCCATCCGGCGCTGGCAATCGGAGCGGCAGCTGGCGGAACACTTTCGCCGCCTTCAGAAAGAGAACGCCGAGCTCAAGGCCCAACTCCATAATCTGAAGACCGCCCCGACCGGGGTCCGCATGCTCGCCATCGAGCCGGCCGGACGTCACGGGGGTCGAGGGCAAGCCCGCGCACTGGTTGACAAAGCGATCGTGACGCAGAATCTCGGACAGAAACTGGACCTGACCTCCCAGGCGGCGGCCCTGGATCCTCAGTCCGTGGATCCGCTCATCGTACGCGGCCAGACCTATCTCCAACTGGTCTCCGCCGCCTATTCCTCCGGCCGGTCAAGGCTCAGCGACTACTCGGAGTACGTCGATAATGCCCGCATGGATTTTGACCGGGCCCTCATGATCGACCCGAAAAATACCTGGGCCCTGCTCGGACAGGGTGACGTGCGCACCTGGTTGCACCGGCCGGATGACGCGGCACAGTCCTACGAACAGGCGCTCACCGTGGATCCCTTTTTCGACGTGGCACACCATCGCTTGATCACGCTCTACACGACCCAGGCTCGCAAACTGACGGCCGCCCGGCAGTGGGGCCCGGCGCTCGCCGTCCTCCAGAAATTGTTGAATCCTCATCTTCCGGACAGCTGGATTCCCTATCACAAAGAAGCCTATCTCCTCCGGAGCGAGATCTATACGAAGCTGAACCAGCCCATGCTGGCGATCGATGATTTGAGTGTCGCCCTTCGCGTGGAGCCTGCAGACCCGCGTATCTTGCTCACCAGGGCCCGGCTCTATCAGGAACAGCTCCAGGGACGTCTGGCCAAGGACGATTTCGAACGGGCTTGCGTACTCGGATCAACTGAAGCGTGCGAACTGCTTCCCTAGCATCGCCCGAACCTGTCGTTTTCGCTCGACATTCGAGACCGTGCCGCGAGACCACACTCCACCGGAACGATTTGACAAGCGAAAAGAGCGACACCTATAATCAGCTCGCCCCGCAAGGAGGGCGAGTCCTGCTGCGATCCTCGTCGGCGTATTATCATGTGGGAAGGCCGTTAGTTCAAAAGGCCTAAACCTGCCAACCTCGGTAGCCCAAAAGCTCCCCGTGGTGGGCCTTCTGTGAGGTTGCGGAACCAGCAGGAAAAGCTTAGAGTGGGTTGGACCAAACCTGTGAAAAATCGCCGTTCTTCGGTCACCTCAACCTTTCACTCGGAGTGTGAGCTGTAATGACTGACTACCGCGTACTCCCAGGACCAGAACATTTTCTTCCTCCGGCCGCCGCCAGCATGGGCATTCGTTTGCCGAATCCCGGCGAAGCTCATATCAACGGGGTGATCGCACCGGAAGAGATGGCCTACGAGGAAGCGGCACGTCAGTTCCTGTCGGCGAAGGTCCCGACGATATTCCCTGGACCGCTCGTGTTGTGGGCCTGGAACGAGAAAGCGGCGAAGAAAGCCACCGCCATCCGCCATCTGTTCAATACACTGAAAGAGTGTGTCCAGCCCGGCCAGAAACCCATGCTGATTCCGATGCCGGATTACCGCCCCAAATATCCGAAGATCAATCCCGAAGTTGAAATCAATCCCAATCACCCGAACCTCACCATCTGGCACAACAAGATCGACTGCTGCATGTTCGTCGGTGTGCATTGCCACCAGGCCAATCTGTCCCTCAAGATCATTCGGGGCGGCACCTCCTGCTACACCATCGCCATGTGCGCGCAGGCCGGCCACGAAGATGCAATGCTGTCCTTCCGTGACGCGTCGGTGGAAAAAATCATGCGATTGGCCGACACCGTCAAGCGATTGAAAGGCACGGTCCAACCACGGCTGACAACAGCCAAGAGCGGCGCTTCGAACTAGGCCGTCAGAAGCCCGTACGCAGTGAAAGGAGGCTGGGTCCATGGCAGAAATAAAATCCTTCATCGGAACACAGAATAAAAAGGGCCAGACGTATACCGATGCATGGAAGCTCCTGCACGAAGCTCCGCGCACCGCGTCGTTCTATACGGGCAGCGAGGTCATCAAGGAAGCCATTCGCCGGGCCAGTTGCGACGTCATGATCGCCTACCCGATCACGCCGCAGAGCGAGGCGGCCGCTCTGATCGGCGAGCTGTTCGCCGAAGGCTACATCGGCGATTACTTCCGGGGAGAGAGCGAATTCGCCGTCATGTCGCAGTGCGCCGGGGCGGCCTTCGGTGGAGCCCGGGTGTTCACCACGACCGCAGGACCGGGCACGATGCGGGCCATGGAAAACTTCCCCATGTGGGCCGGTGCGCGGTTACCCATTCAAATGATCGTGACCTGTCGAGGTATCAATTCGCCGCTGTCGATCCAGCCGGACACGTTGGAAATCGCCTATCTGCTGAATACCGGCATGCTGGTGTGGCATGCGGAAACCGCCCAGGACTTTTTCGATTGGATTTTGAAAGGCTACATGGTGTCGGAAGAGCCGGATGTGCATCTCCCGCTCGCGCTCTGCTGCGATGGGTTTTTCGTGACGCACACGAAGGACGTGGTACAGCTGACGCCGGCCGACATGTGCCTGCCGCCGTACGATCCCTATCGCTCGCCGGTGCCCTGCATGGACATGGAATGCCCGCCGGTCCGCATGATGCGCGACCCGTTCGTCATGAAGAGCAACTACATCAGCTACGCCACCCATGCGAGCTGGCAGCAGGAAATCTGGGCAGCCATCGAGCGTTCCCGCAAGCACACGATCAAGTGGCTGGACGGCTTGATCGATACCGAAAACATCGATGCCGATATCATGATTGTGGCATCCGGGACGGCGGTGTCGCAGGGACGTGAAGCGATTCGCTTGTTGGAAGACGAGGGCATTCGATGCGGGCTTGTGAAGGTGAAGGCCTTGCGCCCCTGGCCGGAGGAAGAGATCCGGGAAGCGACCAAGAACGCGAAGCACATCTTTGTGCCAGAGTTCAACGTGACCGGTTGGCTGGCCAAAGAGATCAAGGCGACGATCCCGAATCATCATCGTGTGCACGCCGGCCCGCATGTCTGCGGAGGCATGACGATGCCGCCGGAAATCATCGTGTCTGAAATCAAGACGGCGCTCGGGATGAAGACCTTCTCCCTGGCCGGCCGTGGAAGCTGAGCGATTACACCTTACAGAATCTGTCCGCTCCCGCGAGCGAATTTGAGGAGGCTACATGAGCAAAGAGCGTATACAAATCTCCGAAGCCCTGTACGACATCATGCCGTCGGACTATCAGGACCTCGTCAAGAGCGCCACCTACGGCAAAGAAGATCGGGGGTGGAAAGATATCGGCACCTCCAAGGAACTGATCGAACAGCACTCGCTCTGCGCCGGCTGTCCTGAGTCCATGGCCTTCCGGTATATTCTGGCGTCACTGCCGAACCCGGAAGACACCGTCATGGTCGGATCCACCGGTTGTACGAGCTTGGTATTTCCGATGGTCGCCGTCCATAACATTCACTCGCTCTTCGGCAACCAGAACGCGATCGCCTCAGGCCTCAAGCGGGCCCTCAGCGTTCGCTTCCCCGGACGCGTCAAGGACGTCGTTGTGCTCGCCGGTGACGGCGCGACCGTGGACATCGGCCTCGACATGACGCTGCAGGCCTGGTTCCGGCAGGAGAAATTCACGACCATCTGCTTCGACAACGAACTCTATGCGAACACCGGCGGCCAGGAAAGCGGCCTCATGCAACGGGGGTTCGTCGCCAAGATGGCTCCCGTCGGCAAGCTGTTCGATAAGGTGCGATTGCCGGAGATCGCCCGGGAATCCGGCTGCCATTATGTCGTGAATTGCACAGTCAGCAAACCCTCGCTGATCGAGAAAGTCATCCGGAACGCGGTGCACATCGCCCGCGAGATCGGGCCTACCTATCTCCAGCTCTACACGCCCTGCATCCTCGAAATCGGAAAGAACAGCATGGAAGGCCTGCAGGAAATGCGTGATTCGGAGAAGCCGACCGAGCGCTTTGCCTACAAGGAATTTATCAGTGAGCCGGCCAAACAGCTGCTCGCGGAACTGGCGGCGAAGGACAAGGAACGGAAGGCAGCCGCCAAGCAATTGGCGGGACAGACCCAGGCCTGACCAAAACCCGGAGGTACCTATGATTAAGAAGAGACTGAACATCCGGATGTCGGGGTTGGGCGGGCAGGGCGCCGTCACCGCCGCGCATGTCATGGCCATGGCCGCCAATCGGGATGGGAAATTCTCGATTTCGAATCCCTTTTTTGGCGCTGAAAAGCGCATGGCCCCGGCCGAGAGCTACTGTCGCATCGGGATCGAGCGGATCTACGACCGCGGCGAGCTGGTGTTCCCGGACGTCATCGAAGTGTTCCATCCTCAGGTCATCACGATGGGGAAAAGTTATACCATGCCGTTTTATTCGGGGATAAAGGAAGGCGGCGTAGTCATCATCAATTCCGACCAGCCCCTTCTCTCCGAAGAAGACATCCAGCGGCTCAAAGATCTGAACGTCGCCGTGTTTTACATTGCGGGGACCGAGCTCGCGATCGAGGTCGCCGGAACAGAATTGTCGACGAACATGACCATGATCGGGTCGGTCGCCGGCATCACCAAGTGCGTGTCGATGGAGGCGCTCGACGGGGCTTTACAAGAACGGTTCGGCAAGAAGTTCGTCGCTTCAGGCGGGACCGCCTCCCTGGACGAAGCGATCAAGAAGAAGTTCGCCAAGAAGGAAATGCTGCTCGCGAAGAACCTGGCGACCGTCAAGCGGGCCTATGAGATCGCCAGTGAATGGGCCGAGAAGAACAAGATAGAGCTGCGAGTCGGCAATCCAGCCGTCGCCGCGTAAACGAAGGGACGAGAGCAGCTGGACTGGCCAGAATCACCCTAAGCGATGCGAGAACGCCGCTGGCGGACATTTTCAGCATCCTGCTAAGAGAAGGAAAGACGCTGCATGTATAACGTCGCCCAGATCATCGAGGAAAAGTGTACCGCCAAGAAGGGCTGCCGGCTGTGCATCATGTATTGCCCGGAAGCCAACTGCCTGGATTTGAACACCACCAAGATGGTGGCGGAAGTGACGATTGACCGTTGCAAGGGGTGTGAACTCTGCGTAGTGGTGTGCAAC
>DASPGL010000194.1:0-19141 GCA_035620635.1 Nitrospira sp. | reverse complement strand
GGCGGGAGAAAAGGACAAAAGCCGGTGCTCCTAGATGGCCGGAAGGGTCAGCAGTTTCTTCATCTCGCAATGGGCCATGACGACGTCGGGGGCTCGCTGCAGCGCTTCATAATAACTCCGCTCGTAGCCATCGCCCAACTCCGAAGGCCGGATCAGCGCCCGCACCTCGGTCAGGAGTACCGCGACATCTTCGACCGCCAGTTCTTCGTCGCCGTCCAACAGTTCGTCGATCCGGACGACCATATTGGAGAGAGGATGGAGCCAGGTGAACCAGGGATCGTTCATCACGAGTTGCAGCAGCTGGCCTGTGGAGTCCACCCGGCCGTAGATCCGCTCAAACGTCAGCTGTTCCGCGACGATCAGGGCTTTATGGAGGCCGAGCAACCCGTGCCGTATGTCCATGAGCGTTTGGCGGAGAGGGTTGCTCTGGCGGATGCGCGCTTGCTTCGACGATATCGCCATGGAGTAATTCTAGCAGGTCATCGGAAAAATGTGAGACCGGGAAGTTCCTTCCCCTCGGGCTCATCGGTCCACATTCCCCTTATCAGATCTCAGAGGCTGTGGCTGCAGTTGGGTTGAACAGGGAACAGTGGCGCGAGCCTCGCGTCGGGAAACGGCTGGTCCTTCCTCGTGAGAGCGAGCGCCACACGAATGACGGGAATCTCAGGGAGCCAGACGGGTGCCGTAGAAGGAGAATAGTTGTCCGGTGAGGCGTTGCATACCGTCGGAGTCGGTCGGGAGCTTGCGCCGGATGTAGTCGTTGAGGATCCGGCCTTCGGCTGTCTTGTGGACATGCGGTTGCGCAAGGTTCATGCGATAGCGCTCTACGGCGGCGGCAACGCGGCTGATGAAGATCACCGTGCCGTCAGGTTCGACCCGTTCTACCACCCCGATATGGGTGAGCGGGTCATTCAACTTGCCGTCGCCGTTGAAGTCCCAGGTATTGTCGAAAAAGACGAGGTCGCCAGGAAGGGCAACCGGCCCTCGATGGAACCCGCCGTGCTGCTGTAGATGCGTGTAGATGATCCGGACGCCGTTCGCATGGGGATCGCTTGCGCCGCCCTCATAGAGATCGATGCCGTGCTCGAGGTAAATGGCGCGGGCGACGCCGGCGCAATCGTAGCTGATCCGTTGCCCCCTGCTCCTGATCGAGATGGCGCCGACGAGTTTGGCCGCGGTACGCACAATCGCGCTCCGGCTCGGCGTGAGTGCGAGGGATCGACAACAGGGGCGTCTCTCCGGTGTCGTGGCATGAGGGCCTTCGATCGGCGGCGTGGCGCAGCCCACCAGCGTTGCGATGGCAATCGTCGCTACGATGACCAGGAGTCGCATCGCCTCACCGTACCGGTACGAACCGGCCCTGCGCCATTTCACGGAGTCGATCGATATCTTCCCGTCTCGTGACGGAAAGAGGCACTGTGCGGGTCAGTTCTTCGATCAGGAGATCGGTCGTCAGCGGCGTTTTCTGATGGAGCGCGCGATAGAGGGCCGCCACGACCGCCTGCTCAATTTCGGAGCCGCTGAAGCCGTCGCTGGCGCTTACGACCTTGCCCAGGTCGAACCTGGCACCGTCCTGCTTTCGGAGGCCGAGGTGGATGTTCCAGATGGCTTCCCGCTCGCTGTCGTCGGGCAGGTCCACAAAGAAAATTTCGTCGAATCGGCCCTTGCGGAGCAGCTCGGGAGGAAGCGATGAAAGGTCGTTGGCCGTTGCGACGACGAACACCTCCTGCTTTTTTTCCTGCAGCCACGTGAGGAAGGCGCCAAAAAGCCGACGGCTCAAGCCGGCATCGGCTTCACCGCTCCCGCCGCCGGCCACCATCGCCTTTTCGATCTCATCGATCCAGAGGACGATCGGTGACAAGGATTCCGCCGTTTCGATCGCCTTGCGGAAGTTCTTCTCGGATTCCCCGATAAACTTGTCGAACAGCCGCCCGGCGTCGAGCTTCAAGAGAGGCAGCTGCCAGGCGCGCGCGATGGCCTTGGCGGCCAGCGACTTCCCGCAGCCCGGCACCCCCACGAGCATGACCCCGCGAGGAGGCGTGAGGTTGAATGCCTTGGCCTCTTGGGTGAACCCGACTTTCGCGCGTTCCAGCCAGGATTTGAGATTGGCAAACCCTCCCATCTCGAACCGGTTGTCTTCGAGCGGGTAGTACTCGAGCAGGCCGCCATCCTTGATGGCTTGGACCTTCCGCTTCAGTATTTTCTGCACGTCATCGGCCGAGAGTGTACCGCCTTCGACGACGCATTGTGCGACGATCTGGCGTGCTTGATGGAGCGTCAGCCCTTGCAGGGCCCGGAGAATCGCGTCGCGCTCGGCCGCCGATGAGCTCGAGGCGCTCTTGTCGGCGTCCTTCATGGAACTGAGGATGCTTTGGACCACGGTGGTTGATCGGGGAGGGCGAGGCGGCATTCTCGGGGAGAGCGACTCCAGCACACTCTGCAGCATGGTGTGCAACTCCTGCCGGTCCGGCAAGTGCAGCTCGATTCGGACGGCGATCTTGTCGAGGTCGAGCGGCAGGGTGATGGGGTGGCCCGTGAGGACGCAGGTCGCACGCGAGCGGCCATAGACCGCCGCGACCTCCCGGAGTTGTCGTGCGACGGCCGAATCTTGAAGATGCGGCGCAAGATCCTTGAGCCAGAAGATCGCCTCGACCGTCAGGCTGTGCAGATGTTGGAGGACAGCCAGGGGCGTGGCCGTCATGCGGCTCATCGTCGCTTCGCCGTCGGTCCGTGAGAGCCCTTTGGTGATGGACCATTCGAAAAGCGGCAGACGCTCCTGGGCGGCAACCGATTGGAGCAGGGCCAGTACCCGCTCCTCCTCCACGGTCTCAATGGCGATCAGTGGATGTCTGGAACGGATCAGGGTGCGGAGGTCATGCACGCTGGTCGACAGAGCCATAGCAGAGTCATGCTAGCACGAGGCATGATCACCACCAAGGAAAGGGACAATCGACGCGGAGAGAGCGGGAGCTTAGGAAGAAGCCCATTTCGCGCAGCGGAAGCCGATCGTTGCGGAGCGCTGATCCGGGGGCGACCCGCCGCGGGTCGCGGTTCGGAGCATGTTCGGTTTGCTCTTCCACGACCCGCCGCGTACGGATTTATAACGGCCGCTCGTCGGTCCGGGCGGGTTCTGCTCAGGCATGTAGGCGTAATAGTCGAAGCCGAACCAATCCTGTGTCCACTCCGCCACGTTACCCGCCATGTGGCGGAGTCCGTAGGGACTCTCGCCTTCCGGATATGAGTCGACCGGCGACAGGATCGGAATCTCGTGGACATGGTGCTGGCCGAACATCGCGTGTCGACCGTCTGGGGCCGCTTCCCCCCACGGAAAGAGATTCCCATTGGGGCCGCGCGCCGCTTTTTCCCATTCCGCTTCGGTCGGCAATCGCTTTCCCCGAGCCTCGCAGAAGGCCATGGCGTCCTGCCAGGTCACGTAGAGCGCAGGCCAGCGCGCCAGCGTCTGGTCCGGAACCGAGTGAACGGAGATGACGTGCCAGATCAGTCTCTGGAGTTCCTCCGGAGGGTGGTTCTTTCGTTGCCGCAGGAAGGCCACATACTCCCCGAGGCTGACTTCATCGCGGTCGATTTCGTAGGCATCCAGCCAAACCCGGTTCTGAGGCAGCTCAGTGTCGTCGAACTGGGTCCAGTGTCCGTAGGGGTCACCGTCGACTCGCTTGCTTCCGAGCAGGAACGGTCCTGCGGGAATAATGATCGTGGGAGCGGATTGAGCCAATGCGGCAATCGAGGCGAGATGACGGGCAACTGCCGGCGAGGGATGCGACTCCGGCGCCGCCGCCCATACGGCCGTGGACAGGCAGAGGAACCAAGACAGGGTCAGCGCAACTCTGCACGACATTATGTCTTGCTCGAAGCAGCGAGTGCCTTGCTGATCTCGCCGATGAGACGTCGTTCGATGTCGGCGGTCTCTTCGGCGCTCACGCTCAAGATACGTCCGCCTTGCGCGACTTTCTCGAAGTCGGCCTTGACCGAGAGCTTGGTGCCGTTGGCGGGAAGGGCATCGAGCGCAATCAGGTACTGGTTGCGGAAGCCGGCCACTTCGAGCGATGCAGGGTTGGACACCTTGCGCTCCGTCACATACACCGCTTTCTGGTCCGTCTTGATGCCGACACGGACCTGATAGCCGTTCCGGGCAAGTGATTCCTCGACAGCCTTGGCCACGGTCCCGATCGGGCGGGGAAGGGTGTCGAACTGCGCGCCCTTGTCGTCGATCTTGAGACTCTGGGCCGCCTGCACCGCCGCGGCTCGTTGCACTTCCGCGGTCATGCGCTTGGCCTGGGCGAGTTGTAGTTCCAGACGATCGCTCAGGTGCTGGGTCTCCGACTTGGCTGACTCGGTCGCCTTCTTCGCATCACGGAGCTCCTGATTGAGCAGATCGATCTGCTGCTGCATGACTTTGTTGCCATCCTGCAGCGAGGTCAGGAGAGATTCCTGTTTCGTCACCTGTTTCCGGAGCTGATCGTTCTCGGCTTTCAAGGGAGACTCGTCCGGTTGACAGCCGCTCATCAGGAAGGACAGACAGATGGCGGCCGACCATGCAACGGCGGAACCGGAAATTGTGATCGATTTGGCCACGGTGCTCCTCCTGGTACTGCGGGCGATTATCCATGCTTCCTAGCGGCTTGTCTACGACGGAATATGTCAATTGACGCTTCCGGTCTCCGCCGCTATGCTCGACCTGTGGTGCGATATAGAGGCATATCGGTCCTCCTCTTGCTGGTCTGTTTCGTCCTGCCTGAGGGTTTCCCCGCGATGGCGATGCCGGTCGGCTCTGTCATTGCGGGAACGGATTACAATCTCTACGATCAGGTCGTCACGACGAAGTTTCTGACATCCCGCACGCGTCTGGTCCTCCTGGAACGACTGACCGTGTCCCGGCTCCTGCCGGATCAGAAGGAGCCGGTGACGATCGCGTCCTTCGACGACCAGGAATACTTCAACGGGATGCTGCCGCGTGATCTTATTCGGGATTTTGTCGGAGCCAATCAGGAGCCAGGACGGCTCGAAGGGCACTTCCGGTTCGGTGTCCGCTATCGATTTGTGTCCGGGAATGCCGCGGAGGAGCCGGAAGTCCTGTCGGGCCTCCCGGTGAATTCCGGCCCCGGTTCACCGCCCGCGGTGCTGGATCGACTGGCGTTCTCGCGGGTGGGGCGTACCCTCCGGAACGACCAGGCGCTGCTGTATGTCGAACATGTGCGTCCCGACGGGACCGGCGCGGGCTTTCTGGTGTGGTTCCACCGGCAGGGACTTGCTTGGGCGATCGCGGACACGGATGTCGTCTGGACTGCCCTTGGCGGGGAAAGCAAAGAGGCCCCATTGCTTGCGCCCTGAGGTTGCCCGAGGGTAGCATGCCGTTACCATGGCCGCGTTGATCCGGAAGACATTTTCGGTCCCTCCTCTCGGATGTAACTGCTCGATCATCGGTGATCCGGTGACTAAGCAGGCCATCGTGGTCGATCCCGGCGGGGCCCATGAACGGATTCTCCATGAAGTCGGGCAACTGGGGCTCACCGTCAGCCACATCGTCCATACCCATGCGCACTTCGATCATTTTCTGGCGTCCGGCGCGATGAAACAGGCGACGGGTGCGACGTTGTGTCTTCACCAGGACGATCTCGATCTGTGGACGAATCTCGAGATGCAGTGCCGGATGTTCGGCGTGACGGCGGTTCCCATGCCGATGCCGGACCACTGGCTCAAGGATGAGGAGAAGGTGCTGGTCGGGCAGATCCCCGTGATCGCCCTCCACACTCCCGGCCATACACCGGGGTCGATGAGCTTTCATGTCCCGGTCGAACAGCTCCTGCTCGCCGGAGATACATTGTTTCGGGGCAGCATCGGGCGGACCGATCTCTGGGGCGGCGACTTCGATGCCATTGAACAATCGATCAGGGAACGGCTCTACACGCTCGACGATGCGACGATCGTGGTGGCCGGCCATGGGCCGGAAACAGAAATCGGCTGGGAGAAGGAGTCGAATCAATTCATTCGTGTCTCGTAGGCTGATGCTCCATCGGCAACGGAGGCCTGTATGACTCGACGAAGCCGGGTGACAATTCCGTGGATGCTGCTGCTCGCGCTGTGTCTCTCCGTGGATGCGTCATTCGGCCAGGCCTCGCCGCCGGCCGAGCACGTGGCCATCACGACGGTGACCGTGCATGTATCGGAACACGGACCGGTCGTCCTACTGGAGGCCGAGGGGCGGGCCATCCCCATCTATGTCGATGTGACGGTGGCGCTCTCGATTCAGGGAGCGCTGAGCGGCGAACACCCGGTACGCCCCATGTCCCATGATCTGATGCATACGATCCTGGAAGCCTATGGAGGAAAGGTCCTGCGTACCGTCATTACAAGGAAGGACCGGACCTATTATGGCGCACTGACGGTGGCGGTGCAGGATCAGGTGAAAACCTTCGACAGCCGGTCGTCAGACTCGATCGCCCTGGCCGTGCATTTCAAGGCGCCGATTCTGGTGGGCAGGGATCTGTTGGAGTCGGCCGAGAAGATTCAGGACGAAGCCAAGGGACAGGAGTTGTAACGGCTACTCTTTCGTCATGCGTTCCCTGAGCCGCTCCAGTCGCTTGTCGGTGGATTGCTTAATGAACGCCATGTTCTCGGCGAGATGTTGCTGGGCGTTGATCTTGCCCTCGTCACGTCGCTTCTGCTGGTCGAGTCCGAACTGAGCGATGGTCGGACCGTCCTCCTTGTTGAGCTCCTTCCAGATTTCGGCGCAGCGCGGCTGCTTGGCGGCTGGGTACTTGTCGCAGGGCGGATCGACCGCTTTGGCGTACGCGGTCGCGGCAGGGGTGAGGCTGAGCCCGACGGCCAAGAGGATGAGACGTACGATCATCGCCTGTATCTCCATGTGAATGGCTACTCGTCGGACCACGCACCATACCACAAGTCGTGTCGTTGCGCAGACCCTTGAGATCTACGATCGGGATGCGCGCCTCTTCCTCGCCCGCTGGGGAAAGCCGCGATACAAACGGCCGGCGCTGTTGGCTGAGTGGTTGAAGCTCTTGCCCGTGCGCGCAGTCCTTCTCGATCTCGGCTGCGGCGGAGGGCAGGATGCGCGGTACCTTCGCTGCGCGGGCTACCGGGTCATTGGGCTAGATCGCACAACCGCGCTACTTCGGTTTGCGAAGGCCCACGCTCCTGCCGTGCCCTTGGTCCTGGCCGATATGCGCAGGCTCCCGATTCGAACCGGCAGTCTGGACGGCATCTGGGCGGCCGCGTCGCTTGTGCATCTGCCGAAAGCAGCCGCGAGAGACCTATTGGCCAAGGTGCGTCGATGTGTGAAACCAGGCGGCGTGCTGGCGGCGACGCTGACCTACGGAGCCAGAAGCCGGATTCTCAGAAAGGGATGGATTCCAGGACGATACTTTGCGCGATGGAGAAAGGCCGAACTCGCACGCGCATTAGATCGAGCTGGATGGAAAGTGCTGTTTCTCCAAGTTGTCAGCAATCAGGAACGCAAAGGCCGGTGGATCAACCTGATCGCCAGGCGAGGATGAAATCCAGAAGCGTGGAATACGAACTTTGGCTGGTGTAGGCCTGAGTAGGGTGGCGTGAGGTGGGCTTGAGCACCAAATGAACACCGTGGTTTCGCCACGCCATCGGGAAAGTAAGGAATTAAGCCAGCCTGAGAGAGAGGTTGATTCCTTTCCCCCATTCTGTGAGCATGCGCGCTCCTATGTCTGCAAAGTCAGGGTGTTCCTTGGCGTAGAGGCGAATTTCACTCATCGTGTGTGACATCGCCTGTTCGATGCGAGCGAGGATCCCTTTGACCTTCGAAGGGGTGGATGACATGCGCACTTCCCCGAGCCTTTTGAGTTCTTTCGCGTTCGGCCACTGGGTGGTTCCGTTAAGAGTGAGCGCCATACTATCCTTGGGAAGGTACACGGCGGTCGTCACGAGATCATAGACCGGTGCAAGCCTCGCCTCCAAGAGAACATCTTCATAGACAATCGCGAAATTCTTCAGATGTGCGTCACCATTGCGCAGTGCGCAGTTCAGCGCAATTAAGGTGAAGAGTTTCTCTACATCTTCATTGACATGTGAGGAGTTGGCAAATTCTTGAAACCGTTTGATGATCGAGGTTTCATAGCTGCCTCGATACTTTTCGTCCGTCCTTCGAGCATTAAGGACGCAAAAATCCTCGAAGCCGCGATAGGTTCCGTCCGGTCGAAGATCGAAGCGGTCGATAACGAGGGCCAGGCCATCTTCAGCCAGCCGGTACGGCGGCACTTTAAGTCCACACCTCTGCGCCGCCTTCAGGCAGAAATACTCGTTGGCAGCCAGCTGCGGGTACTCGTTCGGCTCCCATAATTTCACGATATGCGTGGCGCCACGGTAATTTTGAGACAGGCGAGTTTTAGCATTCTTCAAGGCTATCGATGTGTGCTCATCGCGCACGAGGATTTTGGGTTGTACGCCACTGATCCCGGAAAAGGTTGCAAATTTCTCGATGAGATAAGGGAGTAAGTCTCTGCCCCTTCGACGCGCAAGGATCTCGTCGACGGACTGGAAGGGAACGTCCTCATGAAGTTGCTCTTTGTCAGCTGTATAGCGGATGCGGCCTATTTGAGAACGCCCCACGATGGAGAGCAAATCAAACTCGTCGAACGTGCCCGTTGCTTTGGCAAAGGCAAGACGTAAGCGTTCGCGCAACACTCCTTCAGGGAGATTCATTTCAAAGATCGGGACCAACCCAAAATTGATATTCCAGGAAGCCAATCTCACCGGCATGGTGACTGACACGGCACGCTGCGGTATCGTATCGGGCAGATAGACGAATGCACTGCCACGATCGCGGGACCTTTCGAGCAGACCAGCTTCAGCTCCGTCTGTCCAAACCTTCATCATGGCGTTGCTTTTCGATGAGTTCATCGAGAGTCGGCCTTCGTGCGCCTGTCTCTTTGAGCTTTAGTTCCATGCCCAGTGCCGATAGAATTCTCGTAATCTTGGAAAATCCAAGCTCGCCAATGCGGCCATTCTCCAATGCATCAAGCGTCGTACGACCAATAGACGCCCTCCTGGCCAGTTCGGACTGGCTGAGTCTGAGCTTCTTACGCCTAGCAGCGATTTGAGCACCGAGTGAGGAAAGGTCTAACATGTTGACTAATATATTAGTCAACAGCCATCTTTTCAAGCATTTTGACTAGTGTGAAGAGCAATTTGGGGGATGGCGGTAGCTAAACGATTGAAAGATTTCGCCTTCATACGCCAGACAAAGAACCGTTCTTGAGCACCTGACTCTATTGCTGGTCAAGATGAGGGCCACTGCGATCAGGTTTGCCAGGAGACAGAGGTTTTTGAATCAAACGCAGGAGGGCTAAATTTTCATCGCCTCGGTCACTTCGCGCAGCGTCGCGCTTGCGACGACGGCGGCCCGTCGGCTGCCGGTTGCGACAATGTCGTCGACTTGCGACGGGTCACTGGTCAACCTGGCGCGTGCATCCCACACCGGCATCAGCTGCTCAACGATCCGGTCGGCGACGAGCTTCTTGCAATCGATGCAGCCGATCGCGGCGGTTCGGCATTCCTTGTTGATTTGATCCTGAATGGCCTGCGGCGAATAGATTTTGTGAAATTCGTAGACCGGACAGATATCGGGATTGCCCGGATCGGTTCGGCGCACGCGCGCCGGATCAGTCACCATGGTTTTGAGTTTCTGGCGAACGACCGGCTCGGGGTCTGAGAGGTTGATGGTGTTGCCGTAGCTCTTGCTCATCTTCCGCCCGTCCGTACCGAGCACCTTGGGAAACTTCGTCAGATATTCCTTCGGCTCCGGAAACACCGGCGTCTTGTAGATATCGTTGAAACGCCGGGCCAGTTCCCGCGTCAGTTCGAGATGGGGGAGCTGATCTTTGCCCACAGGTACGAGGTCGGGCTTATAGAGGAGGATGTCGGCGGCCTGTAGGACCGGATAGCCCAGAAACCCGTACGTGCTGAGATCTTTTTCTTTGATCTCTTCCTGCTTTTCTTTATAGGTCGGGTTTCGCTCCAGCCAGGACACAGGGGTCATCATGGAGAGCAGCAGATGCAAGATCGCATGCTCCGGGATGCGGGATTGAACGAAGACCGTGGATCGCGCCGGGTCGATGCCGGCGGCGAGCCAGTCGATGAGCAGTTCCCGAGTGAATTCACGGATCCGGCTGGTGTCGGCATAATTGGTCGAGAGCGCGTGCCAATCGGCCACAAAGAAGTAACACTCGTAGGCTTCCTGCAAGGCTTTCCAGTTTTCCAGGGCGCCCAGATAGTTGCCGAGGTGCATGAGGCCGCTGGGCTGCATGCCGCTGAGCACCCGTGCCCGCGGCGCCGTCATTGCGGGACTCCAGCACTGAGGCCGAGTGCGGTTGAGAGGATCGTCCCTGAGAGTCCCGAGGCAAAGGTGTTGGTAATGGTATGGATCACACGGAGATCCTTATCGAACACGATCAGGGCCACGAGAATCATCATGCCGTAGGGCTCCAGACGCGCCAGGGCCATCGCCGGCCTGGCCGGGAGCAGGCTGGTCAAAATGCGCCCGCCGTCGAGTGGCGGGATCGGGATCAGATTGAACAGCGCGAGAAACACATTGATGATGACGGAATACAACGCCATGACCGCGATGGGGCGCAGAATCATCGTGGCCATGAGGCTCGATTGGGCGTCCGTTGCAGCCGACGCGCGAAGAGACAGGGTGGGTTCCAGCGACAGGAGGATGGCCAGAAGCAGGGCGCTGCCCACGGCGAGGATGAGATTCATACCGGGCCCCGCCGCCGCGACGAGCGCCATGTCGCGCTGCGAGTTTCGCAGATTGCGGGTATCGATCGGAACCGGTTTCGCCCAACCCAGGAGGAAGCTGCCCGGGAGGACCAGGCAGATCAGCGGAAGAATCACCGTGCCGAACGGATCGATGTGAGCGAGCGGATTCATCGTGAGGCGCCCTTGCGATTTTGCCGTCGAGTCGCCGCATTTATCCGCCACCCAGCCATGGGCATATTCGTGCAGCACCATGGCGAGCAACAGGGGGAGCCCCATGTAGGAGATCGTATGGAGGATCTGCGACAGCGAATTCATTCCGGATCAGCCTCAGTCCAACTGTACAAATTTACCTTGTCGGACCTGGAGAAGAAAGAGGGGCCGATGCAGGGTGCCGTCCGGCCCGAAGGCGGCCGGTCCGGCGAGCGTCGGCAGGTCCCGCTGGGTGGCCAGAAATTCCTGGATCGCTTCTCCGGAGGTCGCGCCTCTCCGGATCCCCTCGATGACCAACCTCGCCGCATCGTATCCCTGCACGGTAAAGAGAGAGGGCGTGGTCTGGAACCGCTTCTGGTATCGCTGTACGAACTCCTGCACGGCCGGGTTGGGGCTGTCCACGAAGAATCCGTCGACGAACGTCGCTCCATCGACGGTTCGATCGGCGGTGCGGGCGAAGTCCTGCGAGTTCCATCCGTTGGTTCCAAGCAGGGGGACTTTCATGTCGTAAAACGCCAGCTGGGCGGCGATGAGCCCGATCTCGTTGGAGCGACTCGGGATGAAAATCGCGTCAAAGCCTGGAGTATAGAGGATCCGCTTGGCGTTCTTCGTGAGCGGCTTCCCGAGCGGCTTGGGATCCTCGAGAGGAACCGCAAGTCCGTACTTCTTGAGGTCTTCGGCCTTCAGCTTCATGATTTGCGGACCGAAATCCGTCTCGCCTTCCTTGAAGGATTCCACTGCGATGACTTCCCCGTCGCGCTGCCGGACTTCCTGCGCAAACAGTCGCGCGAGTTCGCGCCCGTAGATCGTGTTGGGATAGAGGATACAGAAGCGGCGATAGTCTTGTTCGCTGGTGGCGTAGGTTGCGATACGTTCGGCCTGCAGTGCGTACGTCAACGACGTGCTGAAGAGGTAATTCCCTAAGCGGCGGACATTCGGAAGTGTGGCGGCCGGGGTGATCAGCGGCACCCGGGTCTTCTGCGCCATCTCCGCCATGACCGGAAGGTTCTTCGACAACATGGGGCCGATGACGACGAGCGGGCGATCGTCGTTGAGGAGCGACGAGAGGTCGTCCAGGAATCCCTGACGGTCTGCGTCGTGGTCTTTCACGATCAGCCCGATGGACGGTGTGCCGGCCTGCTCGCGTGCCCGCTCGATGGCGAGCTGAATGCCTTCCAGCACGTCGTTGGCGAAGGAGGACAGGCGTCCCGTCAAGGGGAGGACGGCCGCGATGAAATACTGATTCGCTTTGAGCTTGGTTCTCAAGAGCGTCAGTAGCTCGTCGGCTTTCGGGCGATAGGGGTGCTCAGGAAAGGCGAAAAGGAAGCGATGCGCTTCCCGTTCCGCCAGGTGATCTTCGCCGCGTCCCGTGTAGTACTCGATGAGGCGAATGGACGCCAAGTCTCCGGGATACTTCCGGGGGTAGGCGTCCCGCACGCGGATCAGCGCCTTTCGATCGAGCTTTTCTGTGACAAACTGACGAATCTGTTCGCGCGCGTCCGCGGTCTGCTCGTCCGGCGCGCCGGCCATTCCTTCCAAGAGCGTGGTGATCGCCCGGACGAAATCTTTCTTTTGAGCCAGAGCGTCCGCGGTCAATGTCAGCGCCTCGTGTTTCGTCTCGTCATCGAGCGCGGTCGCACGTACCTGGGCCAGCAGCGGAAGGGCCAGGTCTACATTCCCCATGGCGGCATGCGTCCGTGCCAGCAGAAGTCTGCCCCGATCCGAGAGTTCGGAGGCGGGGAATGTCTCCTGAAGCTGATGCAGATACTTGAGCGCTTCGGGATATTCCTTCATGCCGTAGAGCGCGGCGCCCAGGAGCAAGTAGGCGTCATCCAGATATTCCGGTTTCGGCGACGTCGTGATAAACCGGCGCAGGACCGTGGCGGCCGATTCCGGCTCGCCCTTTTCGATAAGCTGTTTTGCCTGACTGAGGATTGGTGGGATGGGGGCGGTCGCCCTGGACGTCTCCGCCGTTTCACCGGAGTTCGGCGACAACAGGCCCGATCCGAAGAGCGCGAGGAGAAGGACCCATGCGCCTAGACGGAGACGAACGACGATGAGGCGGAAGTGGTGTCTGTAGGGAAGCATTGCGTTCGCAGGGCGACGGGCTCTCTCCCGTACCGGGTGACTAGTATCGGAAAGGGTGCAGGGTGTCAAGGAGAACCGCGCGGATTCATTGTGTTCGCAGGACGAGTTGGCTATAGTTCGCCTTGCGTCGCCGCGTGGATGGCGATGCGTGCCGGGGTCGGGTTCTTCCGGGAGTCGTGATGGCCGAGTCGTCCTCTCTGAACTTGGATTTACTCGCGGAACGATATCTCCGGCAGCTGCGGGTTGAGGGCGGCCTGGCGACCAACACCCTCGAATCCTACCGCCGGGATCTCACGACGTGGCAACAGTATCTGGCCCAGCACCGCCTCTGCATGGCCCACGCGATCCCGCCGCAGGTCGTCGTCGCTTTTCTCGCGTGGCTCAGGCAAAAACCGCTGGCCCCCTCGTCGATTGCCCGTATGGTTTCGGCGATGCGCGGATGGTTCCGTTTTCTCACCCGTGAAGGCATCGTAGCGGAGAATCCCCTGCGGAATCTTGCGACCGCGCGCCGTCCGGCCCGTTTGCCGAAGACCTTGACGACGCAAGAAGTCACATCGTTGCTGGATCTGCCCGCCCGCCCGACTCCGGAGGATTGCCGTGATCGCGCGATGCTGGAAGTGCTTTACGCTTCCGGCCTTCGCGTCTCCGAACTCGTGGGGCTGGCGGTGTCACAGGTCGATCTGCACGTGGGCTGCTTACGCGTGATGGGCAAGGGCGCAAAGGAACGGCTGGTACCCATGGGACAGGCGGCACGGGACGCGCTTGCCGAATATGCGGTTCATGCGAGACCGATGCTGCTGAGAGGACGACCGTCACGCGCGCTCTTCGTCTCCCGTCGGGGAGGGGCCTTGAGCAGGCAGGCCTGTTGGAAACTGTTGCGTCAGCGGGCGCGGCGTGCCGGAATCATGAAGCCGATTTCACCGCACATGTTGCGGCATTCCTTCGCGACGCATTTACTCGAAGGCGGCGCAGACTTGCGCGTGGTCCAGGCCATGCTGGGCCATGCCGATATCGCGACGACACAGATCTACACGCACATCGAGCGCCGTCGATTGAAACAGGTTCATCGACAGCATTTCCCCCGGCAGGCCGGTCGTAGGCCGGTGTCTCCTTGAGAGGGGACCGGGGTAGCGGACGCCCCTGCGGGCGCGTCTCGCAGGATGGCCGCGGCTGTAAGCAAAAATGGTGCGAGAATCGGTTGACAAGGTAGTGTGGAATTGATAACCTCCGCGGAGGTTGCTAGAAAAATCAGGCGGATAGCTCAGTTGGAAGAGCGCTGCCCTTACAAGGCAGAGGTCACAGGTTCAAGCCCTGTTCCGCCTACCAACGGGTGTCGGTAGTCGCGGCAGCCGGCGGGAACAACGAGAGATCAGCTGAGAGTTCAGGATCTGACCGACGACCATATATAGCCTTGTCGTTCCGATCTTCCGCCATATATAGACTTTCGAGGGGCCGTCGTTCAGCCTGGTTAGGACGCCAGATTGTCAATCTGGAGGTCGCGGGTTCAAATCCCGTCGGCCCCGCCATTTTCCCCAGTATTTGGTACACTCCTTTTTTCACGATGTGTGCTTGAGTAAAGGAGGGAGAGTCTAGGCTCGTATGTTTCAAACCGGTCCTATGGGACTTCTTGTTTCGCTGGGGGTGGTTTCGAAGGTCGTTCTGCTTCTGCTCTTCTGTTTCTCCGTGATTTCCTGGGCCATCATCCTTTACAAAGGCGCGGCATTCCGCACAGCCGATGCCGAGGATCGCCGATTCATGGCGGTCCTGTCCAAGGCCAAAGACCTGGACGAGGTGACCCGGCACGCACAGCGGACGGCCAAGGGGCCCTGCGCCAGAATATTTCACGGGGTAATGGACCGGTTGGGCCGCATCCCTCCAGAATCCCACGACGCCTATGAGGACGGCGGCGCCACTCCGGTCTTCGACCGGCATATGATGGAGCGAACCGCGTCACATATCGCGCAGGGCCAGATCGCCAAGCTGGAATCGTTTCTGCCGTTTCTGGCGACGACCGGTAACATCAGCCCCTTTGTGGGCTTGCTGGGCACCGTCATGGGGATCATCGATGCATTCCGGGAGATCGGCACACAAGGGACGGCCAGCATTTCCGCCGTGGCCCCGGGCGTCTCCGAGGCGTTGATTGCGACCGCGGCGGGATTATTCGCGGCGATCCCCGCCGTGATCGCCTACAACTATTTTCTGACACGCATCCGGCGCACGGCATTCCGTATGGATTCCGTCATCGTCGAACTACTCGCGTTGCTTCCCGTCAAGGCCAAACCGGTTCCTGTGGGAGCGAAGCGATGATTCTCGAAAGCAGGCAGCGCCGGTTTCTGGCTGAAATCAACGTCATTCCGCTGGTCGATGTCGTCCTCGTGCTCCTGGTGATCTTCATGGTCACGGCGCCGATGCTCTACCGCGGGATGGACATCAAGCTGCCCACCTCCGCCTCCAACACGATCAAACCGGAAATCCGTGCCGTGCTGACGATCGAGAAGGATCAGCGGCTCTACCTCGACAAGGATCAGGTCAGTCTGGTGCAGTTGGAACGAAAGTTGCGCGTCCTCAAGGAAGAACATGCGGATGTGTCATTGTATCTTCGGGCCGACCGCGATGTGCCGTACGGAGTCGTCGTCCAGGTCATGGACGGGGTGAAAAAGGCCGGCATCGAGAAAATGGGCATGGTGACTGATCCGGCCGGGCCTGAACGTCTGACCGACACGGCGATGTCGGCACGAAAAAAATAGGTGCAGGGGATCATGGTTCAGGCGTCCGCACCTGCCGGCATCTGGTGGGATGATCAGGCCCACGCGAATCTCATCCGCCGCTTGGGGCGTGCGGTCGCTGTGTCACTCGCTTTCCATGTGGCGCTGCTGGCGGTGGTCGCATGGGTTCGCTTTCCCCAGCATGGGGAACGACCCTTGGCGTCCATCGAAATCGCTCTGGTGAATCAGCCGACTCCACGGGTGGAGACGGTCGAACGGCAGAAGAACCAGCCGAAACAGGCGGATCAACCGGCTCCGCGTCCGCAACCCCCTGCCAAGGTTGCTTCTCCGCCTGCCCCGACGAAGCCGGTTCCGGTATCGGTCCCCCTGGCACCGGAGCAGCCGTCCAATGACATCATGCGTGATGTGATGAAGGGGGTGGAGCTTCCTCCGGACGCTCCGAGGTTCGGCGACTTCAGCCCAGCCGACAAACCGAAGAAGGCGCAGCTGAAGTTGCCCGATGTTCCGGTTGTTCCTGACACGAAGGAGCCGGTCACCAGTCACCCGGATGTGAAGCCGCGCTCCTCCCTGACCGAAGACTTGCACAAGGAGCTGGATGAAGAGCTCAAGCGGATCAGAAAGATCGAGCTTCCCAAGCCGGTGCAGGCGGAGGCAGCGACGAAGCCGGTTCCTCAGATCGAGGCGAAGGCGCCCAGTGTTAAAGCGGTCGATACCACACTCAAGGTGCCGGGAGTTGCTCCGGGGTCGAACGCCTATCTGGCTCGTGTCCGGCAACGGATCAGCAGTTTCTGGAACGCTCCGCCGGTGGATGTCACCGGCCAGACCTATGTGGTCGTGGTGCAATTCCGGTTGCATCGAAACGGATCGGTGACCGGAGTCGCGATCGAACGGTCTTCGGGAAATGAATACTATGATTTGGCGGGAAAACGAGCGGTCATGAGCGCAGTCCCCTTACCTGAGTTTCCCCAGGAACTGATGGAATCCCATTTTGACGCCCATTTCACGTTCACGGTCGGAGAGTCGCACGGATAGCCCTATGCTGACGTTTCGCACCATCATGATCGGGACCTTCTGTCTGTCGCTGGCACTGGCCTGGATCATCGAGTCCGGGGCGGCCGATGTGTTTCTGGAAGCGACCAGGCCAGATTTCCAGAAGATCCCCCTCGGCGTGGCGGGGATCCAGAATTTCGGGGGGGCAGAATCGCTCGAGGCACAGGTGAGGCTGGGCAGCCGGATCGAGGAAGTGCTGAAGGCAGATGTACGCCGTTCGCTCGTATTCTCGCTTGTGGACCTGCCCAGTGTCGGGATCAAGGTCAGCCATTTGGGGACGGGGCCTGATCCTTCATTCAAACAGGCGGCGGAGCACGGGGTGGCCGTCATCGTGTGGGGCAAGGCGGGAATGAAGAACGGGGGGAAGGATGCGGACGTGACGATGGACGGCTATGTGTATGACGCCGGGAGCGACGAGGTGGTCGGCGGCAAACGTTACGTGGGGTCCCCCTCCGTGGTTCGCCTGATGGCCCACCGGTTTGCCGACGAACTGGTGTTCCGGTATACCGGAGAACCGGGGATTGCCAGAACCAAGATCGCCTATGTATCAGAGGTGGGATCGGCGCGAGAACTGTTCGTGATGGACTACGACGGCTATGAACCGAGGCAGTTGACGGCTGATGGGTTCTTGAACCTCATGCCCCGCTGGTCGCCGGATCGACGGTTCCTGGTGTTTACGGCCTATCGCAACCGGAACACGCAGGACATCGACATGATTGAACTGGCCACGGGAAAACGGTGGACGCTCGTGTCGCTCGGCGGGTTGAATATTACCCCGGCGCTCTCTCCTGACGGGAATTTCCTGGCATTTGCGTCCAGTCACGAGGGGAATTCTGAACTCTACCGCCTGGATACAAGGACCAAGGCCTTGCAACGTCTGACCGTGAATGCTTCGGGCGATCTCTCCCCGTCCTGGTCGCCCTCTGGCCGTGAACTTGCATTCGCGTCCGACCGAAGCGGCGGGCCCCAGGTCTTCCTGATGAGCGCGGACGGGTCAAATATTCGGCGCCTGACGTTCGAAGACGACTACAATGCCGCGCCGGCCTGGTCTCCGCGTGGTAACTGGATCGCCTATGTGTGCCGGACTCCGAAAAAGGAGTACAAACTGTGTCTGATCACACCGGACGGCCAGAAGCGCGTGCAACTGACGGCGGGGCCAGGCGTAGACGACTCTCCGTCCTGGTCTCCAGACGGACGGCATATCGTGTTCAGTTCCACCGCCGAAGGGAAGAGTCAGATCTACATGATCAATGCCGATGGAAAGGACCTGGAACGGATTACCTTTACCGGCACGCACAATAGTGCTCCGGCCTGGTCGCCGGCATCGTAAAGCGCCGCTGGGGAGAGTCTTGGTCAAGAACTGTCCCCTGTATGGAAGAGGGGACAACATTACAGGAGGGAGTCGCTGGTATGAAACGGTTACAGTCCACCATTAGTCTGTCGCTGGCCCTTGGGATGATCCTCCTGGGGATGGCCGCATGTGCGAAGAAGACCGTCCAGTCCGGAGGGGAAACTCAGTCCTCCCAGTCGGGAGCGGCCAAAGGATCGTCCGACAGCGCCGTCATCGCAGAAAGCAGCCAGAATTATCCCGACACCGCACTGTCGGGACGGGACGCATCAGGGGGACTTCGGGGATTGGACAAGAATCCCGCCGAAGAGCGTGTCGGGGGTAACTCGAATCCCTTGCTTGCCAAGGTGGACCCTGGCAGTACCGGACGTCAGCTGGAGGAAATCCGTGCAGAGCAGTCCGCGTCGGCTGCAGCCGGTTTGCGGGATGTGTTCTTCGCGTACGACAGCTTCCTGATCTCAGACGAGGGGCGACAGGCATTGTCCCGCGACGCGGAATGGATGAAGGCGAATCCCGCCGCGCTGCTGAAAGTTGAAGGACACTGCGATGAACGAGGCACCTCGGCGTATAATCTCGTCTTAGGCGAGAAGCGGGCCAAAGCCGTCCGCAATTATCTGGTCGAGCTCGGTGTGGCCGCCAACCGTCTCGCGGTCGTGTCCTACGGCAAGGAACGCCCGTTCTGCAAAGACCACGCGGAATCGTGCTATGCGCAAAATCGCCGCGGGCACGTGGTCGTGAGAGCAGGTAAATAGGAGCAGGAGCACGAGAGCGGATACCGGCGGGTGCGACGCGAGCGGCAGGGGGCCCGGGGTGACACCGACGGCCCACACATGAGGGTGCATGTTCAACAGCAAGCGAGGTGCGCTGTGGCTGGGATCGTCATAATCCTGTTTGCATTCCTGTCCGGGTGCGTGGCACAGCAGGCCGACCTGAAGCAGACCGAAAAAGTTCT
>DASPGL010000193.1:0-24406 GCA_035620635.1 Nitrospira sp. | reverse complement strand
AGGTGAAGCCGACTTTGCGAACGTTGAACTTTGACGGACAGGGACATGGGGCGAATCAAGTGGATCTCCGGTACGAGAACCGGATCATCGTACGGGAAAGGGGGTGATCGCGGTGCCCAAACGAGATCAGATCCTTGTCGGGCTGGACATTGGAACCACCAAAATCTGCGCGATTGTGGCCGAGATTTCCGAGGCCGGTGCGCTGAACGTCATCGGTGTCGGATCGAGCCACTCACGTGGATTGCGCAAGGGAGTCGTGGTCGATATCGAAAGTACTGTCGAGTCGATCAAGAAGGCCGTCGAGGAAGCCGAATTGATGGCGGCGGTGCAGATCAACTCGGTCTACACGGGGATCGCGGGAAGTCACATCTCGGCAGAGAACTGCAAAGGCGTGGTGGCCTTGAAGCGCGCCGAGGTCACCCGTGAAGACATCCACCGGGCAATCGAGAGTGCCCGGACCCTGGCCGTGATCCCTCACGAACGTCGGATTCTCCACGTGCTTCCCCGTGAGTTCATGGTGGACGGGCAGGAGGGCGTACGTGAACCGTTAGGCCTGTCGGGCAATCGTCTCGAGGTGAACGTACATGTCATCACCGGTGCGGTGACGTCTGCTCAGAACATCATCAAGAGTGTGAACCGGGCGGGGCTCGATGTTGTGGACATCATCCTTCAGCCGCTGGCGTCGAGTGAAGCTGTGCTAAGCCAGGAAGAGCGTGAGTTGGGTGTGGCGATGGTGGATCTTGGCGGGGGAACCACGGACCTCGCGATCTTCCTCGATGGCAGCATCCGCCATTCCGCGGTGCTGCCGATCGGGGGCCAGAATCTCACGAAGGACCTGGCGATCGGCCTTCTGACGTCGCAGACCGAAGCAGAGAGGATCAAGACGCAACATGGCATCGCGCGAACCGAACTCGTGACCGGTCATCAGGTGATCGACGTGCCGTCTGTCGGAGACCGCCCGGCCCGTACGTTTTCGCGCCGGGATATCGCCGAGATTCTCGAGCCGCGTGTAGAGGAAATGTTCGAACTCGTGCGCAGGGAGATCGCTCGCGCCGGCTATGAAGGTATGTTGGGCGCCGGGGTGGTGATTACGGGCGGCACGTCGTTGCTGGAAGGGATGCCGGATGCGACGGAGAAAGTGCTGAACCTGCCCGCGCGGCGGGGTATGCCCTCCGGCGTCGGGGGGCTGAGAGATATCGTCGGTCATCCCAGTTATGCGACCGGGGTGGGACTGTTGCTGCATGCCCGCCGGCATGCTGACGAACTGGAACTGGCCGGAATCCGCAACGGGGGAACCTGGGCCAAGATGGTCGGATGGACGAAGCGGGTGTTCGAGGTCTTTTAACCAACAGCCCTTAGCATGCGACAGGCCGTCGTCGTGCTGGGAAATGCGAGGAGGTGTCCCGATGTTCTCATTCCAGGAAGATGTGTTGTTGCCGGTCCGCATCAAGGTGATCGGAATCGGCGGTGCCGGATGCAATGCAGTCAACACGATGATCGCATCCGGCCTGGCCCGGGTCGATTTTATCGCGGGCAACACAGATCTCCAGGCGCTCGACCGGTCGATAGCTCCGTATAAGATCCAGTTGGGCCCGGAGCGGACGCGCGGTTTAGGCGCCGGCGCGAAGCCAGAAATCGGCAAGGATGCGGCGCTCGAAAGCAAAGACCACATCCGGGAGTGTCTTGAAGGAGCCGACATGGTGTTTGTAACCGCGGGGATGGGCGGCGGCACCGGGACCGGCGCGGCTCCGATCGTGGCCAGCATCGCGCGTGAAATGGGAATTCTCACGGTGGGCGTCGTCACAAAGCCGTTCCAATATGAAGGCCAACGGCGGCATAAACATGCGGAAGAAGGGATTCGTGATTTACGCCGGCACGTCGATACCTTGCTCGTCATCCCGAATCAACGTCTGTTGGGGATCGTCGACAAGTCGACACCGCTCCTCGAAGCGTTCAAAGTCGCAGACGACGTACTGCGGCAGGCCATTCAGGGGATTGCCGACGTCATCACGACCACAGGCCATGTGAACGTCGATTTTGCCGATGTCCGTACTGTCATGTCCCACACCGGTCGGGCTGTGATGGGTATGGGAGTATCACGCGGTCCGAACCGTGCGATCGAGGCCGCTCAAAAGGCCATCTGCAGTCCATTATTGGAAGAAGGAAGCGTGGAAGGCGCCCGGGGAGTCCTGCTGAACATCACGGGCGGGCCCAACATGTCACTGCATGAGATCGAAGAAGCCGCGTCCATCATTCAACAGACGGCCGACCCCGAGGCCAACATCATCGTCGGGCAGGTGATCAATCCGGACATGGGCGAAGATCTGGTCGTCACCGTGATTGCCACCGGATTTGAATCGGAAGCCGACGCTGTTGCAGCCTCGATCTCCGCGGAACGCGCCACAGCGCGCGCCTCCAAGCCGGCGCAACCTGTGCTGGCCGGAGTGGGCGCGGTCGTCGGGACCGATCGTCCGATGAAGGACCTTGACCGGCCGACCTTCCTGCGGCGGATGAGTGATGCGCGGGAATCCATCGACCGTGCCGCGCTCGTCGCGGAGGACGAGTGGGATGTCCCGACCTTTCTCCGCAAGCAGGTGGACTGAATGCGCAGGGAACTCGGTAGAGGATTCGCGGGAGTGAAGTCATGACGAATATTCCGGTGATTACCGTGCCGGCCTTCGCGGCACCGGAACGCGAGGTTTCGCATTTTTTCGGAACGCGCAGGCATGCAGCGGCCCTGGACCTGGAATTGGGTACTCCGGTTCGAGAGGTGCGAGGTGCCACACGATCGGCGTGGATGCTCTCAGTGAAGCAGGTTCACGGGACGGACGCGCTCGTCGTGGATCGTGCGCTGACCGGGGCCGACCGATTCCAAGGGGGCTGGGATGCGCTGGTGACCGATCAACCGGGGATCATGGTGGCCGTACGGACCGCGGACTGCGTGCCTGTCCTCATGTATGATCCTGTCAGCCGGGTCGTGGCCGCCCTTCACGCCGGCTGGCGGGGAGCCGTCGCCGGTATTGTGCCGAAGACGATCGCACTCATGCAGTCGCGATTCGGCTCGAACCCGGAGCAGGTACGGGTCAGCATCGGCCCGTCCGCCGGGGTCTGCTGCTACGAGGTGGACGAGCCGGTGTTGGACGGCTTGCGCGCGAGTGTGAACGATTGGGAAGCATTGACACGTAATCGGCGCGGCAGCAAGGCGCATCTCGACCTGAAGGCGCTTGTCAGCACGCAAGCGCAGGCGGCCGGAATCCCGCGGACATCCGTCACCACCGTCAATCTGTGCACCATCTGCCACGAGGACTTGTTCTTTTCCTATCGCCGGGAAGGAAAAGTGCGTGGTGCGATGGTCAGCGCCATCGGCCTAGCTCCCATGATCGGGTAAGACGACGCCTCTGCCAATTGTCCGGCCCTTCCGTTAGAATAGGACCGGGTGCCCGTACCGGCGGCCGTGACGTATGAGGTCGGATTCACCTGATGGATGTGCCCGCCGGAGAGTTGATCGCTGAACGAGTTCGCCGGGTCCTCACGAGAATCCGCGCATCGGCTGACAAAGTCGGGCGCGATCCTGGTGGCATCCGACTGGTGGCCGCGACGAAGACCGTGACGGTCGAGCGCATTCAGGTGGGGATCAATGCGGGGTTGTCGATCCTGGGAGAAAATCGTGTCCAGGAGGCGATTCCCAAGATAGAAGCACTCGCACAGGCACCGGTCCGATGGCATTTCATCGGACAGTTGCAGCGACGGAAGGTCCGGTCGGTACTCGGGCGGTTTGATCTGATTCATTCGGTCGATAGCCTTGAACTGGCACGGGAAATTGACCGCCGTGCGGGTGAATCCGGTCAGCGTCAGGATGTATTACTGGAGGTGAATGTCGGAGGTGAGTCGACCAAGGCCGGCTTTCGACCCGATGAGCTTGCAGGGATGGTGACGACGATTGCGACGCTCACTCATCTTCGCGTGAAAGGGTTGATGGCGATTCCACCGCCAACACCTGAACCCGAGTCGGCGCGGCGGTACTTTGTCGAACTCCGTGAACTGGCGCGGAGAATCGGGGCGCAGGGGACGCCAGGGGTGACGATGGACGAACTATCCATGGGCATGTCCAACGATTACGATATCGCCATCGAAGAAGGAGCCACGTTGGTGCGTGTTGGGAGTGCCATCTTCGGAGCGCGTCATGTCTAGTCCAGTTCAGGAGGACCGCCTTGCGTTTGTCGGCGGCGGCCAAATGGCCGAGGCGCTGATCGGGGGTGTGCTCTCCGCCAATATCTATGGGCCTGAACGCATCTACGCGGCCGATCCGGACACTCGACGATTGGATCATCTCAAACAGACATATGGAATCAGGACCGGCGTATCAAATCGCGAGGCGGGGAACTGGGGCGGTATGGTCGTGCTGGCGGTGAAGCCGCAGGTGCTCGACGAGGTGCTCAGAGAAATCGGCGGCGAAGTGAAACACGCGCTTGTCGTGTCGATTGTGGCCGGCGCACCGATACGTCGGCTTGCGGAGGCCTGCGGCCCTCAGACGCGCGTCATTCGAGCCATGCCTAACACCCCGGCCATGGTGCACGAGGGCATGACGGCGCTGGCCATCGGACCGGGCGTGCAGGAGCAGGATACGGCCCGTGTGCGGAGGGTATTTGAGTCAGTCGGCAGGGTGGTGCCAGTGGAGGAGCGGTTGATGGATGCCGTGACCGGCCTGAGCGGGAGTGGACCGGCCTATGTGTTCCTGGCGATCGAAGCTCTGGCAGACGGTGGAGTGAAGATGGGTCTCCCGCGAGAAATTGCGGGTCTGCTCGCAGCGCAGACTGTCCTGGGCGCCGCGCGCATGGTCTTGCAGACTGGACAGCATCCTGCCCGCCTCAAGGATCAGGTAGCTTCTCCGGGAGGGACCACCATCGCGGGGTTGCACCGACTGGAACAGGGGGGGCTGCGAGCGACGCTGATCGACGCCATCGAGGCCGCCACGAAACGATCACAGGAGCTCGGGCGCTGATGTTTGTGGTGGGGAACTTTTTTACCGCCTTAGCCTCGGTAGTCTATTATGTTCTGGAATTCTATATATATATAGTGGTAGCCCGCGCGCTTATTTCCTGGGTCAATCCGGATCCGTGGAACCCGATTGTGCAATTTCTTGATAGAGTGACCGAACCGGCGTTGGCTCCGATCCGGAAACTGATCGGGTGGCGACTCGGTATCGACCTCTCGCCGCTTATACTTATACTGGTTCTGATTTTCCTGCAGAAGTTCATTGTGCCGTCGCTCGTTCAGATGGCCGCTGCGATCGGATAGGAGGCCAGCACGGGGGGATGCCATGAAAATCACACCGCTTGATATCCAGCAGATGGTGTTTCGCGTCAAGATCCGTGGCTATGACCGGGAGGAAGTGAACCGCTTTTTGGAAGAAGTGGCGCAAACCGTCGAGTCGTTGAATCGCGACAATGGGGCGTTGCGTGAGCGGATGGCCTCGCTGGAGCAACAGGTCATGGAGTTGAAGCGGACAGAGACCACACTCTCGAATACGCTCGTATCCGCACAGTCGTTGGCCGACGATGTGAAGCGGAGTGCTCAGCGGGATGCGGACTTGATCATCAAGGAAGCGGAGTTGAAGGCCGGCGAGCTCTTTCGACAGGCGCGTATCGACCTGGCGGACACGCAGCGTGACCTCTCTCTGCTGCAGAAGCAGAGGCTGCTCATGGTCGAACGGATGCGAGCCACGCTGCATACGTTTGAACGGATGCTGGACGTCGAGGCGAGCGAGGCCTATCAGGAGAGCAGTACGGTCCCCCTGGAAAAGATGGAAGGGGAGTCGAGCCCCGCGCGTTGATTCGGCCCTTTCGTCTGTGAAGGCATCGTCCACTGAACGACGCCCAGCGGTGCTTCCTGTCCCGTCCATAGTGCAACCCGCAGTCTCCATGCCAGACCTCCGAGTCATACAGACCGTGCTTGATCGAGCCGTTGTCGAGGGAGTCTTCCCGGGAGCCGTGCTGGCGGTACGGCGAAAGGGTGAGCCGGCTGCGACGTTCAGTGCGGGTCGGCTTTCGGCTGTGCCGCCTGGTCCTGCGGTGCAGTCGTCGACCACCTACGACCTGGCCTCGCTCACCAAACCTCTAGTCACGGCGACCGCCATGGCTATCCTGGTTCAGGGGGGCCGTTGCCGGCTCGACGACACGGTGGCCGACTATCTGCCTGAATGCGTCGAGGCGCCGGTCGGCACTGCGACTCTCCGCCACCTGCTGGCGCATTCTTCCGGACTGCCGGGCTGGCGCGGATTCTATGAGCGACTCAGCCCGGACGGCGCGATCCCTTCATCAGACGACGACCGGGCTCGTGCCCAACAGGCGATGCTTCAATTGATCGGAGCTGAGACGCTGGTCTATGAACGCGGCACGCGCAGTCTGTACAGTGATCTCGGCTTTATGTTACTCGGCTGGATCATTGAACGGTGCAGCCGTCGGACGCTGGGGGATTTCTTCCAGGAACAGATCGGGCGGCCACTGGGGAGGCTAAAGATGGCGTTTGTCCTGGCTGAACGGCTGGACCAGTTCCTGGACGAAGTCGGCAAGGCCGGGGGCGGGGTGGCGCCGACGGAAGTCGATCCGTGGCGAAACCGTCTCTTACACGGAGAAGTGCACGATCAGAATGCTGCGGCGCTGGGTGGGGAGGCCGGCCATGCCGGATTGTTCGGTACGGCCGCCGCGGTGCTGGCAGTGACCGGTGAGTGGCTGCAAGGGTATCACGGTCGAAAGGCCCTGCTCGATCAGGAAATTGTTCGGGAATTCACGCGCCGACAGCGGGTGGGTGAAACATCCAGTTGGGCGCTCGGGTGGGATACGCCTTCAGCCCCGTTTTCTTCAGGACACCACTTCCCCGGAGGGTCGTTCGGGCATCTCGGCTATACAGGCACGTCGATGTGGATCGATCCGGAGCACGAACTGGAAGTCGTGCTGCTCTCGAACCGCGTACATCCCACCAGCCGAAACGACGCTGTGCGGGAATTTCGCCCCGTCATTCACGATCTGGTCTATGAGGAGTTTATCGGGTCAGACTAGGACCTGTCGACGTGCTCGATCCAGGTTTCTTTCTCGGCGAGATAGCGCGATCCTTTGAAGTTTGCCCGCGTCCGCATGCGGATGAATCCGAGCCCCTGGAGTTTCCCAACGAGTTCAGCCACGGCCGCCGTGATGGTGGAATGGGAACCGCTTTCGACCGTCAGGGCTTCGTACATGACCTTGGCCGTGTATCCGGACGCGATGCGATTTACGAGAATAGCGCGATTGAAGTAGCGGTCGCTCGGATCGACTCCTTCGATCTGGTGCTTCTCGACCAGCCCTTCCTTCTTGAACATCAATGGCAGTGTGCTCATGCACTCCTCCAACGGGTCCGTCTGCGGCGTGGAAGAGAATTATAGGGCCCTTCCTGCATGACTGCAACCGCGTTGACAAGGGTCGGCCCTGATTACTATGATGCACTCCCCTTACAAAGGGGAGGACCGGTTCCTACCCCACTTCCATGAACATCCCGAACAGCCTGACGCTTCTCCGTATCCTGTTGGTCCCTGTGTATATCGGTTTTATGACATACGGCGAATACGGGTACGCCCTGGCCGCACTGTTCGTCGCCGGCCTCACGGATGCGATTGACGGGCCCATTGCCCGACGGCTGAATCAGCGGACGAAACTGGGCACCATTCTCGATCCGTTGGCCGATAAGATGCTCCTGACCTCGGGATTCATTTCGCTGTCCATGCTGCATCTCGTGCCCTCATGGCTGGTCATCCTGGTCGTGAGCCGCGACGTGATCCTTCTACTCGGGACCGCGGTGGCGCACGTGACCACTACTCCGATCGACGTCACGCCGACGTTTCTTGGAAAGGGGACGACGCTGCTTCAGTTGAGCTATGTGGTTTTGGTCGTCCTCCTGACGTGGCGCGGTCTGGACCTGTCCGTACTCGTCCCGCTCTTAGTGGTCATGGTCGGGTTTACGCTTGCCTCAGGCCTGCACTACATTTATCGGGGGTATAGGAATACCGGCGCCGTTCCTCCCTCGAACTGAGCGGCCGTTACCCGTGCCCATTGCCCCCCACCGTGCAAATAATGCAAATGTTTTGACAGGTTTTTGACCCCCCAGTAGACTCACCCCGTAGTCGAACGCTCCTCTCACAACCGGCTCACGGAGCCACAACAGCGCAGGAATACTTATGGCCACCTTTGCATACGTCGGGCGAAGCAAGTCGGGCTCGGTCAAGAAGGGGGAGTTGGTCGCCAAGTCCCGCGACGAGGCGGTCGAGCAGCTGCGCAAGCAGAGTGTGGTGGTCACGAGTCTGGAGGAAAAAGCCGCCAAAGAGGGCTTTAAGTTTCGTCTCGGGACGGGGGTCACCGACAAGGATCTCGTTGTATTCACCCGACAATTCGGGACCATGATCAATGCGGGTTTGCCGCTGATCCAATGCCTCGAGATTCTGTCCACCCAGTCGGAGAATGCGGCCCTGCGAAAGGCCGTGGGAGAAGTCAAGGTGCAGGTCGAAGGCGGGTCAACCTTCTCGGACGCGCTCAGGAAGCACCCGAAGATGTTCGACGACTTGTATGTCAACATGGTCCATGCAGGGGAGGTCGGAGGACTGCTGGACACGATCCTGAACCGTCTGTCCAAGCACATCGAAAAGGCCATGAAGCTGAAGGGCCAGATCAAGAGCGCCATGGTCTATCCGGCGGCCATTCTTGGCATCGCCGCGATCGTCATCACGGTGCTCATGATCTGGGTCATTCCGGTATTTGAGAAGATGTTCAAAGATATGTCCAACGGGAAAATGGCGCTCCCCGCGCCGACGCAACTTGTCATTGACATGAGCAAATTCTGTCAGTCGTACTGGTACATCATTCTCGGGGTGATTGTAGGAATCGTGTTTGCGATCAAGAAATACTACGCCACGCCTCAGGGGAGACTGGTCATCGACAGGCTGTTGCTGAAAACGCCGGTTTTCGGAGATTTGATCAGAAAGGCCTCCGTGGCGAAGTTTACGCGCACACTCGGAACCCTGCTGGCCAGCGGTGTCCCGTTGCTGGAGGCTCTGACGATCTGTGCGAAGACGTCCGGGAACAAGGTGGTCGAAGGTGCATTGCTCGACGCGAAAGCCAGTATCAGCGGAGGGAAAACGATCTCCGATCCTCTCGCCAAGAGCGGCACATTTCCTAAGATGGTGACCCACATGATTGCGGTTGGTGAGTCCACGGGCGCACTCGACAGCATGTTGGGAAAAATCGCAGATTTCTATGAGGATGAAGTCGATACTGCCGTGGGGAATCTCACCGCGCTCCTGGAACCGATGATGATGGTGTTCCTGGGGGTCACGGTCGGCTTCATCGTCGTGGCGATGTATCTGCCGATTTTCACGATGGCCTCTGCCATCGGGTAACCGTTACGGCCGCGATGATGCTCCAGTATCGGGTGCGGAGCGCGGGGAAAAACCACCGGCGGTCTCACCCGCACTCTCTTTGTCACTCCGACACCCACAGAATTCGTCTTTTCCTTCCATCGTGTCATGGCGCATGGCTGGTGAGCATCCGTGGGGCGGCAACGGTCTATAGCCTTCCTTTACAAGGGCGAATCGCATGAGTGATATCAGGGCGAGAGTCTACTGGTTGATGGGGCTCCGCGTCGTCGTCGTGACCCTTCTGCTGGGGTTCTCCCTCGCGTTTCAGGTGACCAAGGGTGAACGGGTTGAAACCTTCTATGCCCTGATCGTCTTCACGTATGCCGTCACGATCGTCTATTCGTTCGTGATGCGACGACTCGTCAATCCTGACGCCTTTGTGCAATTCGCCTGGGCACAGGTGGTCGTCGACTTCCTGCTCGAAACGGTGTTGATCGCCCGGACGGGGGGAATCGAAAGCCCGTTCGCCGTACTGTACGTCATCAGCGTCACGGTGGCGAGCATTGTGCCGCGTCGGCGCGTAGGGCTGCTGACCGCCAACCTGTGCATCATCCTGTTTGGCCTGCTCACTAATGCGCAGCTGTACGGGCTCGGTGCAGTCTGGAAATGGCTGCCTCCCGCCCGCCTGAGCGCGGCCGAAACGATGCAGGCCTTCGGTGTGTATAGTCTGGCGTTTCTCGCTGTCGGATTCCTGAGCGGGGCGTTGGCGGATCAGCTCCACCGGGCGGACGAGTCCCTCCGGGAAAAGGAGCAGGGACTGAGCCGTCTCCGGGCCTTCCATGAAAACATTGTCCACAGCATCAGCAGCGGTGTGTTCACCACGGACGGAAACGGGCATGTCACCTCCTTCAACCCCGCCGCACAGGAGGCGACGGGCTACACGCTTGAGCAGGTGCAGGGACGTCCGTGGCGGGAAGTCTTCAATTGGCATCCCAGCCAGCAGGAGGATGAGCGGGTGCTGGATGGCTCTTCCCACATGAGGTTCGAAGTTGAATGTAAACGGGCCGACGGCAACCGGCTAATCCTGGGGATGACACTCGCGCCGTTGCACGAACAGGGGGAAGCGACGGGATTGGTCGGGGTGTTCAAAGACCTCACCCAGATCCGGGATCTGGAGGAGGAGATGCGGCGTAAGGAGTGGCTGGCCAGTCTGGGTGAAATGTCGGCGGGGATGGCGCATGAGATCCGGAATCCGCTCGGAGCCCTTGCTGGAGCGATGCAGATGCTCCGGAAGGATCTTCACGCGGACGACACCAGTCAGCGCCTAATGGACATTGCGGTTCGTGAGGCCACCAGACTGGATACCATCATTACGGAGTTTCTCCAGTATGCCCGCCCGCCTGCGCTGAACCTGGCGGAGTTCGATTTGAACAAAGTCCTTGCCGAGACCATGCATCTGGTACAACATGAAGCACGGACCAGAACGAATATCAAGATCGTGACGGCTCCGGCTCCCGGCGCTCTGCCGGGGCAGGTGGATCAAGACCAGATGAAGCAGGTTTTCTGGAACCTGGCGACCAACGCCTTCGATGCCATGCCCAAGGGCGGTCAACTCACGGTTGCAACCGGCTGTCGGAAGATCGATATCAGCGGGCGCAAGGCGGAGGTCGTCGAGATTTCGTTTCAGGACACAGGGGAAGGGATCCCCCGGAAAAACCTCGACAAGATTTTCTTGCCGTTCTTCACCACGAAAAAACGGGGATCCGGGCTGGGCCTGGCCGCCGTGCATCGCATCGTCGATCTTCACGGAGGATGGATCAAGGTGGACAGTCAGGAGGGCCAGGGGACACGATTTGTGGTCTGTTTGCCCCGTTCGGCGGATGCCGGGGTCAGACTGTGGCATGAAGGCAGGGAGCCGTGGAAAAGATCCTAGTCGTCGATGACGAGCAAAGTTTGCGTGACGTGTTGAGCATCATGCTCAAGCGGGCGGGCTATACCGTCACGAGTGTCGCAGATGGCGAGGAGGCCATCGAGCAGCTGAACAGGGAAATCTTCGACCTGGTCATCACCGATTTGCGGATGCCCAAAGTGGACGGGATGCAAGTGCTCAAAGCGGTGAAGTCCGCCTCCCCGGAAACGGTCGTCCTCATCATCACGGCGTTTGCGACTGCCGATTCAGCCGTCGAGGCGATGAAGCAGGGTGCCTATGACTATCTGACGAAGCCGTTTCAGGTCGATGAAGTGCAACTGATCGTTCGCAACGCCCTCGAAAAGCGGCGTCTGACGACGGAAAACATTCTGTTGAAGCGTGAGATGGCGAGCCAGTCGTCATTCGCACAGCTGGTGGGCCAGAGCGAAGCAATGCAGAAGGTGTTCGACGTCGTACGGAAGGTCGCCGACTCCAAGAGCACTGTTCTGATCTGCGGGGAAAGCGGGACGGGGAAAGAGCTGGTCGCACGCGCGATTCATTATAACAGCGCCAGAAGCGCTATGCCGTTTGTCGCCGTCAACTGCAGCGCCGTTCCCGAGACGCTG
Source organism: Nitrospira sp. (assembly GCA_035620635.1). Taxonomy (GTDB): domain Bacteria; phylum Nitrospirota; class Nitrospiria; order Nitrospirales; family Nitrospiraceae; genus Nitrospira_D. The sequence goes on along the minus strand of DASPGL010000193.1, from coordinate 12,492 downwards.
CTGGAAAGCGAGCTCTTCGGGCACATGAAGGGATCATTCACCGGCGCGATCTCCAACAAGGCGGGACTGTTTGAAGTGGCGAATGGTGGGACTATCTTTCTGGATGAAATCGGCGATACGACGCCGACGATTCAGGTGAAGCTTCTGCGCGTCATTCAGGAGCGGGAGTTCCGTCGGGTGGGGGGGAATCAGGACGTCAAGGTCGATGTGCGTATCATTGCCGCCACGAACAAGGATCTTGAGAAAGCGGTGGCCGACGGATCGTTCCGAGAGGATCTGTATTATCGGCTGGATGTCATCCCGATTCGGCTTCCCCCGCTGCGCTTGCGCAGCGGAGACATTCCCTTGCTGGTCGGCCACTTTCTGGAGCGGTTTTCGAAGGAGAGCGGGAAACCCGTCCCGCAGTTGAGCCCGGACGCGATGCGTGTGCTCTTGGACCATGAGTGGCGAGGGAATGTCCGCGAATTGGAGAACTTGATCGAGCGCGTCGTGGCGTTTTCAACTGGGGGGACCGTCACCGATGCGGAGATTCGCGGGTGGCTGCATCGGTCGGTGGCCCCGCCGCCGCCGCAGGCTGCTCCGATGGACCTGACCGATGACGGACTCGATCTCGAGGGACTCATCAACGGGATTGAGAAGGACCTGCTGCTCAAGGCGCTGGAACGGTCGAAATGGGTCAAAAAGAAGGCGGCTCGCCTGCTCCGACTCAACACGAGGTCGTTCCGCTATCGACTGGAGAAGTATGCTATAAGAGGAGGTCGTGACTAGGAGTTCTCCAGCATCAGCGCCCCTGCCACTGTCGTCAGTCACCATCCTTACCCCCGCAAAGATCAATCTCGTGCTCCGGATTCTCGATCGCCGCGCCGACGGGTATCACAATCTCTGGTCGCTGATACAGACCGTGGGGTTGGAAGACGACATCGCTATCCGAATCAATTCGACTCCCGGTCGGATCACGCTCCAGTGCGATGTGCCGTCGTTGAAGGTGGACCACACGAACCTGGTCTTTCGTGCGGCTGCAGAGGTGCTCCGATGCAGTGGACGCCCGGTCGGGCTGGACATCGTACTGACCAAGCGGATTCCGATGGGGGCGGGGCTGGGAGGGGGCAGTAGTGATGCCGCGGCGACGATTATCGCGCTGGACCGGTTGCTGAATCTGGGCTGGTCGCCGACGGAGATGGCGCAGGTTGGTCAGACACTCGGCAGCGATGTGTCATTCTTTTTCTTCGCACCCTCTGCAGCGGTGACAGGTCGGGGCGAGGTCGTGACTCCTGTTCATATCACGGGATCTCGCTGGGTCGTGATCGTCAATCCCGGATTCTCGGTCGACACCAGGTGGGCCTATCAGGAGCTGTCTTCCACCCGCACCGCGGTGCAGCCGCTCTCTGATCCTCACCTGCAACTCGGGCGGGAGCCAAGACTGTCGTGGGAGCGGGTGCTTGCGGTGGCCGAAAACGACTTCGAAACACCGGTCTTTAGAACCCATCCGAGGCTACAGACGATTAAGCGAGCCCTTCTGGATCAGGGTGCCGAAGCGGCCCTCCTGTCCGGCAGTGGGGCAACGGTCTTTGGCGTTTTTCTCGGGGAAGCCGAAGCTCAGCGGGTGCTGGCCTATTTTCAGACTCAGCCAGACCTGATCGTCTTTGCGGTTCCTGCCGGTTCTCTTCCAAGGGTTTCGCAACTCTAGGGAATCGGACTTCTGAGTCGCATTCGGGGTGACTTGGTTGACAAGGATAGGGGGGTTCCGCTAGAGTACATTCCCCTGGATGGCTTCCTCTGTAACGAACCGCGAGTGAGGGAGCATGGGGTAGAGAAGTCCTCCGACGCTCCCCGCACAAGAACCACTAGAGAATTCATCGGTTTACCGACAGGCGATAGGACGGTTCGAGAGCCCCTTCTATGAACAGAGAATTGAAAATTTTCTCTGGCAACGCGAATCTTTCGCTCGCGGAGGAAATCTGCGCCTACCTGGGGCAGAAGCTGGGTGAAGCGACCGTGGCCTCGTTCAGCGACGGCGAGATTCGGGTCAAGATCGACGAGAATGTGCGGGGCGCGGATGTGTTCGTCGTTCAGTCCTGTTGCCAGCCGGTGAATGACTCCTTGATGGAGCTGTTGATCATTATCGATGCACTCAAGCGTTCCTCCGCCAATCGCATCACCGCCGTCATTCCCTATTTCGGCTACGCCCGTCAGGATCGCAAAGATCAGCCACGGGTTCCTATCACGGCCAAGCTGGTCGCTGACTTGATTACGACGGCCGGGACCGATCGGGTTCTGACGATGGACCTCCATGCAGGACAGATCCAAGGATTTTTCAACGTGCCCGTCGACCACCTCTATGCGCTTCCTGTGTTGCTCGACTACATCACCAAGAAGAAGATCACGGATCTCGTAGTGGTGTCACCGGACGCCGGCGGCGTGGAGCGCGCCAGGGCGTTTGCCAAGCGGTTGCAGGCCAACTTGGCTATCATCGATAAGCGGCGCGAGGGACCGAATCAGGCGCAGATCATGAACATCATCGGCGATGTCCAAGGGAAGAGCGTCCTGTTGCTGGACGACATGATTGACACCGCCGGGACGATCGTCCAGGGGGCCCAGGCTTGTGCCGATCAGGGAGCCCGAGAAGTGTGGACGGCGTGCACTCATGCCGTGCTGTCGGGGCCGGCGCTCGACCGGTTGCAGAAGTCGTGTATCTCCCAGGTGGTGGTGACGAATACGATACCCTTGCGCGGGAAAGAACAAGCATGCCCGAAGTTGCATCAGTTGTCGGTGGCCCCCCTCCTGGGCGAGACCATCAGACGTATTCACGAAGACGAGTCAGTCAGTTCCTTATTTGCGTAGGGGCTCGAAGCGCAGGGCCTCGTGCGGAAGCATCGGAGACGGAGGAAGTCATGAAATTCGAGCTGGCAGTAACGGTGAGAGAGCAGGCGGGCAAAGGCGCCGCACGGTCCATGCGACGGGCGGGACAGGTTCCGGCGGTCCTGTACGGCCAAGGGGAGTGTCTGTTGCTGACCGTCAACCCTGAGGGGCTGATCAAGATCCTGAAATCACAGACCGGTAGCACGGCGTTGATTTCGTTGACTGTGAGTGGAGTAAAGTCAAAGCCGAACCGCACTGCGCTGCTCCGCGATTATCAGACCGACCCGGTGAGCGGTGCTGTGCTCCATGCGGACCTGTTCGAAGTGTCGATGAGCAAGCCGATTCGGGTGAAAGTCCCGATCCAGGTGATCGGAGGTATTCCGGCGGGCGTCAAGGAAGGCGGCGTGCTGCACCACAACATGCGCGAGTTGCATGTCGAATGTCTGCCGGCTGCCATGCCGGACCATGTCGAGGTGGATGCCTCGGCCTTGAATATCGGCGATGGCATCCACCTCAAAGAACTGACGACGTGGGAAGGCGTCCGGTTCCTGGACGACCCGGATCAGATGGTCGTCAGCGTCGCGGCGCCTCTGTCGGATGCCAAGCTTGAAGCTCTCTTGACGAGCGCAGCGGGGCCGGCGGCTGAACCCGAAGTGATGGTCAAAGGCAAGGAAGCGGCCGTGGTGGCCGAAGGTGCTCCTGGTGCAGAGGCGACCAAGGCCGGTGCCGCAGCGCCGGCTGGTGAAGCCAAGGCCGGTGACAAGAAAGAGGCTGGCAAGGAAGCGCCGAAGGCTGAGAAGAAGGAAGCCGAAAAGAAGAAATAGCAGTGCGCCTTATCGTAGGACTGGGCAATCCCGGCCGAGCCTATGCCCAGACCCGCCACAATGTCGGTATGTGTGTCGTCGAGCGGGCCGCTGCTCAGTGGTCCATCCACCTCATCCCACACGGCACAGCTCAGAGAGGGTCCGGACGGCTCGGTTCGGAGTTGATCGAACTGGCCGGCTTGCTGGACTGGATGAATGTCAGTGGTCCCCCCCTGAAAGGGCTTTTGCGGGAATTCAAGCTCACGCCCGAGGATCTCATCCTCATTCATGACGATCTGGATCTGGAGCCCGGTCGTTTGCGGATCAAACTGGCCGGAGGGCACGGAGGACACAACGGCATCAAGTCGGTGGTAGAGGCGCTCGGCACTTCCCAATTTGTCCGGCTGAAGGTCGGAATCGGTCGGCCGGCGCCGGGCCAGGATCCTGCCGACTACGTGCTCGAGCCGTTCACGGAACAGGAACTCGAGGTGTTGAACCCCTGTCTGGATCGTGCGGTGGCTGCGCTGGAATGGCTGATTCATCGCGGTCTGGCGGCGGCCATGAACGAATTTAATGTGCGCGAGCGAGTGGATGAAGAAGGGCAGCCAGGCTAACCCGCGGCTCGCCCACCCCGCACACAACAATACATTGAATTATAAAGGTAGGGCCGGTGCTCGATCGGGAACGGGCGCGTTGATGTAGAAGGGGTGAAGAGGGGAGGTATGGGACTCTGTTGCGGCATGATCGGGCTGCCGAATGTGGGCAAGACGACGGTCTTTAATGCGCTGACCGGCGGCGGTGCGCTGGCGGCCAACTACCCCTTTGCAACGGTCGATCCGAACACCGGCATCGCACTGGTGCCCGACCCCCGCCTGATCATGCTGACCGATCTGTTCAAATCGAAGAAGACGACCTACAGCACGCTCGAGGTGCGGGACATTGCCGGCCTGGTCGAAGGCGCGAGTAAAGGCGAAGGGTTGGGTAATCAATTCCTCGGTCATATCCGGGAAGTCGACGCGTTGCTCCATGTCGTGCGGTGTTTCCAGGAGACGGACGTGGTGCATGTGAGCGGCGGCGTGAATCCGTTGCGTGACATCGGCGTGATCGAAACCGAGTTGATGCTGGCCGACCTAGATACCCTCGACCGGCGGAAACAGAAGACCGAGAAAAAGGTCCGAGCGGGGGACAAGAGGGCGGCGGTGGAAGTCGAATTTCTCACCCGCCTGATCGACCTGCTTGATAAGGGCGAATGGCTGGGGAATCTCGCCTACACGCCGGAGGAGAGACTGATTCTCGACGAGTGTCAGGTGCTTGCCGCTAAACCGGTCCTGTTCGTCGCGAATGTTTCGGAAGGGAAGAATGCAGATGAGGTTATGGTCCGAACGGTCCAGGAGTTTGCCGCCAAACGTGGAGCGCGCGTCGTGACGATCTGTGGTCAGCTCGAAGCCGAACTAGCAGCGCTCCCGGAACCCGAACGGGCCGATTTCCTGAAAGAAATGGGACTGGCCGAGTCAGGCCTGGTGCGGCTGACCCGTGAAGCGTATACGCTGCTGGACATTATTACCTTCTTTACCGCCGGGGAAACAGAATCCCGGGCCTGGCCTATTCCGAAAGGGACCAAAGCGCCGCAGGCCGCGGGCAAGATTCACACGGATATGGAACGAGGATTCATCAGGGCCGAGGTCTATCACTACGACGATCTGATGGCCTGTGGGTCCGAGGCCAAGGTGAAAGACCGGGGACTATTCCGGTTGGAAGGTAAAGATTACGTCATCAAGGAAGCGGACATCGTCTATTTCAGGTTCAACGTCTAGTCAGCCTTCCGCTGCGTCGACGAGGCTGGCAAGAGCACCGGCCGGTGCTGGTCTCTCTCCCACTATCTTCCTTACAGATGAATCACTACAATACGCAGGGTTGCGTGGAGCAAATCGAGGGCCGGTCGTAGTGAACGAGGAGTTTCTATGATCAAAGTCCTCCTGGTCGAAGCGAGCGAAGCCGATGCCCGCCAGGCGCGTGGAATGCTGACCGAAGCGGGAGAGGGAGACATTCAGGTCACCCATGTGGAGAAGTTGAGCACGGCGCTGCGCAGGCTGAATCGAGAATCGTTTGACGCCATTCTGCTCTATGGAGAGCTGCTCGATACCCACGGCTTGGACATGCTGGAGTTGCTTCAGGCCGCGCTGGCCCGGATGCCGATCGTGATGCTGACGGATCAGAAAGATGTCGGCAAAGAGCGGCAGGCGATCCAGCGGGGCATTCAAGACGTCATCGTCAAGAAGCAATGGACGGCGGAGCAACTGGTACGCTCGGTCCGGCACGCGGTTGATCGCAAGCAGGCGGAGCAGCGTCTTTCGTATCTGGCGCAGTATGATCCTCTGACGGCGTTGGCCAATCGTGCGTTGTTCCGGGATCGCCTCGTGCACGCGCTGGCTTCTGCCAAACGGAAGAAGCAGGAGGTCGGCGTGGTCTTGTTAGGCCTGGATCGGTTCAAGTCTTTGGCCGAGACTCTCGGCTCCGACGGGCGTGACCTGCTGCTGAAAGAGACCGCGAATCGACTGAAACAGTGCATGAGGGAGGTTGATACGGTGGCACGCCTCGCGGGCGACGAGTTCACCTGTCTCCTCGAAGGGATTACCTGTCGCGCCGATATGGAAATCGTCGCCAAACGGGTCCTGGCCTCCATAACCCAACCTTTTACCCTCACGGGACAGGAGGTTGCGGTCACCGCGAGTCTCGGACTCGCTGTGTATCCGCTCGACGGCCAGCAGATCGATGAGTTGCTTGAGCGGGCGCAGCATGCGCTCACAGCAGTCCAGGAATCCGGCGGGTCGAGCTATCAGTTTCCCTCACCTGCGTAGAAGCGGGTGGTTATCATCACCGCGGTCTTTCCCGACAACGAGCGTGTCTGATCAGGACCGGGTGGCGAGCGGTGCGCGCTGTCGGGTGCGACATCATGCGCTGACGAGGGGTGACAGGCAAGCGTAGCTTCTTCGGTTGCGAAAACCCCTCGGTCCGGTAATGCTGTCTCCCTTCATAAGTCGACGAGTCAAGGAGCGACTCGTCGCCGCTCTCATTTGTTAACGCAGTACTGATCGGTTCCGTGTCGCGAATCGCGGAGGCGGGGGGGCCGCGACGCGAGGAATAACGAGCGTCACGTCTGCGGATGCCGACGAGATGGTGAGGCGGCCGGGTGATTCCGCACGTGCTGAACAGATGCGATCCGCCTTGGGCGGACGGTGAGGACTGTCCGAAGTTCCTTTCACGCGAAGCGCGGAAAGGAACGAGTTCCGCAGCCGAGCAGATGAGAGGCGTAGTGCGGTCCCGCCGACGCGTCTGAGCAGGGCGGAACCGATCAGTACTGCGATGGCTTACGGTCAAGCTAGCCGAATCCCATTGGAACGATTCCTCCTGCTCCGTGACCTCCGCGTTTGTTGACAGCTCTTTCTGGCCTGTGTTACCGTCCACCGTTCTATGCGCCTTGGAGGCGCCCTACACCTCGCTCCCGACCGGTTCGGGGGCCTTTGTCCAGGAGGATCCTTTCATGGAGCTCTACGAGTCTCTGTTTATTATTCGTCCGTCCGTTTCCGATGAGGAAACCAACGCCCTCATCGAGAAGATGAAGGGTGTCGCCGACAAGACCGGCGCGCAATTCATCAGGGCCGAGAACCTCGGCAAGAAGAAGCTCGCTTATGAAGTGCGTCGCGAGCGGAAGGGCACCTACGCCTACTTTTACTTCAAGGCGCCCAACCATACGGTGGGCGAACTGGAGCGGGCCTATCGGCTGGAGGACAACATCATCAAGTTCCTCACGATCCATCACGAGAAGGAGCCGGTGGCGAGGCGCGAAGCTTCGTCGGCGGAGTCTGACGGTGGCCGGATTTAACAAGGTCATTCTCATCGGGAATCTCACGCGGAATCCCGAATTGCGGTACACGCCAAGCGGGACTCCGGTCGCGAGTTTTGGCCTGGCGGTCAGTCGTCGGTTCAAGCAGGGTGACGAACTGAAGGAAGAAGTCTGTTTTGTCGACATCGTGGTGTTCGGCAAGCAGGCCGAGCATTGCGGGCAGTATCTCAGTAAGGGCAACGGCGCGATCATCGAGGGACGGTTGCAACAGCGTCGATGGGAGACCGAGGACGGCCAGAAGCGCAGCAAGCATGAGGTGGTTGCACAGACCGTGACGTTCATGCCGAAACGGCAGGACGGCGGCCAAGGCTTTGGTGGCGGAGGGGCGGAGCCTCCGATTCACGATGAGCCCGGATATGAAATGGGTGAACCAGCGTAGTCGCGCAGAACGAGGAGGCGGTGATGGAGCGAAGTGACAGCGAGCGTGGGGGGGGCGGAGGTCGGCTCTTTCAGCGAAGGCGGCCTTGCCGTTTCTGTTTGGACAAGGCGTCGATTGACTTCAAGGATGCCGGGTTGCTGCGGAATTTTCTGACAGAGCGCGGCCGTATCGTCCCGCGCCGTATTTCCGGAAACTGCATGCGGCATCAACGAGAGCTGACGGTCGCGGTGAAGCGGGCGCGACACATTGCCATCATCAGCTTCGCGGAGGAGCGATAAGCACGGTGACGGATTCTCCCGGTGCGCGGCAGTGGGGCAGCGGCGTGCAGCTGGAGATCACGATGAGCCTACTGACACCCAAAATCGCGGAGATCACAGCAGAGGGAATCTCCCTGTCGGGAGATCTGACGGGCGATGAACTAGGGCTCACGGATGCGGGCGTGTCCGTCCGGGGGGCGCTGGCGGTGGGGCTGGACCTGCGGGCGGTCGAACGCACCGTCTGTGTAACCGGAGTGGTGGAGGGAACGGCTATTCGTCAATGCGTGCGGTGCCTCAAAGAGTTTGACGACCCGATGGCGTTTTCCGTGCGCGTGGCCTATGAACGTGAGATGAAGGCGGCCGTCCCGTCGGCAAGACGGGAGGATTCCCGTAAGAAGAAGACGGAGACGGTCGAGGTCGAGCCGGAAGAGCAGAACGACGACCTGTATTATTATACGGGCGATCATCTCGATCTGGCGCCGATGCTGCGGGAACAGGTGATTCTTGCGTCGCCGATGCATCCACTCTGCAGGGAAGAATGCCTCGGATTATGTGCGCGATGCGGGAACGATCTCAACGAAGGTCCCTGTCATTGCACCATCGAGGAAGTGAACAATCCGTTTCAGGCGCTACGCAGCGCGAAACAGTTGCCGGGCGACCATCCGGACCGCTAGACCAGCGGTCGGAGTCGGTCTGAAGAAGGAGTAGTCATGCCGAATCCGAAACATAAACATTCACGGGCGAGACGCGACAAACGGCGCACCCAGAAGTTGCGCATGACGCCTCCGGGGATGTCAGTCTGTCCCCAGTGTCATGAGCTGAAGCTGCCGCACCGTGCTTGTTTGAATTGCGGAACCTACAAGGGCAAGGCGGTCATCCAGGTCGAGGAAGCCTGACGAACGGTCCCAGTGCGGTCCGTGTGTCCGTTCCGCCGCTGGGAGGTCCACGGACACTCGTCTCTCGCGCGGTTGGCTGCGATGTTGCGAGATCACACTGATCCTAGGGGTTGGATGGGTCAACAACAAGCCTTGAGTGAGTGTCTGCGGTGCGACGCAGCCCACTACGCCAGGCGGCACCCGGCGCGTTCAGGCGGTCTTCAGAGGCGGCGCGTGTTCTACCGGTTGTTGCGGCTCCATCCGTGAGTACATCAACCCGCATGAAGATCGCGCTTGATGCAGTGGGGGGCGATCATGGTCCGGTCCCCTGCATCGAAGGTGCACTGCAGGCCGTCAGGGAATTGGACGTCGAGGTCATTCTGGTCGGCGACGAAACCCTGCTGACTCAGGAATGCAATCGCCTGGACTGTCGCGATCCACGGCTCTCCATTCGCCACGCGTCCCAAGTCGTCGGCATGCATGAATCACCGGCGGCCATGGTCCGGAAAAAGCGGGACTCCTCCATCTGGGTGGCAACCGAACTGGTGAAGAACGGGGCGGCTGATGCTGTCGTCAGCCCGGGCAATACGGGCGCCAGTATGGTGGCATCGTTTTTTGTCTTGGGACTCACCAAAGGCGTGGAGCGCCCGGCCATTGCGACCAGTCTTCCGACCGTGACAGGCGAAGCTATCATCCTCGATGTGGGAGCGAATGTCGATTGCAGCGCCAAGGATCTCGAGCAGTTCGCCTTGATGGGCAACGAATACGGCAAACATCTGTTCAATAAGCCGAATCCTCGCATCGGGCTCCTGAGTATCGGTGAAGAGGACAGCAAGGGAAACGAGGTCACGAAAGAAGCCTTCAAACTGCTGAAATCGAGCGCGCTGAATTTTGTCGGCAATGTCGAGGGACGTGAGGTGTACAGCGGGATTGCCGACGTGGTGGTCTGCGACGGCTTCATCGGAAACGTCGCGTTGAAAATTTCCGAGGGAGTCGCGGAGACGATCAGCAAACTTCTGCTCAAGGAAATCTCGGGTTCATTTCTCGGTCGCCTGGCCTATCCCCTGATCGCGGGGCCCTTGAGGAATCTCAAACGGCGGATCGATTATGCGGAATTCGGCGGGGCACCCTTGCTCGGGGTCAACGGGACCACGATGATCTGTCACGGCCGTTCCTCGGCCAAAGCCATCAAGAATGCGATTCGACGGGCCAAGGGCATGGCGGAAGGTAAGGTCCGTGAGCTCATTCAGCGAAACATCGAGGAGCGGCTTTTGCGCCCGCCGGTGGGCCTGGAATCATGAAGGCCCGGATTACCGGAACAGGGTCGTATGCGCCTGCGAAGGTGTTAACCAACGCGGATCTCGAGCGCATGGTCGCGACGTCCGACGAGTGGATCCGTGAGCGGACGGGTATCCGGGAGCGCCGGATTGCTGGAACGGGTGAGGCCTGCTCAGACCTGGCGGTTCAGGCCGGCCGGAAGGCATTGGCCGCCGCCGGCATCGTGGCGGCCGACCTCGAGATGATCCTGGTTGCCACCTGCACCGGCGATTATCCGCTTCCGGCGACGGCCTGTCTCGTGCAGCATCAACTCGGCGCCACCAAGGCGGCGGCCTGCGATCTGTCGGCGGCCTGCTGCGGATTTGTCTACGCGTTGTCCGTCGCCGATGCCTACGTGAAAAGCGGGATGCGCCATGTGCTGGTCATCGGTTCAGAGGTCATGTCCGCCATTACCGACTGGAACGACCGCAATACCTGCGTCCTGTTCGGTGACGGAGCTGGAGCGGTGGTGGTCAGCGCCTCGGATGGCGAACGGGGGATTCTTTCGACCCATCTTCGCTCCGACGGCAAGCTCTGCGAATTGATCGCCGTCCCCGGGGGTGGCTCACGTACTCCGCCGTCCGAAAAGGTTGTAGCGGAGCGCATGCAGTACATCAAGATGAAAGGGCATGAAACCTTCAAAGTGGCCGTGCGCACGCTGGAGGAGATCGCACGCACGACATTGGAGGCCAATCAGCTGCGTGTTGAGGACGTAGATCTGTATGTCCCCCATCAGGCGAATGTGCGGATCCTCAGCGCGGTGATGGAGCGACTCGGGCTGCCGGCCGAGAAGGTGATGCTGAATCTGGACCGGTACGGCAACACGTCTGCCGCGTCGATTCCCATCGCCCTCGATGAAGCGGTTCGCGCCGGGCGCATCCGGGATGGGTCGTTGGTGATGCTCGGGGCGTTTGGGGCGGGACTCACCTGGGCTTCCGCCATGATTCGGTGGTAGTACAGAAGCGTTCGGCACGCAGCTCTGTCTGCATCGGAAGCAGCGCCTCCCCGCTGATGGCTGAAGGCTTTTGAAAACTTTTTCCCGTTGACATTCCGAGGGATTTCTAAGATATCTAACCGCTTATGGCTTCAGGAATCGGGCTGGTGTTTCCCGGGCAGGGCTCGCAGTCGGTGGGGATGGGCCGCGCGTTAAGCGACGCCTATCCGTTACTGAAACAGGTCTATGACGAAGCCTCCTCGGTGTTGGGCTACGACGTGGCGGCGCTCTGTTTCGAAGGGCCTTCCGAACGGCTCAACCTTACGGAATTCACACAGCCGGCGCTGTTGGTGAGCAGTATCGCAGCGTTAAAAACGTTGGAGCCTGCTGCGCTGACCCCGAAGGCGGTCGCCGGCCATAGTCTCGGCGAATACACGGCGCTCGTGGCGGCTGGCGGCGTCTCCTTTCGTGATGCAGTCGGATTGGTTCAAAAGCGTGGCCGGTACATGGCGGAGGCCGTGCCGTCCGGCACGGGTCTGGTAGCGGCGCTGCTGGGATTGAACGCGGACCTTGTCAAGGAGGTATGCCAGGCCGCCTCCTCCGTCGGGGTCGTCGCTCCCGCGAACTTCAATTCGCCCGGTCAAATCGTGATCGCCGGTGAGAAGGCTGCGGTTGAACGGGCCATCGAACTGGCGAAAGCCAGGGGGTGCAAGAAAGCGATTCCTCTGCCGGTCAGTGTGCCGGTTCACACTCCGTTGATGCAGCAAGCGGCTGATCGATTGGCCGCGGATTTGACCGCAGTGCAGTGGTCCGATCTGAAGGCTCCGCTCATCAACAATGCCGAGGCGAGAGCGATCAGTCAAGCCGGCGAGATTCGTCCGTCCTTGATCAAGCAATTACCCTCCTCTGTGTTGTGGGAGGACACGGTCCGAGCCATGGGCGGGATGGGCGTGACGACGTTTATTGAGGTTGGTGCCGGCACGGTGCTTACGGGCTTGATCAAGCGGATTCTACCGGATGCCACCTTGCTGAACGTGAATGATCCGAAGTCGCTGGAAGCCACGTTAACAAGTTTGAAAGTTCAGAAGTCGGCAAGTTAAGGGAAGTCCGGTACTTTTCCACTTTCGCACTTTTCGACTTGCGAACTGTTCGGCGGGGTGAATG
>DASPGL010000192.1:0-12331 GCA_035620635.1 Nitrospira sp. | reverse complement strand
TGTCTGGGACAACGCGGCGATGGAGAGCTCTTCTCCTCGTTGAAGACCGAGCGCTTTGACCATCCTCGGCGGCGGCACTCCGCGCTGGGCTATCTCAGTCCCAAGGCGTTTGAATAGCAGGCCGGATGAGCGTAAGGGGGTGTCCACCAAACCGGCAGCAGCCCACGACGTCGAAAAGGAAGAATATTGAATGCGTGGACTCAGTAGCCTGCAAACTCTTCTGTCCGGATATCGCCACCAGCGACACCCATGCTGCCTAGTAAGGTGCGCATGGCTCTCACCATCCCTGGAGGCCCGGCCATATAGTAGATCGGCGATGGCGTACTTTCGAGATGTTTGGTCAGCATGGCTTGATTGATGCGCCCCGTTGCTCCCTGCCATGAACGATTGGATCGACTTATGTCCGTCATGGTCGGGACGAAGGTGTAGCTCGGGTTGTGCCGCTGCAGTGCCTCCAGTTCCTCAAGAAACGGGGCATCTTCTGGCCGTCGGTTCGCATAAAAGCAGAACAGGCGGTGAGGCAGATGTCCTCTTGTAGCTCGTAATAAAATACTGCGGAACGGTGTGATGCCGATCCCTCCAGCCAGAAACACCCCGGCTCTTGACTGATTGTTATGGAGCACCAGGGTGCCGAACGGGCCCTCGATCTTGACGTGGGAACCGATCGGCATGACTCCGAGCACTCGCTTGAAAGCGGTATCGCGCATCCGGGTCGCAACGAGGAGTGTGTCTTCATCGGGGGCACTTGCGATGGAAAACGCGCGTCCATTCCCTTCCTCGTCCGTTTCCGATGGATCGAGGAGCGTCATGTCAATGAACTGACCGGCCTTGAACGTAAAGCCTTCCGGTTTCTCAAACTGAAAGGCCATCGTGCGTTCCGCCACCTGACGGCGGTCTGTTAGCTTCGCCAGATACGTTGTCTGGCTTGCGACAGGGCTCATGATCGACCTCCTTGCGTTCCGCTCGATGGCAGTAACGTCAGTTTGTTGATGAGTTCCCTCAAGACCACCGCCTGGTTGTGCTGCTCATCGGCTGCGCTATAGACGAGCGTGATCGACCGCTTGCGTGAGAGGCGCGCAAGTTTCTGTAGATCGTCCAGCGTTCCGGACCGAACCAATTCCCTTCGGTATCGCCTGCGAAACTCGGTCCATCTGGCGGGTTCGTGTCCGAACCATTTGCGAAGCGATGTGGAGGGCGCCAGGTCCTTCCGCCATTCGACGATGCGAGCCCGCTCTGCACTGATCCCCCGTGGCCAAACCCGGTCCACGAGGATTCTCACTCCATCGCGAGGACCGGGTTCGCTGTACACCCGTTTGATCCGTATCATGGGCGCTCCGGGTCCTGTCACGTAGCGGTCCGAGCAATTCCTTCAACCCGGACTCTCAAGCGCTGCCTCTTTCGGTGCCTCGCTAAAAGGAAATAGGAGGGCCGTGCCACTGACATCCACTTCATGCAGAGCCTCCTGACTTTGCGGATCAAGGTAGTCTGGTGTCTGCCCAAGCGGCACGACCGAGACCAAAGGCGCAGAATGTGTCGCCACCGTACGGGAATTCACGACCGGTCTCCGCGAGAATCGTGGACGCGATCTAATGCCGGTGCGACGCGCTCTGCGAGACAGAAAGCAACTCTGATAACCCGAACCCGCACCGGCTGTCTACGGGTCAAGGCCCATCCCAAGCCCGAGCCCGATCGATGCCCGCAACAGATCATGACGGCTGACTGAGTAGGTCACTTTCCCATCATTCTCGACGGGGAGATTCAGCACATGCTGTTCCTCCATCATCTGAACTGCGTCAGTAATCGGAGTAGAAGCGTGCACCGCCATGGGGCCCGGTCGCATGATGTCCTCGGCGGTGAGACTACCGAGCTCTCTCCCCGCTTCATACGCTTTCAACACATCAAACTCGTTGATAAAACCAACATACCTCCCCTTGTCATCAATGACCGGGGCACCCGCTGTGTGGGTAGACAACAACTCCACCGCAATGGCTAAGCCATTCTGGTCAGTCCGAAACATCAAGGGGTTCGTGCCCACAATTTGTCCCACGGTCTTCAATCCTCCAACTGGCACGCCAACGACTCTCACGGTTTCCTCCTCAGTTCCTGGTGAATCATGACGTCGCTCCACTTGACCTCCGCGGCCTCATGGACCTCAATCGCGGTACATGCGGCAGACGGCTAGCTTCTGGTTTTCATCGTTGATCCAACTGGCTTGGCCTCGGTGGAATTGCGCTGTCTGTCACTTTGCCTTCTTGGTCCACCAGTAGGACCACTGCTTCGCCTTTGATTACTTTCAATAGCCTCGGTTGGGCAAACGGATGTACCTCGTACAGACGCTCCGTGCCGTTTTCGGAATGGATGGTTATCCTATCGTTACTCAAGGGTGCGAGAATCACCCCGCTAATTTTGACGAAGTTGCCCTTCAAAGGCGTCTTCTTTGCCCAAAGCTCTGCCGCGCGGTGAACCGCTTCCTTGCTGCCGAAAGTGACGTCCACGATCTTGTCCAGCTCGTCGATGAGAAAAATAGCATCCACGCCGACTGGTATCGAGGCCACTTTGCTTCTTGCGACCGGCCGGATGAAGTGGGATTCTTTTTTGCCGCCGGCGGTTCGAAGAATCGCCACATCATGTCCCGTCACCAGCGGTTGAGCGAGTTGCCCATCGATGACACGATGGTAGCTCGATTCTCCGACCAAATGCACGTCGACCAACAGATTTTGATCGTTGAGAGTGACCTCGACCCGATCACCCTTTTTCAGCGCCGGCAGCTCCTTGGCCATTCGCACCCCCATGGGAATAAATCGCGGTTGCCCCTCACCAGTGTCGATCCGTGCCTGCGCACTTCTGACCTCCTCTACCGTTCCGAGAAGGATCCGGTCTCCTGAAAGAAGTTGATGGTGAACATGCTCGGACTCAGAAGCCGCATTAGCGATGGATGCCATTGAGATCCACAGCCCCGTAAGCGCTGCCACTTGCCATACACTTTGCCGATTCATGATTCTCTCCTTGTGATCGCGATGTTCTAGAATGTCCTTCAAAGATTTTTCCTTAGCCGGACCACCCGGCCCAAGATAAGCTGTTGGTTCGTCAGGGGGAGATCTGCATACCGTCTATTCAGCGCATGAAGAACGAGCTGTCCACCGATCTCTTTGAGCCGTCGTAAGAGTGCCCCCTCCGGGCTGCCGTTCTCGCTTTCGACCACCACGTAATGGCCAGGCTCACTCGCAAGATCAGGGTTCACGAAGATAATCTCTCCTTCGCTGAACAGAGGCTGCATGGAAGGGTCTTTAACCTTTACAGCAAAGGTGCGTGCCCCGGGCACATCCGTCGTTTCGATCATCGCTTCAGCATGGATAACGCGAGACGGGTCTTGGCGCTTGACCACCTGCTCGATCTGATCCCAGTTGAACAGCGGAACCTTCTGAATATGGCCGGCCGCGGAATGATGCGGACTCCCTGAAAGCTCGAACCGGGCCCCGGAACGCCTGAGCTCTCCGTTTCGCAGAAAATCAGCGTCCATGCGAAAATACCTCGCAAACTGCTCCCATATTGCAGGGTCCCTGGGAAGCTTGTCGGCCAGGATGTTCACGATCGTTCGTTCAGAGACACCAACTGAAGAAGCCAACTCCTCTTCAGTCAGCCCCTCGCCGAGCTCGCGATGAATAAGCCCTTTCAGATTCATAACGGAGTTCCTTCTCTAACCGTTGACCACTTCTGAATTTGGGAATTCCAGTCCGTTAGAAACTTGTTCACACCCAGGTCGGTCAGCGGGTGTTTGACCAGTTGCTGGAAAATCGCAAAGGGCACGGTACAGATATGGCTACCGGCCAGCGCCGCCTCGACTACGTGCTGCGGATGACGGACACTCGCCACTAGCACCAAGGTCTTGAAGTCGTAGGTCTTGTAAATCGTCACAATCTGACGGATTAACTCCATCCCGTTCGAGCTGATGTCGTCTAACCGGCCGATGAACGGCGACACACACCAGGCCCCGGCTTTCGCCGCCAGCAAGGCTTGGGTCAGGGAGAAGCACAGGGTCACGTTGACCTTGATTCCCTCCGCCACGAGCCGTTTTGTGGCTTTGAGACCCTCCGGAATCAATGGCACCTTGACGACAATGTTCCGATGGATCTTGGCGAGTGTCTTTCCTTCCTTGACCATCGCGCTCTCCTCAACGCTGACGACCTCGGCACTAACCGGCCCGTTGACGAGATTACAGACCTCGGCCAATGCCTCGTGAAAATTGCGTCCTTCTTTTGCCACGAGCGACGGGTTTGTCGTCACGCCGTCCAGCACACCAAGACTCGTCGCCTCTTGAATCTCCTTTACGTTCGCGGTGTCCAGATAGAGTTTCATCGTTACGTCCTCACGTGATCTCCCTGACATCAGCCTTCCATTGCAATGGAATCACCACCGTTCCCTCATCCGTAGACAGGTATCTTCGGATTAGGTTGTCTTTGATCTCTCACCCCTGATAGAGAAAGGGGAGTCGTTCCTCTGCAAAAGCCGGCTGCTTACCGATCCTGTCCAACGTGTCCGCGATCCGCCTGGGGTGGCCCCAGTCACTCCACAGGATGTCGCGCATCTCCATTACGGCCAGTCGACCCGGTGCGCATTGGAGCAGGTGCGAGGAGAAGTTCTGACGCGGCATGGTTTCATAGATTGCGTCCAGGACCCTCAGTTCTTCCGCGGTGTCGATGGCCGCTTTCAGCTGTTGAAACAGTGACATCATCTCGGGAACGCACGCGCATCCCAAGCTCCAGAGTTCTTCTCCTTTGGCTGCAAGCACCATCGTATTCCACAGACCGCCGCCGGCCCTGGCTTCACGAGCAGTGGCCTCGTCCGGCTTTTCAAAGAACGCCTCCACCGCTTGGAGGGATGCCTTCCCTGTCACAGCCAGAAATCGTCCCGGCTTGATCCATCCGTACTCCAGCTCCAGACTGTCCGGTTTGGCCGCGAGTAGAACTGGCCGTCCTCCGAGCAATGTGCTTCCCCACACCGCATGGCCAGCGGCCGACACAAACGGATCTTCCGGGTAAATAAAATGATCAGATGGATAGATCACCACCGTCGCCTGTGGATCACGCGCCAAGATGAACGTGAGCGGCAGAAAGATGCCGGCCGCTGTGTCCACGTTCTTTGGTTGCAACAACACCATGCCCGCCGGCCGACCGTCGAGCTGAGACCACACTTCATCTTGATGGTGTCGGGCTGCCACCACGACCACTCGTTCCCATGGCGTGATCCTGGCCGCGCGGTCGAGCGTGTGCTGGAACATAGAGCGAGAGCCGACGAAGACGCAGTATTGCTTCGGCTTCTTATAGCCAAGCCAACGCCGGACGAATTCCTCGGTTCGCAATCCATCACCTCCTGCCAGGACGATCGACCACACCTTTCCTCGCCCTTCTCCTTCGTTCATTGCCTCCTCCTTAGAGACCCTCTTCGGTTTGTGATTAATTCTGCAGATCATGCGACTTCTGAAGTCGCTGCCGGAAATGAGCATTCCCGTTCCCGTCTCATCCATGCAACACCAACCCTCGTTCTCCTCGTCACGATTCACGTGAACGAATTCGCGCCCTCTCGTCTTGACCTCATCGGTGAGAGGGTAATCCCGCTGCGCTCATGATCCATGTGACCGCCAGCACCATCCCCACGATGGCTAGCGGAAAAGAGATTGCCACGATCGCAATCGCGTTCATAATGGATCTCCCTCCTTTCTTCTCTCATTGTCCATCGAGGACAGTTCGAATTCGGCATTGTGTCCCGCCTGCTCGGGACCCCCGCGATGGACTTCAGTATTCCGTCGTTCACGCTCTGAATATAACGACTTCAGATGAATTCATCGTGAACAGGATGTGAAGACTTCTTCACGGGGCTCTCAATTGATTCGAAACAAGAAGCGAATTGGTCAGAGCAGGGTCTGCAGAGCTGCATTGGGAAAAGTGGAGGCGAAAAACAATCTCCCCGACATGGTTTGTTCAGGACTAAGCAACCGCACAAGAAGGCGCATGCCGACGCCGGCGAAGAGGCCTGCACGAGGCATCTCGGAATGATTCCGGCGGAGACGTTCTCACCCGCCTGGCCGCACGCCGGCTTCGTAAGAATCGATCAAGCGGCACGACTCATCGTCTAGCAGGAGGTGACCGATGAGGAGGATGATCGGGCGGAGGGTTCAACGCATCCGCCGTACCGTACAGGAGATTCGATTCCGCGTCCGATGCTGGTGGCTCACTCAGCAAGTGGAGTTTCTGGTATGGCAGCTGGGGACTCGGCGCTGAATGCTGAGGAGGGCGTGAATTCTCGTATCATCGCGGCGATGTAGAGGGCCTTCTCGAACAGAGTGAATGAGAAGCGGGTGCTGGTCATCGCGAGTTCAGCCGCGCCGTTCTTCGCCCGCAGTGGTTTCCGTAGCTCTTCCTCGCTGTCGGCCTGCCTGATCCAGCACGACGACGGCGGCGCAGATTTCTCGACAGGCAAGACCGACGTTTGTCACCGGCTCCTCGCGCTGCGTCGAGCGAGGGTGATCAGTACGGTCAATCCCCCCCCACCGGCGCTACCACCAATGACTTCCGCGCCGCGGCTGTGAACTAACTATAACCTTCCGACCAACGCATCGATTTGAAATGAATGGGAGGCACGTGGCTGGGGGCTGACCCCACAATGGCGGGACTTAGGTTGAGGACGAGGTGTTTTTCAGGCGTGACCAGCGGTAATGGAAAGTTGACGATGAATCGAGGCGACTTCTTCCCCTGGAGCACCGTGATAGAATCGGTGATGGCATCGCGCCATTCAGATGCACGAGGAAGCGGCGGCGGTTGGCCGGCAGGGGCCTGTCGTCGAGCTGCGACATAGGTATCCAATCGTTGGCGTTCCCGCTCCACATTGTTCACCCACACCCCGCTCGGACGAACCTCTTGGCCGTCGACGGTGAGGACAAGCTGTCGAGGATCAACGGTCACGGGAAAATCGTGCGCGGCTAGTTGAACAATGAGTTCCAGGGACTCTGCATCTCGATTCCGGAATTCATCCATAAAATTGAGGTAGGTGGGAATGATAAAGAGCATGACCTCGTACTGATAGGTGCGAACCGCATTGTTCAGGGACAGAAAGAGGGTAAAGCCCGGGAGCGTGATCTCCTGAGGCCAGGAAGGGTGAGATTGTCCGGCCTGCGGTGGAGTCCCGCCGATGTACGCAACGCTCTCGATGCCTCCTCGGAATCCGCCACAGCCGGACAGCCACATCAGGATGAAAATATAAGGCAGGAGTTTCACCAGCGTTCCCTCTCGCGCATTGTCGTGCGGACACGCGATATCTTACAAGAGGGTGATCCCTGCACCTGAGAACCGACACCGGGCGAATGTGTGTCCCTCGGCCTGGCCTACTCATCTGTATCCCGTTCCCGGGAACCGGTTGGTGACGGCTCCTGTTCTCTGCCGGATGATCGCGGGAGCTCGTAGATAACCCTCGCTCCCGGTTTGAACGTGAGGTAGTACCAGACCCACTCCGACATCACCCGCGCGCGATTGCGGAATCCGATGAGGAAGAAGATGTGGACCACGCACCAGAGCAGCCAGGCGATCAGGCCGGAGAAACGGAACAGGCCGAACTGGGCGACGGCCTGTGCGCGCCCGATGGTCGCCAACATCCCGCGATCCGCATAGATAAACGGCCGGCGTTGCTCCGGCGCCAGGTCCTCACGAAGGAGAGTCGCGACGTACCGGCCCTGCTGCATGGCGACGGGAGCCAATCCCGGCAAAGGATGTCCGTCCGGGCCGGTGCAATACGCCGCGTCGCCGATGACAAAAATCCACGGTTCGCCGGGAATTGTCAGGTCCGGCTGAACCTTGATCCGACCGCACACGTCCTGAGGAACCGCCAGCGAAGCCAACAGCGGCGATGCCCTGTTGCCTGCCGCCCAAATGATATGTCGGGATTGCACGAACTCATTCCCGATCATGACGCCGTCGGCGCGAATCTCGCTCACTGCGCGGTTCAGTGTGATCGTGACGCCCATACGTTGGAGCGCGGCGGCGGCTTTCATCGACAGGTCGTGGGAGAACCCCGGCAGAATGCGCGGGCCTGCCTCCACGAGCAAAATGGTGAGGTCGTCGAGGTTCAACGTCGGAAAATCAGGCCTCATGGCCTTCCGGCCGATCTCGGCCAAGGCGCCGGCCAACTCCACGCCTGTGGGACCTCCTCCCACGATCACGAAGGTGAGCCGCTCCTGTGTGCCGGAGGCGGCGCGTCGCCGTTCGGCCTCTTCGAACGCGATGAGCATCTTTTCACGCAGTTGGACCGCATCGGCCAGCGTCTTGATCCCGGGGGCAAACTGTTCCCACGCGTCATGTCCAAAATAGGCGTGGCGCGATCCTGGGGCGACAATGAGAACATCGAACGGGAGCGGGGCGCTGTCTCGCAACCGGACGAGCCGTCCCGCACGGTCGACGGACCGTACCTGGTCCATGACCACAGTGACATTGGTGTGCCGCCGAAAAATCGTGCGCAGCGGCCAGGCAATATCGCCGGGAGAGAGCGCAGCAGTGGCCACCTGGTAGAGCAGAGGCTGGAAGAGATGGTGGTTGGTCCGGTCGATGAGGACCACGTCGACATCGCGAAGTGATTGCGCGGCCGAGAGGCCTCCGAACCCGCCCCCGATAATGACGATCCGTTTCTGAGCCATGAGCGGCAAATGATCGCTAGGCTAAGGGTGAAAGCGGGAAGGTGTCAACGAGGGAGAGGAAAGCGGACTAGCGTCTCCTGAAGCGCGGTGGAATGCCCTGCGGAGGAGGGGGCGGTGGTGCTGAAGGCCGTGGCGGAGCAACAAAGGGATACGGTCTTCCCCAATAAGGATAGTAGCCGTACGGCCGGCCCCAATATCCAAACGGCGGATAGTAGGGGCCATAGTACAGAGGGGCGCCACCACCGGAATCTTGAGAGGCGATGGTGTTCCAATCAACGAGGTGCTTGATGTCAAGGATGGGATAGGTGTAATCGCTTTCATCCAGCGGTCTGGTGGTCGAGCCTTTGACGATGCCAATGATGGTAACCGGGGTTCCGGGAGGTACCGAGGCCGGATCGAGAAACTCCTCCCGGACGGCGAGGAAACGTCCCCGGGACTGGAATCGATCTTTTGTGGAAGGTCCATCAGCTCTGGTGGGAAGCTCCAAGATCTCCATCTCCGTCCGCTCTTTCATCCTTTTTGCCATGATGACGATCCCGCCGATCGCGACGACGCGGCCGACGTAACTGGCAGGCGCCGCTTGCAAGGCCGCAAAGGTGACGGTGGTATCGATCTGCTGGTCCAGCTCAGGGGGAATACCGAGGGGGCCTGTTTCTCGCTGGATCTGATGAGCGGATTGTGCACAGGAACTCATGATGAAAAGTCCGAGGAGAAGCAGCGGCACACGTGGCATAGGAGTGCTCCCCTCCTAGAAGTGGTAGGACAGGCCGACGAGCACATGCTGTGCTCTGTAGCTACCTTCGAAGCCACCACCGGTGCGAAAGGCCTCATCGAATCGTAACGTGGCTTGTGTATACTTGTACTCGGTAAAAATGGCGACCTTCGGAGTGACGAATGCCCGTAGACCTGCAAGCACGTTCCACCCTCCTGCGACATCGGTATCGCTTTGCTCGAAAGCGGTATTTCCGATGCGGGCGATCACCGCGCCGCCCCCGATTCCTACATAGGGTTGGAATGTGCGCCCAGGATACCGAAAAATGAAATTGGCTCCGACCGTGGTCACTCGCAGGTGAATTCCAGGGCTGTTATCCAATTCCTTGATGTGCGGAGTGCTGTGCAAGACTTCGCCTTCGATGCCGACCCAGCCGTGCTGAGGAAAGTATCCAAGCTTGGCACCGTAGCTGATTGAATTCGCAAGGTCGAAATCCTGGTCACGAGAGGGGACTCCCGCGAGGATGCCAGTCCCAGAGATATCAGCGAGACGATCCGCGAAATTCACCCCTGCTTGTCCTGCCACATACCATTCGGCCGACGCGGGGCCTGATATCCCGAACGCCCCTATCACGAGGCAGGTGACAAAGAGACCAGCGCGGATCGGCATCTTGGTCTCCACGGTCGAGGGTCCTTCAGGGAACGACGTTATCTTACCAAGCGTCAGGCGCGGAAAACATGGGTACCGACTGAACACCCCGACCCGCTTCAAGCGTGGTCAGAATCGTGAGGAATGTCGGGAGCTTCGGTCCACCTCGAGGAAAGGATTCCGTTGCGAGTCGTAAAACAGCGGTTACGGCCGTCCCAAATCGCGGATCGCATCCGGGAAGATCTCCATGGTCACGAAGTGGACCGGTTGACCCTGGATGGGAGCAATGCAGGTGCCGGACCGCTTGAATCCGGCGCGCTCATAGACGGCGATGGCTCTCTCGTGCCAATCCCGCACCTTCAGATGAATGCGAGAAAGCCCCAGCGAGTTGAATCCGACGAGCAGCGTCTGCTTGGTGATCAATTCTCCCAGCCCCTTTCCTAAATGATCGGGATGCAATGCAAGGTAGAACTCCGCGTCCGCTTCCATAATATGTGCCAGGAGCGAAAATCCCACGAGGAAGGTTCCGGACCACGCACCATAACGATGGGCACGAGCGGATTCGGGGAACTGATCGAGCCATCCACCCGCTCGGAGCGCGAAATCCAGGAGACTGAATTCCGGGGAATAGGGCGGCCACTGCCTGATGACGGCAACGTCGTCGCTGGTCAGTGGTCTCAGCGTAAGAGGAGTAGCTTCCATGCCACGCTCCGTCATGGAGGAGAGGGACCGAAGGACTAGCCGTCGTTCCCGACAGGCAGCGGCACCATTGACGGAAAGCATACAAGTGGAACGAGCCGCTTGACAATGGACGGAAGTCAGAACCCGCCGCGTGCCGCGAGATCTGGAGCTGAGGCCATTTCGTTCTTAGTCGTGCAGCGGTGTGCTCCGGAGCAGCCTCCGCATGTCCAGGAACGAGGGGTTCGGCTCGGTCAATTCTGGATGCGCGAGGTCGATGTGAACGTTGTAAAGAGGGGGCGTCGAACTCTTGACCTGTACGACCGGGTACCAACATTCGTATGTGAGCCCCCAGCAATCGCGATAGCCTAGGCGCAGGTAACCGTTGGACAACGGCTTCGTGCGAATCGGCGCATCAGGGCCCAGAACGATGGAGACCGCATGTTTCCGGTGCCGGGAGCCCTGCGGATGAACAGCCATGACCGAGAACTTCCCTTCCCACCCACCGAGCTGCAGCACACAATCATAGGCCACACCGCGGCCCACGTTCTCCAATTCCGGAGTCAGCGTGAGCATGTTTCCGGCGTTCATCGTCGAAAGATTGGTCACGCGAAGGGCTGGTTGATGCTCACGGAAGTTCTCCTTGGTTCGGACCACGAACCGATACAGAGAGAAAGCACCGATTCCGGCGGCAATCAAGAATACGGCCAGGCCAAGCCACAGTGACCAATCCATACCGTCCACCGATTGGAAGTCTGGTTCTGAAGTCGAAACGGGGAGAGGCTACGTGCTAGGGACATAAGTGTCAACCGCAAGACAGCGGATCGCGATTTGTGAGCAAAGTTGCCAAGCTGTGAACCGGGGACTAGTACGAGGCTCTTCCGGTACAGTTTGCAGCATGAATAGCATATATGCTAAGTTGCCCAATGAGGGCGGATGGCAAACCCGGCGTATAAGCAGCCTCTAACCCGATTGGTCTATGACAGGGCGGTTTTCCGGATCGAGTTCTACGTGACTCCAAACGGAGCTGCACCGGCAGAAAAATGGCTCGAACAACTCCCTCTTGGAAGTCGGCAAAAGTTTGCCGCCTTGTTTGCGCGCATGGGCGATACAGGAAAGATTTGGAACGAGCGCAAGTTCAAGCACTGACCGAAACGAGTCAGATTTTCGAGTTCAAGGTCGATGCCGATCGTATCCTGTGCTTCTTCTTTGTCGGTCGACGACTGATCTTGACGAACGGGTTCCGGAAGACCGGCGCCAAGACGCCGAAACGGGAAATTGAACGAGCTGAGGCCTACAAGCTAAACTTTGAAGCGAGGGAGCAGCATGAAAGCTAAAGCAACGAGGCCAGGAGAAGGATGGCTGGACAGAAAACTCGCCAGTCCAAAATTCCGAAAGGGGTTTGAGGAAGAATCGCAAAAGCTGGCGATCGGTGAGCAGCTTTCTCAGCTGCGCCAACAGGCGGGGCTGACCCAGGCGCAAGTGGCGAAGCGCATCGGCACGACCGCCTCGGCCATCAGCCGGTATGAGAACGCGGAGTATGATCGCTACGAGCTTCGCACGCTTCAGAAAATCGTCCGCGCCTGCGGGGGGCGACTTGAACTCACACTGGA
>DASPGL010000191.1:0-9001 GCA_035620635.1 Nitrospira sp. | reverse complement strand
CACAAACCCCAACACATCTTCAGTGAGGGGCCGTTGTCGTTCATAGTAGTTCCCGACCCAGAGCACCTGCCCGTCCGCTGCCACTGCCTTCACTTCGAATCCGACCGCCGCCGCCGGATCGGCTCCTAACCGGCCGCCGACCCGTTCCTGATACACCGACACGAGACCGATCAACACCGCATCCACCTGCAGTCGCTTCGCGACCGTGGCGGCAACGGTTTCCGGCCTGGCCTTGATCAGTTCTTCTTCGATCAACGAGGCTCTGGCCGAATCGGCAAGCGGCAGCACTTGCACGCCTTCCCTCGACTGCAGGCGTTTCCAGAACAATTGGGTCACCTTTTCCGCTGCATAGTCCGGCACCGTGACCGTCTGCCTGGGAAAACGCTCCACATTCGACGGAACGGCAAAAGAACCGTGCGTCTGATGGAGATTCTGAGGCACCGAGAAATGCAGATCGCCCTGGGTGCGCTCCTGCGGCGTCGTAATCGAGGTGAACGGAGCCAGAGCGATGGACTGCACCTTATAGCGGGGCAGCTCGGGCGAGGACTCCGTCGTGACTTTCAGACCGCTGCAGCCAGTCGCCGTACACGCGAGAAGCGCCAGCATGAATACGCGAAGCGTCAGGCTCGCGCCAACAGGCCGATTTCCTTGTCTGTTCACGTCAAACCCCTGACGGCTAGGCATCCCACCCTCCAAAATTCTTGATCAGTCGCAAACCCACCGCCTGACTCTTCTCGGGATGGAATTGACAGGCCATGATATTGTCTTTCCAGATACTCGACACGAACGGGATGCCGTAGGTCGTCGTCGTCGCGACAATCTGCTTATCGCTCGGATCCACAAAATAGGAATGCACGAAGTACCAATTGGAGCCGTCCGCGATCTGATCGAACACCGGACAGGGTCTCTGGACGTTCACCTGATTCCAGCCCATGTGCGGCACTTTCAATGACGGATCTATTGCAAACCGTCTGACCCTGCCCGGCAGAATATCCAGTCCCTTATGAGGACCGAACTCCTCGCTCTCCGTGAACAAAAGCTGCAGGCCGAGGCAGATCCCCAGGAACGGTTTACCCGATCGGACCGCCGTCCTGACCGGCTCGATCAATCCGTAGCGCTCCAAATTCGCCATGCAATCGCCGAACGCGCCCACCCCCGGTAACACCACATGGCTCGCGTTGCCGATCATCTTGGCATCGCGCGTGACCACGGTCTCGTGCCCCACCGCTTCGAACGCTTTGGAGACACTGCGTAAATTGCCCATGCCGTAATCGATGATGGCGATCATGACGGTCGTGCCCCCTTAGGAGGGAGTAACAATACCGCAACTGGAGTCATCCTGCCACTGGCAATCTGCGTCGCTGAAACCCTCAAGATACTAACTGCGGCCCCTATGATGTCCCAGGTCTTTAGACAGCGACCTCGATCTCGCCATGCTCTCCCGCGAGCCTATCCCCAATCTCCGCCGATTCGAACTCGCCCAAGAGCTGGCAACCCAAATGCATCGCGACATCGATCTTGTAGACCTGAGCACAGCATCCACCGTCATGCGGATGCAAGTGCTCTCCGCTGGCACCTGCCTGATCTCTCAGGATGACCTCGCTTGCCGATCCTTCGAGATGTATGCCTATTCGGACTATGCCAGGCTCAACGAGGAACGGCGCGAGATTGTGACAGGAATCACCAGGCGCGGGTTGGTGTATGACTGACGGCGTCATTCCCAATAAAGCCGCCAACATCGAGCGATGTTTGCCGCGCATTCACGAGGAATTGGCCGGGAACCAGCAAAACCTCGTTGCCAATCAGACCAAGCAGGATTCGATCGTCTTGAATCTTCAGCGTGCCTGCGAAACCGCGATCGATCTCGCCATGTATGTCATCAGCCAACGCAAGCTCGGTATCCCACAGGATAGTCGTGACGCATTTACTCTTTTGCAAACCTCGGGCATCATACCGGCCGATGTGGCAGCCCGGATGCAGCGGATGGTTGGCTTCCGCGACGTGGCTGTCCGCGAATATACCCGCCTGAATCTGGACGTGGTGCACGCTCTCATCACCAAACAACTGGACGACTTCCAAGCGGTGGAAGCACCAATCAGGTTTCACAAGGCCCATAGCGAGCTGTAGGCCGGTCAATTGATCCATTTTGGCTTGCGTTCTCGTTTTCCGAATACCATCTGAAATGCGACGATTTCTTCTTTTCCTCCTGAAACTCGACTGAATTGAAGAACTGGAGAGTGAGCCGCATGATTTTGAATTAACTTTTCATGCCCAGCTTTTTGAGCATACACAGCTTCATATGAAAAACGACAAACCCGTCGATTGATTACCTTGGCCAAGTGAGTCTTCGACAGGTCCGCTCTGCCCAAACCATTAGCCACAAACTCATCTCGCCTTGACGAATCCCCAACAATAACAAGTGAAGGGCTCACCGGAAACAGTAACATAACAGGCCCTCCAGGCTGAAGGACGTATGGCTGTAGATCCGCATCTGGAATCGACGGGTCAAACCAAACGACAGGGTTGTCACTGGTAATAAAGGTCACGTCAGTCTTGTTGTGCAATGCCATGAAGCCCATCTGGTCAAACACCTGACCGAATCCTTGTATCATGTGAACCATGGCGTGAATGGATTGGTGCGGATCAATCGATACTTCAATGTGGTCAAGTATGTCTTCAAAACCTTCCGGCTTTGGTGGCAACTGCCCTGCGGCATCCAGGATGCGAGCTTTCGCCTTCACCGCTTCCGCAAGCATCCTTTCTGCGACATCACGACTTGACAGAAAAATCCCGGGTATGCCTTAGGGACGTAGTGATGACGTTTCTTGTCCACGAGAAAACAGCCTACCTCTCAGGTCAAGGAAACACGAAGGGCAGGCTCCCTTTCAGAAGCCTGCCCTTTGAACCCTCACAATTTCAATCACTCCGCTCAGTTGTACCACCATGCCTTTCACAAGAGTCGCGGGTGGCGTGGCAAGCGGGGTGATGTTCTCACCCACTCACCCCGTCCGCGCCCAGAGGCGGTCCTTCACCAGGCGCGCACAACGGAAGCACGCCACGGGGGGATGAGAAAAGGACTGTCGCCCTTCTGTTCGGCGACTGTCCCCGTCAGACAGCGGGACAGGCACCACCAAGGCCGGAGCCAGTCCCACTGGGGCTGTTCGCCACGGCAGGACCCGAGACGAGCTACAACATTCCTTTGGTCGAGAGAACTTTCCCGGCCAGGCGTTCTTCGAGCATCGTGGCTTGATCGAGAGCCTTGGCCAGCGCTTTAAAGATGGCTTCCATGATGTGGTGCGGGTTGCGGCCGTACATGAGATTCACGTGCAGGTTGAGACCGCCGTGGGTGACGAAGGCCTGAAAAAAATCCTCGAACAGACCGAGGTCGAAGGATTTGATCTTCCGGTCGGGCAGCTTGACGTTGTACACGAGAAACGGCCGGCCGCTCAGATCGACGGTGACCTGCGCCAGCGTTTCATCGAGCGGCGCCGATGCGAATCCAAACCGCTTGATCCCCGCCTTTTCACCCAACGCCCGGTGCAGGGCCTGGCCCATGACGATGCCGACGTCTTCGACCGTATGATGTTCGTCGATGTCGATGTCGCCCTTGGCCTGGACGGTGAGATCGAAGAACCCGTGCTTCGCCAGCAGCTCCAGCATGTGATCGAAGAACCGCACGCCGGTGTCGATCTTCGCCTGTCCGGCGCCGTCCAGCGTCCATTCGACGCGAATGTCGGTTTCTTTGGTGGCACGCTGAACACTGGCTTGCCGTGGGGCCGATCCATTCCGTTTCATAAGAACCTGCCCTGGGCCGACTTCGCATGGGCGTCAAACCCTTCGATATGGGCCAATCGGGTCAACGGATCTTTCACCTTTGCCAGCTCCTGTTTCGTATAGTGGACGATGTTGCTGACCTTCACATAATCATTGACTGAGAGCGGGGAGAAGAAGCGCGCCGTCCCGCCTGTCGGCAGCACGTGATTGGGGCCGGCAATGTAATCCGCCACCGACGGCGGTGTGTAGCGTCCCAGAAACAGCGCTCCGGCATGCCGGATTTTTTCCAGATAGTCGAAAGGATTGTCCACCGAAAGGGTCAGGTGCTCAGCGGCAATCTCGTTCGCCACGTTGATCGCTTCGTCCATGGTCGTCACCACAAAAGCTACGGAGTGACGCGCAATCGCCTTCGAGGCAATCTTCTCTCGTTGAAGTCCTTTCAATTGCTCCTCGATCATCTTCGACACGTCCTTGGCCAGTCGTTCGGAGGTCGTGACGAGAAACACCTGCGCATCCTCGTCATGTTCGGCTTCGCAGAGCAGATCAGCCGCCACATGTGCGGGTTTGGCGTCGTCATCGGCAACCACCAGCAGTTCGCTCGGGCCGGCGATCATGTCGATCCCGACCGTCCCGTAGAGCAACCGCTTGGCCGTCGCCACGTAGATATTCCCCGGCCCGACGATCTTGTCGACCCTGGCGACGGTTTTTGTCCCATAGGCCAGCGCGCCCACCGCCTGCACTCCTCCGAGACGATAGATTTCCGTCACACCGGCAATGTCGGCCGCGACCAGCAGATAGGGATTGATGCCGCCCTTCTGCGGGGGCGTGACCATCACAACCCGCTGCACCCCGGCCACTCTGGCCGGAATTGCACACATCAGCACCGATGAAGGATAGACCGCCTTGCCGCCCGGCACGTAGACGCCGACGGCATCGACCGGGGTCACCACCTGCCCGAGGGTGACGTCCCCCTCCTGATACATCCAGGTCTTCGTACGCTGGCGCTCATGGAAGGCTGTGATCCGCTGCGCCGCGAGCCGGAGCGCATCGCCCTCGTCTTTACGAATGTGAAAATAGGCGTTCTTGATTTCTTCCGGGGTGACCCGCAACCCGTCAGGCTTGAGCGAGACCTTGTCGAATTGTTTCGCATAACGCAGAACGGCCTTGTCGCCTCCGCGCTCGACAGCCAGCAAGATCGTACGGACCGTTTTTTCCACCGCGGCGCCGGCCGCCTGACCACGGGACGCGGCTTTCTTCAGACTGAGAAGGAAACTGCGATCGGCTTGTGTGACGATCTTCATGCGCGCCCCGCCTTCTTCTTGCTCCGACGCACGGCCGGTCGACGACCGTTGCCGGACACGGAAATCCGCTTTGCGAGCGCCGCCCGGAGCCTGCGGATCAACTCCATGAGCGGTTCGTGCTTCAGTCGGAGACTCGCCCGGTTGACGATGAGACGTGCCGTCGATCGGGCGATCACTTCCACTTCGACGAGATCGTGGGCTTTGAGCGTACTGCCGGTTTCCACCAGATCGACAATCCGATCGGCCAGGCCCACGACGGGCGCCAACTCGATCGAGCCGTATAACTTGATGATCTCGACCGGGATGCCCCGTTGATTGAAAAACCGCTCGGTGATCTTGGGATACTTCGTGGCAACGCGGATCTTCGACGATAACCGATCGCGCGACCCTTCTCCCCGGAGCGCGGCGACCGAGATTCTACACGCTCCAAATCCTAAATCCAATGGCTCATAGACATCGCTTTCCTGCTCCATGAGCACATCTTTACCGACGATACCGGCATCGGCCCCCCCGTATTCCACATAGGTCGGCACGTCGCTGGAGCGGACGATCAGAAAGGTGATCCCGATCTCGGGACAGACGAAGACCAGACGACGGCTTTCACCGGAGAGCCCGGCGATTTCATACCCGGCGCGGCGGAACAGGTCCAGGGCCGATTCGATGAGTTTCCCTTTTGACAAGGCAATCGTGAGCATCACGTTCCTACGCGGTTTTCGCCTTGGTAGGCGTCTTATGACGTTCGATGTCCGCCCCCAGCGCGCGTAACTTCTCCTCGATCCGCTCGTATCCCCGGTCCAGGTGGTAGACCCGCTGCACCTCGGTCACCCCCTCCGCTGCCAGGCCAGCCACGATCAGGCCGGCGCTGGCCCGAAGATCCGAGGCCATGACCGGCGCTCCGGTGAGCTGCCGCCGCCCGGTGACGACCAGCCGGTTGCCTTCCACCCGGATATCGGCCCCCATACGTCGCAGCTCTTCGACATGCATGAAGCGGCTTTCAAAGACGGTCTCCGTGATGACGCTCGTGCCTTCGGCCAGGGTCATCAACGCCACCATCTGCGCCTGCATATCGGTGGGAAAGCCGGGAAAGGGCAGGGTACGCACGTCGGTTCCCTTGAGTGTGCCCGGCACGGTCAGCCGGACTAGATCCTTCTCCGCTCGCACCTCGGCCCCCGCCTCGCGCAATTTCGTCAGCACCGCCTCCATGTGGTCGGGCCGGCAGTGGGTGATCGTGACATCCCCCCTGGTCATCGCCGCGGCTGCCAGATAGGTGCCGGCCTCAATGCGATCGGGAACCACCTCGTGTTCCCCACCCCTCAGTTCCCGCACCCCTTCGATCGTCATGACATCCGTTCCGGCTCCTTCGATGCGCGCCCCGCGCTTGGTCAGGAACCGGGCCAGGTCCGCGATCTCCGGCTCCTTCGCCGCATTCTCCAGCACGGTCGTCCCCTCGGCCAGCGATGCCGCCATCATGAGGTTCTCGGTACCGGTCACCGTAGGGGTGTCACAATGGATCCGTGCGCCTTTCAAGCGCCGCGCCGTGGCCGTGATATACCCGTGCTCAATCGAAATGTCAGCCCCTAATTTTGCCAGCCCCGCAAGATGGAGGTTGACCGGGCGCGACCCAATGGCGCATCCGCCGGGAAGCGACACCTTGGCCTCTCCCCAGCGGGCCACCAACGGACCCAATACCAAGACGGACGCCCGCATGGTCTTCACGAGATCGTAGGGCGCTTCGGTGGAATGAATCACGTCCGCCTTGATGACCGCCCGATTCCCCTCCTGCGCCACGGTCGCTCCAAGAATGCCCAGGAGCCTTCCCATCGTGAGTACATCGACGACATGCGGCACATTCGTGATGACACACTCGCCACCGCCCAGAATGGTCGACGCCAGGATCGGGAGCGCGGAGTTCTTGGCCCCGCTGATCCGGACGTCTCCGCACAGCCGCTTCCCGCCCGTAATGGTTATGCGATCCATGCTGTCCGGCTTTCTAGCCTAACCGCTGTGCGATGACTACACGTTCGATGCCGGCGGTATCCTCCACCGCTTCAAGCGGCGCAAAGCCACCGATCTGCTCAGCCAGTCGCCGGACGGCCGGGAGCTGCCCCTGGCCGATTTCCATGACGAGGAATCCCCCGGGAATGAGGAATTCTCCGGATTCCCGAAGCAGCCGCTCATGAAACTCCGTTCCCTTCGGTCCGGCAATCAACGCCACCCTTGGTTCAAAATCCCGCACCTCCGGTTGCAAACCGGCCCAGTCCGCCTCGGTAATGTACGGAGGATTCGAGACGATGGCATTGACCATTCCGACCATCCCTCGCCCCCGAAGCGGCGACAGAAGATCGCCTTGCACCCAGTCGATTCTCTCGCCGACTGCGTGCCGGTCCGCGTTGCCCTTCGCGACGGCCAGGGCCCCTTCGGAGAGGTCGATCGCCACGATGCGCAACCCCTCGACGATCGTGGCCAGGGTGACCGCGAGACATCCTGACCCTGTCCCCGCATCGACGATCAGGGCCCCGTCGGTGAACTCCCCCCATCTGAGCGCTTCCTGAACGAGCAGCTCGCTTTCAGGCCGGGGAATCAGCACCGCCGGGTTCACATGAAACTCAAGCCCGCAAAACTCCTGCGTCCCCAGGACGTACTGCAGCGGTTCACGGGCGACCCGCCGGGACACGAGCGACTCCGCGCGAGTCCACCGTTCATCGATCACCGGCTGCTCTGCTTGACTAGCCATCTGATGGCTCTCGAGTCCGAGCGCTTCCGCCACCAGCCACAACGCCTCCTGGGCCGCATTCTCTATCCCGGCCTGCTCCAGGACCTGACGTGCCCTGGCGACCAGCGCGCCGATCGTTCTCGACTCCGCCATGGACGGAACAACCATCGGTTACACCTTCGCCGCTTCGACCTGCTGGTCCTGCACCTTGAGCGCCTGAACGATGTCGTCGAGATCGCCTTCCATCACCAATTCCAGTTTGTGCAGTGTGACGCCGACCCGATGATCCGTCACGCGATTCTGTGGAAAGTTATAGGTTCTGATCTTTTCGCTTCGCTCGCCGGTCCCCACCTGTGATTTTCGACTCTGCGCGATCTCCGCTTCCTGCTTTTCCCGCTCAGCCTCGACGATACGGGCCCGCAAGGTTCTCATGGCCTTATTCCGATTTTTCAATTGCGAGCGCTCGTCCTGACAGGTCACCACCACCCCGGTCGGCACGTGGGTGATGCGGACCGCGGACTTGGTCGTATTGACGCTCTGGCCGCCGGCCCCCGACGAACAGAAAGTATCGATGCGAAGATCCGCCGGGTCGATGCGCACATCGACTTCGTCGACCTCGGGCATGACTGCCACCGTGACGGTGGAGGTATGAATCCGTCCGGACGCTTCCGTCGCCGGCACCCGCTGCACGCGATGCACCCCGGCCTCGTACTTGAAATGGCTGTAGGCCCCCTTCCCTTCCACCAGCGCAACCACGGTCTTATAGCCTCCGATTCCGGTCTCCGAGGCTTCGACCATGTCGACGGTGAGCCCTTTCTTCTCCGCATACCGGACATAGAGGCGGAACAGGTCCCCGGCGAACAAGGCGGCTTCATCCCCGCCGGTCCCGGCCCGGATTTCCAGAACCAGATTCTTGTCATCCCGCGGATCTTTCGGAATCAGAAGGCTCGTCGCCTGCTCCTCGATCCCGGCCTTCTGGCGCTGTAACTCCGCCGTCTCCTCTGCCGCCATGCGGTGCAGCTCGTCGCCGGCGGAAGCATCGGCGAGAATCTGTTCGGCTTCGCTGAGCTGCTTCTCATAGCCCCGATAGGCTTCAAACAGTGCGGCGACCGGCTCCAACTCGGTCCGTTCCTTGTTCAGCTTGTGCAGCTGGCTCGGCTGGCTGACGACGGACGGGTCCATGAGCTGCTCGGTCAGCGCCCGAAATCGCGAG
>DASPGL010000190.1:0-5526 GCA_035620635.1 Nitrospira sp. | reverse complement strand
ATGCCCTTGACTTCTCAAAATTCATGGCTCGATTCCTACCCACGCCGATCTTGTCACGTGCGATAACAGCGTTTGACCGCCTTGATCAGATGCTCGGGAGTTCCCACATCGACGTAGGAGCCCGTCGGAAACTTCACCCCTTCAACGTTGAGACTGGCTTGTACAGCGGCGCGCAGCACGGCCCCGACCGGGATGTCTCCCTGCGGGTCAATTCTGCGATTTCCAACCAATCCTGTGTTCTGCCCCCTTCTGACCCGCTGCAAGAACTTGTGCAGGAACTCGGTAAACACCGGAGTCCACACGGCACACAACCAGGCGTACCTTAGCCGGCTCGTTCTCGGTTTTAGACGGATGGCGCGTACGCGATGACTTGCGTCGATGTCGATCATGTCCATCGCCTTGGTCTCGTGCGCCGGGAAAAGCGCCAGGACCACGTCGGCCCTGCCACGATCGAGCCGGGCGAGCAGGCTGGCGAACACCTCCTTCGGTCGAAACAGGATGTCGGGGAAACCGAATGCCACGATTTTGTCCTTCGTGAACGAGTTCGCACGATCGATCGTGTCCGGCGGTCCGCTGGAATCCTCGATCACCACATAGGAGAGATCCATCCCCGCTTTCTTTCCATCGCCCCAGTACGCGGGGATATCCCACTTCCCCTGACGAATGACGATATAGCCTTTGCGAACACCCGCTTCTCTCAGGCATTCAAGCAGGTAGTGGCTCGCCACCTTGGGCCGAGGGCCCTCTACGCCGGCAATGGCACCGAAACCGACCGGAAGTAATTCTTTGCTGCACGGTAACGGCGCCAGTCTCCGGGATAATCCAGCCGCCGGCAATAGCGCTACGACCTCACGCCCGCGAACTACCACGCTCGATTCACCCGCTCCGATGTATGGCCCAGCAAGGACACGACGTGGTCATGTCTCCTTGTATTCCGTCAACAGTTCACACTTGAGCAACGCCTCCGCTGCTCGCCGCACCTCGTCGAAAGAATACCCGCCACGATCCGCGATATCCAGCAACGAATGTCGCCCATCCGACAGATTGAGCACCCAAAGTAAGACCAACTCTCGCGCTTGTTTCTCTTGCTGACCTGCGACTGTTCGATAGAGACCC
This sequence comes from Nitrospira sp., assembly GCA_035620635.1. Taxonomy (GTDB): domain Bacteria; phylum Nitrospirota; class Nitrospiria; order Nitrospirales; family Nitrospiraceae; genus Nitrospira_D. The sequence continues at coordinate 4,410 of DASPGL010000190.1, read as the reverse complement.
CGCCGGCTTAGCTGTGGTTCACATTTCAGATTCGTATTGAGATAGATACGATTGTGCTCCAGTAGATCACACGCCGAGAGGCACAGTTCATACGATCGGGCCAACGATTCCGGCACGACAAATCCAAGATCGTCTCCGGACGTATGATATTGGGGGTACTCTCCATGAGGCGTTCGCATGAAGGATCCGACCGGCAGATTGAAGCCCGGAGAGCAGTACTGTCGCTCGTCGTACCCGTACGGGAAAAAATCGATGATCGTATGGGCCTCTCCCGAGTGATGGAGCACGTGGGTCATGGCGCGGTCGATTTCCGCCTGACCCTGGCGACTCTTCTTGTACGTCACCCCTCCGGCATCACCGACGCCGGTCAGGACCAGCCCGTGTTTGATGCGAGCCGTCACGTGCTCATTGCGCGCCAGCCATGTGATCGAGCCGATCGTCCCCGGAATGAATAGAAACCGGTAGGAATACCGCCTGCCGCGGCCGGCCATCGTCTGTGCCAACCGGACCGCGACCGCAATCCCGGAGAGATTGTCGTTGCACAGAGAGGGATGACACACGTGGCACGAAATGAGAAACTCCTCCGAAGTCTCACCCGGCAAGTAGCATTCGCCATAGGTGAGTGATCCCGGCTGCAGACTGGAGTCGATGACCACCTCGTACTCGTCGTCGGGAAGCCTTTCCAAATCTGCATGTCGCAGGCAAAATCCCCAGCTCTCCCTGTAATAGGACGTTCGGTAGGGAATCCACTCCGGATGGTCCGGCAGCGTGAACAGATGCGGCCTCAGCTCCGCCATCCTCATCTTCTTCCGAATCGGCGAACTGTAACTCATGAGATGGAGATTGTGGGCTTTGAAGTCGACGACCCGCACCCCGTCCCGGTTCATGACATACGCGTCGGAGACGTTCCACTCCAGAGGCACCGTCCAGTCAAAAACTTGGGTTCCGCTTGGAACTTCATGTATGTCCAGCGGGATGTTCTTTTGGATCATCCGAAGGGTTTGTCTGACCCCTTCGCCGGTAATACTCCGGCAGACCGGATAGAGCTCTGCGATGAACTCATGCATCGCTCTTCCCAAACCTTCGTGCCCCGACGTCTTCAGTGAGTCAGCGACCGTCATGATTGCAACTACCCGTTCATGGTGAACGCCGGCCAGGTTCTATCTTTTTCCGACATGATCATGATGGGCTCGGGCCATTTGATCTCGAACGCCGGGTCGTTCCACCGGAATCCGCGAGCGCTGGCGGGCGCATAGAATTCCGACATGTGGTAGGACACTTCGCTATCGTCCGTGAGCGTGAGAAATCCATGAGCAAATTGCTTCGGAATATACAGGGCGCTATGATTGTCCGCTGACAGCGTGACCCCGACGTGCTGGCGATACGTCGGTGACGCCGGTCGCAAATCGACGATGACATCGTAAATCGCCCCCCTCGTACAACGCACCAGCTTTATTTCTTCATCCGGGGAAGCTTGGTAGTGCATGCCGCGGAGCGTCCCTCGGCGATTGTTCACCGAGATGCTCGATTGGACCCATGTGCCAACCAGCCCGTTCGCCTCGAACTCCCGCTGGCACCAGGTTCTCGCAAATAATCCCCTTTCGTCACGTACGGGTTGCGGGTCTATCACATACGCCCCCTTCAAGGCCGTTTCCGTGAAAATCATGCGTATACTTTGACTTCCGGTATCGGGACGACGAACTTCCCCCCCCACTCTCGAATATGGCTCATCTGCTGCATGATCTCCTCCCTGATGTTCCACGGCAGAATGAGGAGGTAGTCGGGCCGAGTCTGACGAATCCTCTCCGGTCCATAGATGGGAATGTGCACGCCGGGGAGAAAGTGGCCCTGCTTGTGAGGGCTTCGATCGACCGTGTAATCGATGAAATCCGTCCGCACACCACAATAGTTCAGCAGAGTATTGCCTTTGGCCGGCGCTCCGTAGCCAACGACATGCTTACCATCCTCCCTGGCGGAAATGAGGAACGACAGCAGTTTTCGCTTCGTCGCTTCGACCTGTGGACCGAACGAAATGTAGCGATTCAACTGACCAAATCCTGCCGCCTCCTCCCTCGACTTCAACGCCAGCGCACGGGCTTGAATCGGCTTCGAGGCATCCTCATCGTGACAGGCATAGATTCGCAGCGACCCGCCGTGCGTCGGCAACTCCTCCACATCAAACAGTCTCATTCCATGACGGGCAAACACCCGCTCCACCGCCAGAAAGGAAAAATAGGAGAAATGTTCATGATAGATCGTGTCGAATTGATTCTGCTCCATCAGTTGAAGCAGATGAGGAAATTCCATGGTGATCAATCCGGCCGGCTTCAACATCAGTTTGAGGCCTCTGACGAAATCATTCAGATCGGGAACATGCGCCAGTACGTTATTCCCGATAATCAGGTCCGCAGCCCATCCCTCGGCGACGACGTCGAGCGCTGTTTTTTCCCCGAAGAACGCCACCTTGGTATTGATTCCTTTCTTCCTCGCCGCCTCTGCCACATTCGCCGCAGGCTCGACCCCAAGGACAGGAATGCCTCGTGCCACGAAGTTCTGCAACAGATAGCCATCGTTACTGGCGATCTCGACCACCCTGGAATCTTTGCCGAGAGCAAATCGTTCGACGATCATGTCGACATAGATCTTCGCATGGGCCAGCCACGAATCCGAAAATGACGAGAAGTATGCGTAGTCCGAAAAAATATCGTGGGGAGTCGAGAACTGTTCCAACTGAACCAGCAAGCACTTTGCACAGACGTACACGTGTAAGGGATAGAACGGCTCCATGCGATTGCGCTGCTCCGGTTTGATGTAGGAATTCGCCAACGGGGACATGCCCAGGTCGACGAACGTATGCTCAAGCATCGTCCCGCATGACCGGCACTCTGAACGCCCCATGTGAACGACTCCCTTCTTGGCGAATGAATTCCGATGCCGGGCGTGCGCCCCGACGACCGGTTGTTCCCTTATCTCCCGATTCGATCCTTCCACCCGAGGCTGTCCGTCAGTTGGCCACTGTCCCTCAGTCGCTTCAACGTGACCAACCGTATGAACTCACCCGTTCGGAATTCGGGATCCTGGAATTTCATGGCCATGAGTCCATTGCGGAGATCCACGACGGCGTTCTGAAGGTCTACCTCGGGAAGAAACCCTTGCGCTAACTTTGTAAACTTGTCGAAATTCACCCGATAGGACCGCTTGTCCGGTTGCGCATCTTTATTGATCGATACCTCCACATCCGGCACGACTTTGGCCACGGCCTGCGCGAGATCTTTCACCTGATAATTCCAGGCATCGCTCCCCACGTTGATCGTCAGATGGGTCCCGCCATCCCGATAGTCGCGCTGCAGGGCCCAATCGATCGCTCGCGCCATGTCCTTGACGTGAATCAACGGACGCCATGGGGTCCCATCACTCAGGATGTTGATGCGCTTGGAGGCGAGCGCGCCGGCCACAAAATCATTCAGCACCAGATCAAGTCGCAGCCGATCGCTCATGCCGCAGGCCGTCGCGAACCGGAGGCAGGTCGTCGTGAACGTCTCCGATGCAAGCGATTCCAGGTCTCGTTCGGTGTTGACCTTCGACTTCGCATACGCCGTGAGAGGATTGACCGCATCTTCTTCCCGCCGGGGACCGCCTTCAGCGAACCCGTACACACTGCAGCTGGACGCGAACACAAATTTCTTGACTCCCGCTTGCTTCGCTCTTCGAGCGAGATCGATGCTTGCCCTGTGGTTGATATCGACGGTGACCTCTTCAAAGTTGGCTCCCATCGGATCGTTGGAGATGGCACAGAGATGCACGATGCCGTCGATCCCCTGCAGGATCTCCTCGGACACCAGTCGAATATCCCCGAAGTATTGGACGTCGGCCCGACTTTCGGGCAACCGCGCGGGGCCGGTCAGGCAATGCGCAAAGTACCCGATGTCATACCCGATAAGGATCGCCTGGGGATGGGATTCCCGCAACCGTCGCATGACCAGCGGCCCGACATACCCCATGTTGCCTGTGACCAAGATCTTCATGTTTGGTTCCTCAGTTCAGTACGACTTGAATAGGCGCTCGATCGCTTGGGGAATCAGCGAATCGAGAGAATGCGGTTTGCCCGGGCTCGGCATGATCGCACCGCTGCTTACCAGATCTTCCACGGTGCCTTGCCGGATTGCCACAGATCTTCCAAATACACTTTCTCTTTCAACGTATCCATGCAGGACCAGAAGCGGTCGTGTCGGTAGCCAATCAGCTGATGATCTTTCGTGAGTTGCTCGATCGGCTCTCGCTCCCACGCTGTGTCATCGCCCTTGATGTAGTCGATGGCTTTGTGTTCGAGCACATAGAACCCGCCGTTGATCCACCCCTCGTCGCCATGCGGCTTTTCCCGAAAATCCACGATGTGGTCCTGGTCGAATA
>DASPGL010000189.1:0-8555 GCA_035620635.1 Nitrospira sp. | reverse complement strand
GGCGCTGGAATCCCCGATTGGCGACGGAGACACACAGTTTGGAGAAATGATTCCTGATCAACGCGCTGTTTCCCCGGATGCCCACGTGCATCGGACTGAAATGACGCAACAGCTGGACCGGATCCTGGGCACCCTTACCCCGCGGGAGCAAACGGTGATCCGGCTTCGCTTCGGGATCGGCTACGATGAAGCCTGCACCCTGGAGCAAGTCGGTCAGAATCTTTCCGTGACGCGGGAACGTATTCGTCAAATCGAGGCGAAGGCCCTCAAGAAGCTCAAGACTCCTGAAATCAGAGAACTCTTCGCCACCATCAAGTAGGTGCCCCTCTTCTCCCCTCCTCAGCCGTCCCGAGAGTACCCCGTACTCTCGGGACATCGCTTCCCCCGGACAGCCGTTTATGCGACAATGTCCCCACCTGAAGATGCGTACTACTGCCAAGCGGATCGCCGCACGCGGACCAGTATTAGAGGATTCTTCCTCCTGTTGCCGGCCGGCGCTGTTCTCCGCCGCTGAGGCTCCCCGGTGACGTCGAGCATCCTTGATCCCTCAACTCACCCGGCCGTTCCCGCCCCTGCGTCCGCTTCGGAGGGGAACGTGTTCATCTTCCCCAACCCCGTTTCTTATGCCAGTGCATGGGATCTCCAGTCTCGCCTGCACACCGAGCGCATGCTCGACCGTAGACCCGACATGGTACTGATTCTGGAACACCAGCCTGTCTATACGCTGGGGCGGAGCACGAAGCAGCCGCATTGGGGAGGCGATGAAGCGGCATTACGCGCAAACGGAACAGACCTGCACCGAGTGAATCGCGGCGGCTCGGTGACGTATCATGGCCCCGGACAGATCCTCCTCTACCCCATCCTGCGACTGGCCCACCATGCGGCAGGCCCCCGACAATTGGTCCGGATGCTGGAAGAGGTGGCCCTTCGTGTCCTTAGCCACTGGAACATCGATGGCTACCGTATCGAGAAACAGCCGGGCCTCTGGATCATGGCGCCGGAACCGGCCAAAATCGCCTCGATCGGCGTCCGTGTCGAACGTGGGGTCACGTTGCACGGGTTGGCGCTCAACGTCGACATGGACTTGACGCCGTTTCATCGCATTCATCCGTGCGGGTTGGCCGATTGCCGCATGACCTCCATGGCAGCCCTGCGCCGGGCCACGTTGTCTGTTGATGCCGTCAAGCGCGATCTCGCGCAGATGTTCAGGGAGGTGTTTGGAGTCGCGTGGTCGACCTCCGCGGTAAAGGACATTGCCACTGCTCTCCAAGAGGCAGCCGATAAGGCTGCTCATTGGTGCCCTTCCATCGTCTAAAGGATTGAGGATCTATGCAGGAGCTCAATACGCACACTTATCGGTTAGCCGTCGCCCAATTTGACCAGGCCGCGGAGGCCATGCACCTTGATCCGAATCTTCGTGAGCGACTGAAGCTGCCACAACGTTCGCTCGTCGTCAGCCTGCCTGTGCGGATGGACGATGGCCGGGTGGAAGTATTCACGGGTTATCGGGTGCAGCACGACTCATCCCGCGGACCCTCCAAGGGAGGTATCCGTTACCATCCGGATGTGAGTCTTGGGGAAGTCGCGGCCCTGGCCATGTGGATGACCTGGAAATGCGCCCTGGCCGGTTTGCCTTACGGCGGAGCCAAGGGCGGAATTCAGGTCGCGCCCAAGCAATTAACCCGTGCCGAACTGCAGCGATTGACCAGGCGCTATGCCGCGGAGATCTTCCCTCTCATAGGCCCCGATAAGGACGTCCCGGCTCCCGATGTCGGGACCGACGCGCAGGTGATGTCCTGGATCATGGACACCTACAGTCAGCAAGTCGGATATGCCGTCCCAGGGGTGGTAACCGGTAAACCGTTGTCGCTCGGCGGCAGTCTCGGTCGGGAAGAAGCCACCGGTCGCGGTGTCGTGTATGTCACGCTGGAGGCGCTCCGACACCTCGGGCTCTCCATCGACAATGCCACCGTGGCAATTCAAGGATTCGGGAACGTCGGCTCCCACACTGCGCTCATCATGCAGGAGCAGGGCGCGCGCGTCATCGCCGTCAGCGACGTCAGCGGAGGTGTGTACAACCCCAAGGGGCTGGACATTCAGGAACTGCTCCGGCGTTACCGCGCCGAAGGCCGGCCCCTCCGAAACACGAGGCTGGGAGACTCGATCAGCAATGAAGAATTGCTGCAACTGGACTGCACGGTGTTGGTACCTGCCGCGCTGTCTGAACAGATTACGGGGGAGAATGCCGCCCACCTCCGCTGCCGCATCCTCGCGGAAGGAGCAAACGGTCCCACCACTCTGGACGCCGATCGCATCCTTGGAGACAAGGGAATCTTCATCGTACCCGATATTCTCGCCAATTCGGGGGGCGTCATCGTGTCGTATTTTGAGTGGGTCCAGGACCTCCAGCGTTTCTTCTGGAGTGCCTCGGATATTCAGCGACGGCTGCAAGGCATCATCACCTCAGCCTTCCAGCGTACGCTTCGTTTCTCGATCGAACAGCACACGTCGATGCGCATGGCCGCTCTCATGAGCGGAATCGACCAGGTGGCTCAGGCGCACCTGCAGCGCGGCCTCTACCCCTGAGGATGTTGCAAAAGTCCTCCAGCCGCGTTCTCGCCTCGTTCAAGGCCTCAATGTACCACGCGTACGCCTCGGCCTTTCACTCACTGCAGCCTTGCGAGTGGTCTTTTTCAGCATCCCCATAGTCTAACGGCATACCCGCCTGTTCTTCATGTTTGTAGACGGGTTCGGACCCACCCCTTGGCGGCAGGCCCTCGACCGGCAACAATCGGTTTTTTGCGCTTGCCGTATCGCGTCTCTGTAGGCTAGGGTGGTGGTCGGGCAGCTCTCTCCAATGGGAGGCTGGAACCGCATATGATCCGATCTCTGATCGCCGCAGCCTGGAAACAACATTGCGAGAACGGCTGGCCTCAGTTTTCGAGCCCAAATCAGGGCCAGCTGATGACGCTCGACACGGTGATCAGCGGGTGCGTAGTGTTCTACCTCGATAGTCCAGAAGGACTTGACCTTCAACGGGTGGCCATCGTGAAAGATTGCGTGGGCGATCTTGGCGACCTGACGGAAGAACTGGATACCGATTCGCAGGAGTACTTTCTCCGCCTTCGCCGGCTGGGTGAGATGCTGCTGGCCACGGTGCCTGGGGCCTCGCTCGAATAGTCGTCGGCGGTCTCTCCTGACCCGTCCCATCTTGAACAATCCTCTTGCCGCTACTCGACGATGGTTTTCTTCATCGGGGTGAGCAGCGCCAACAGCTGGTCTTTCTCCTGAACAGGAACTTTGAGTCGGTCCAACGCAGTCGCAAGATCTTCCATCAGCGCAGCAAACTCCCCGCCGGTGATTTTCAACCCCGCATGAGCGGATTTCATGTCGCGGCCCGCATAGGTGCAAGGCCCGCCCGTCACCATACACAACTGATCGACCAAATGGCTCCTCAGTCTGGCGATATCCGCCGTCGCAAACCGACGGTTGATCCGGCTATCGGACAGTATGTTGGTGACGAATTGGTCCACCATCGAGGAAATCATCGTGGGGCCTCCGAGGCGGACATAGAGGGACTTCCCGTCAGGTGGAGCGACCGTCCTGGCACAACTCGACAGGCTGATCCAAAGAGCTGCCGTCACGATACAGCGGACGACCCGGCTGTTCCAAAGCATCATTCGCATCCCGGCTGAAGCTGTCCTGGTCCGATGAGACCTGGAACGAGAGCAGAACTGCGAGATCTCCGTTCCTTGCAGGTTGTCCGACCCTTGGTTACAATGAGGCATAATTCCTATAGCCTACCAAGTACGGCCAACCGGCCGATAATTTATCATTGTAGCCTGGCAGCGTGGCGGAGGACGAGTCAATGAGGGACAACAATACGATGTGGATACCCACCCTAGTATTTCTGGCGTCCCTCTCCAGCATCGTCCCCGCCATTCAAGCCGAACCCTATGAATTGAGCAAGAGCGATCTGATGGAGCCGAACGCGATTTCGAGTGACAGCATCTCGCTTTTCGGCGTCAAGCTGGGTGACTCGGAGGCCCAGGCGCTCGACATACTGGTGAATGAAAAGATCTCGGGCGTCAAGGCGGAGCAGGAAGGCACTTTCATCTTTCTTCTCGATCAACGGAAACCGACCGGTCCGATGGCAGGAGTGCGGATTCAGGATGGAAAGGTCGATCTGATTTTCATCAATAATCGGTTTGCGCACAAGACCAGAGGAATCTTTCGCAATGTGTTGAACAGCGAAAGCCCTGAGGACATTCGCAAATGGTTAGGCGCGGAAGAGTATGGAGACGAAAACGTTATGGGCGCGGTACTGGCCTATGACAAGCAGGGGTTTCAGGTGAACTATCTGGGAAAAGATATCAATATCGAGTTTGCCCGGCCGCACTGAGCCATCCTCTCTGAGTCGATCAACCATCACGTTATCCCGAGTGTGCCGTCGCACACATCAGGCAAGAGAGACCCGAAGGTCACTGGACTATTTCAGTGGCGCGGAGACCGTAGTCGATGAGGCGCTTGGCAATGTTCCAGCGGCGGTTGGAGTTGAGGATGACGAGCAGCAGGTCACTGCCGTTTTGGGACACCTTGGCGATGAGACAGCGCCCGGCTTTTGAGGTGAAGCCTGTCTTGACCCCTTCGACACCTGGGATACGACCCAACAGGCGATTCGTATTGTGCAGGACATAGGCCCGGTGGCCGCTAACGGGTGTGATGATTTCCTGTTCCTCACGTACGAGCTCACGGAAAATCGCGTTCTGCATCGCGACTTCGCTGAGCCGCGCGAGATCCTCGGCCGTCGAGTAATGCTCCGGGCCGTCGAATCCGCACCCGTTGCTGAAATGGGTGTCGGCCAATCCCAGGTCTGCCGCCTTGGCGTTCATCAACGCGACGAACCGTTCCTCATCGCCCCCGACATGCTCCACGGCCGCGAGACACGCGTCGTTGGCGGAGACGATCAGCATGGCTTTCAGCAGATCCTCCAGCCGGAACACCTCACCGATCTTCAACCGCAGATGGGTCTTCGGTGCGCGGGCGGCATTCTTGCTCACAGTGGCCTGCTCATCGAGATGGCCCTGCTCAAGAATGACTAACGCCGACATGATCTTCGTCAAGCTGGCCGGAGAAAGACGTTTCTCGGACTCGTGCTCGTAGAGCACTCGTCCCGACCGGAGTTCTTTCAGAAGCACGCTATGCGCAGGAACGGTCCGCCAGGGGAGCGCCTGCTGGGAGCGGCTGACCGAATGGACCGCCCGTTTCGCACGGCCGAGTTCTTTCGCTAGAGCGGGCGAGAGGCACCAGGCGACCGTCGACAGCGCCAGGGTAATGGTGAGGACGAGAACCCGCTTGATCATCCACGGCCCTTGCAGCACCTGATCACGCTTACGCTGTTCGCTCTGCATCACACCATCCCGCTGTTCAGAGTGTGAAGGACTCGCGTACCTTGTCCCCCTTGAGCCCGCTATCAATCACCTTGTGGAAGAAACGGAGCAGGTCGGCCAGATCGATCCAGAACCCGCAGTTGAGGCAGCGGGCATAGATTCTCCGATTCAGGAGGGTATAGTGACGTTCTACCATCATGAACCCCTTGCACTTGAGGCATTGCATACATTATCCGCTCGTTCTGCTTATCGCAGCCGGTTCATCACCAGCGCGATGCATCCGGCCAGCAATCCGCCTCCGAGAAGCGTTGTACCGAAGTAGACAAACACATTAGTATCGCCGGCCGGCTGAGTCCCCTCCCAGAGATCGCGGATGCCTCCCTGGACCATCAGGACGGAAAGCGTCATCAGCGATCCCATCACGAACCACCATGTAAACGATCGAAGGGCCATCCGCCAGCTCACACCGAGGCCGGTTCACCTGCGGTCACTCTAGCGAAGGGCCCACAGGCTGTCAAGAACAAGGCCAAACCATGGTGCGGGAATGTCCGCGCCGGCAAACCATTCGCAGCCGCTACCCGTTCGAATCCGGTTTCTGAACCACCTTGAGCCCGCGATGAAGAAATATCGACACACTACCGCTTCCATTATCGGCAATGGCGAGGCCCGGCTCTTCAGTCCCGGTCGTCGTCACGCGAAAGGAAGACACCGCAAACGGACCGGCCTTGGTCCGGTAATTCTTGGGCGGATAGTGAAAGGTGCCGTCACCCTTGCCGAACAGGATCGAGAGATCGTTGGATTGAAGATTCACGATTGCGACATCCGCCAGGTGGTCTCCATTGAAATCCCGCGCGAGTCCGAAGTTCGGACCGGCGTCGGCACCGGAGTCTTTGCCCGGTCGGAACGTGGCGTTGCCATTGCCGAGCAAGGTCGTGAAACTGTCCCGCTCACCGTTGATCACCAGGAGATCGCGATTCCGGTCGTTATTAAAATCCGCAACACTCACACCAAGCGGCCGCCGCCCCGTCGAGTAGTCCTTCGGGGCTCGAAAGGTGCCATCCCCGTTGCCTACCCAGATCGAGACCGCGTTGGACATAGGACCGCCGTTGGTCACGACCAGATCCAGCTTTTCGTCACCATTGAGATCAGCGAGCGCCACCGAGGTGGGCGTATCCCCATGTTCGTACTGAGGGCCGTGCCGGAACTCGCCGGTTCCCGTCCCGAGAAAGATCTTCACCTTGTCGTTCCTGAGCGCTACGGCGAGGTCGAGATGGTGATCGCCGTTCACATCGTCGGTCGCCAGCGCGACAGGAGTCCGATGCACGGGGTAGCGCTGGCCCTCTTGAAACCTTCCATTCCCGTGGCCGAGCACGACCGCAATCTCGTCGCCGCCGGAACAGGCTAAGGCCACATCGGGGTGGTCGTCGTGATTGAAATCCCCCGATACCAGGGCGCGAGGCTCCTGGCATACATTAAACTGCACTTGATCCTTGAATGTCCCGTCCCCGTTGCCGAGCAGGATGGAGAGCGTGTTACTCGCGATATTGGTGGTGACCAGATCGGTGAAGGAATCGTGATTCAGATCGGTGGCCGTGATAGTCGTCGGATTCTTACCGACCTGATAACTGGCAAAGTAATAAAAGAGATCCGGGGGAGTATAGGGCTCGGTCTTGGAACAAGCCGCCATCCCTCCGAGGCACAGGACCAGAAGTGCCGCACCAGGGACCATCCCAGTACAATGGTACTCCTTCTGGCGGACATCATTCACGCCGTCATCCGATGCACGCATGGTACGGGGCTCAAAGACCTATCGTGTTAGTGTGTAGGTGCCGTACTATACAGAGGGCGTTCTTTCTTTGGCAATCTGTCCGGACCTGGACAAGAACCTTTGAATTTGACGCCCGGTCTAGGCTACAATACCTCCTCTTTTGAGAGAGGAGTCTGCTTATGGGTAACATCGTGAACGTTGACATTACTATGTATGGCATCGCGGAAGTCTTGTTGTGGTGCCATGATCGGAACAAGGGTCGTATTCCCGGTGTCGATACACCGGGGTTCAAGAGGATGCAGGAGTTACTGGCTGAAAAGCCTGCCTCGGGCGATTACTTCACGCTGGATCAGTTTTGGAAGAAGAAGGTCACGCTCCCGCTGACCGAAGAGGAAGTCGCCACGATCGACCGATGTCTGTACGACATCCCGAACTTCGACAACGAACCGCTCCCGCAGATTCGTCACAAATTCTGGCCGAAACAGGTCCAGACTCACTGACGACCTGTCTGGACCCACTGCGCGGAGTCCAGGCCGCTGTAGTCATGCCTGGAATCGCTCGCGTTGACAGTATCGAACCGCGAGCGCGCTCAGAGGGGTCCTTCGCCTTTCAGATACTTGCGAAAGCGATCCATGAGCTCAGCGCCCAGCGTCCCTCCTTCGGGCTTCTTGGTCGAAGGATCGGCAAAGTGGCCGCGAATTTCCTGAAGACGCTTTTCCGCCTGCTCATTTCCCTGCAGTCGTTTGGTCTTCCGCAGCGCGGTCTCGAACGCATCGAAGGTCAGATCCTGATAGCCGAACGACCGGATACGTTTGACGGCTTTCATCATCGCTTGATTCCTGAACGTCGTCAGGTGGTCGGAGTCAATTTCGGTCAGTCCGAGCTTCCTGGCCCGGCGCTCCGCCGCCTTCCGGATTCCGCTTCGCACAAAGTCGGGCGACGTCTGCAATCGCTTCCAGGCCTCGTCGCTCCAGGTGATCCGTGCCTGGGGTGCGTCCCATAGCTCGCGCAGAGCAGCGTCATCAATACGGGGGAGGTTCCTTTCCCGGGCCAGATCCTCCGCATCGTGCTTCAGCATGTCGGTGACGAACTCCATCGCGATCGCAGGCGACTGCCCGGCCTTCTCCTGAAGCCGGACCAACGCCTCTGCTGTCCATTCCATCGAAGGCCCCGCTGCTTCTTGGATATCACCGAGCGCTTCAACTCTTTCAAACAGGTCGACGTTCACTTCGAGATGGCCGCGCTCTCTGGCAATCTCTTCAGCGATCTGCTGGATCATCGCGCGCATGAACTCGGGAACGGTCGAGAGACGATCTCTGGCCGCTGAAGTCCAGGGGAGACGGCCCCGTTTCATTTGACCGGCGGCCGACGCCAGACCGGCTTCACCATCCATCCGG
>DASPGL010000188.1:0-10802 GCA_035620635.1 Nitrospira sp. | reverse complement strand
GTTGCTGTGGCGGATTTGGATCCTGGCCGTTCCCAGGATACGGTGAACGCGGTGGAAAAGCTTGGGCGGAAGGCCTTGAATGTGAAGGCCAATGTGGCGGAAGCGGCCGATTGCAAAGCGATGGTCGACCAGGTTGTCAAGACATGGGGGAAGGTTGACATTCTGGTGAACAACGCCGGTATCACCCGGGACGGATTGCTGCTCAGGATGAAAGAAGAGGACTGGAACCTGGTGCTCCAGATCAATCTCAACGGGACCTTCAACTGCACGAAGGCGGTCTTGCAGCCGATGACCAAGCAGCGGTATGGTCGCATTGTGAACATCGCCTCGATCGTAGGAGTGATGGGGAATGCGGGACAGGCCAATTACGCGGCGTCCAAAGCGGCCGTGATCGGCTTCACGAAAACGGTCAGCCGTGAGTATGCGAGCCGCAATGTCACGGTGAACGCGGTGGCGCCGGGCTTTATCGACACGGCAATGACACACGGGCTACCGGAGGACGTCAAGGAGACACTTCGGAAGCAGATTCCGTTGGGCCGGCTGGGGACGCCGGCGGATATCGCTTCGGCCGTGCGGTTTCTTGTGTCCGAGGACGCGGCCTATATCACCGGACATGTGCTGCACGTAAATGGCGGAATGTTGATGGTGTAAGACGTCGGAATTCTTACCGGGAAGACGGCCGTCACAGATCCCCATGGGGCGGTGCACAATGAGTCACATCGGGGAAGGAGGTACGTACAGCAATGGCAACCGTTGAGGAGCGAGTGAAGAAGATCATCGCCGAGCAGCTCGGTGTAGAGGAGGACGAGGTCACGCCGGAAGCTTCGTTCGTCGAGGACCTTGGTGCGGATTCGCTCGATACCGTCGAGCTGGTGATGGCGCTCGAAGAAGAGTTCGCGATCGAAATCCCGGACGAAGATGCCGAGAAGATTCTGACCGTCGGGAAGGCCCTGGATTACATCAAGGAAAAGTCCTGAGGCATGCCTTCCGTGATGTCTGATCGAACCACACGACGCGTCGTCGTGACCGGCCTGGGCGTGGTGACCCCTCTCGGTACGGGTGTCGAAAAAACCTGGAAGGCGCTCTGTGCAGGGGAGTCTGGGATCAGACGGATCACCAAGTTCGATCCGACCGGGTATGACGCCCAGATTGCGGGCGAGGTCAAGGACTTTGACCCGGCCCAGTTCATCGAGAAAAAAGAAATCAAGAAAATGGACACCTTCATTCACTACGCCGTGGGCGCCGCCCAGTTGGCTGTGGATGATGCCGGATTCAAGGTGGCTCCGGAAGAAGCAACCAAGGTCGGGGTCTATATCGGATCAGGAATCGGCGGACTGGGCTCGATCGAGCATTACCATCACGTGCTGAAAGAAAAGGGACCGGGACGCGTCTCTCCGTTTTTCATTCCGATGACGATCATCAATCTGGCCTCGGGTCAGGTGGCGATCCGGATCGGAGCCAAGGGGCCCAACTCCTGTGCCGTGACGGCTTGTGCCACGGGGAATCATTGCATCGGAGACGCCTATCGTCTAATTCAGCGGGGTGATGCCGATGTCATGGTTGCCGGCGGTGCCGAGGCGGCGGTCACGCCGCTGGGCGTTGCAGGCTTTGCTGCGGCAAAGGCCTTATCGTTCAGGAACGATGAACCGACAAGGGCCAGTCGTCCGTTCGACAAGGATCGGGATGGTTTTGTGCTGGGGGAAGGGGCCGGGGTGGTGGTTATTGAGGAGTTGGAACACGCGCGTCGACGCGGCGCGAGGATCTACGCCGAGGTGATCGGGTACGGAATGAACAGTGATGCCTACCACATTACGGCGCCGCCGCAAGAGGGTGAGGGGGCGGTCCGTTGCATGGAGCTGGCTCTGAAGGATGCCGGGATCGGTAAAGATCAGGTTGGGTACATCAACGCCCACGGCACGTCCACGATGGCCGACGCCATTGAAACGCACGCAATCAAGCAGGTTTTCGGCGACCAGGCTTTTCGCATCCCCGTCAGCTCGACAAAATCCATGACGGGGCACTTGCTCGGTGCAGCCGGGGGTATCGAAGCCGTCTTCAGCATTCTGGCGCTGTTCCATGGTGTGCTTCCGCCGACGATCAATCTGGAACATGCGGATCCGGCGTGCGATCTGGACTATGTTCCCAACAAGGCCAGGCCAGCGGCCATTCAGGTCGCCCTGTCCAACTCCTTCGGGTTTGGCGGCGTCAACGCCTGCCTCATCTTCAAGCGTTTGGATGCCTAGCGCGTTCGCAACGATGACAGCGGCTTTCTCGGCCGATTCTTCCCCTTCTCCCTTCACGTATCAGTTCGCCGATACGGCGCTTCTTGATGAGGCGCTTACGCACAAATCCTACGTGAATGAACGCAAGAGCCCGGATGCCAGGCATAATGAACGCCTTGAGTTTCTCGGTGACGCGGTTCTGTCGCTCGTCATCAGTGAGTATCTGGCGGTACGGCACAGTCGCCTGAGCGAAGGCGCACTGTCAAAACTCAAGGCCAAGCTCGTCAGTGAGCCATCCCTGGCAGGCGCAGCCAGACGGCTGGGTCTTGGTGCTTGCCTGAAGCTCGGCCGGGGCGAAGAACTCTCGAAGGGGCGTGAGAAAACCTCCTTACTCGCGGATGCCCTGGAGGCTGTGATTGCCGCGGTGTATCTTGATGGGGGCCTCGAGGCAAGCCGTGCCTTCACCCTTGAAGCGCTGGTGGAGGAGTTACACCAGATTGAATCCCTGCGGGCGAACCCCGGAGGAGATGACTACAAGACCAGGTTTCAGGAGTGGTGCCAGAAACGATACGAATTGTTGCCCCGGTATATCACCGTGCGCGAAAGCGGGCCGGACCATCAGAAGCAGTTTGATGTTGAAGTGTTGGTGGGTGACAAGGTGGTCGGGGTCGGCCGGGGGCATAGCAAGAAGGAAGCGGAACAGGTCGCGGCGCAGCAGGCGCTGGAGCAGGCCGAGCGCGAGGGGCGTTGAAGTGTGACACACAGGTTGCGCGGCGTCAAAGAACGGTTCTAAGGGAGGTTGACGATGCACATGCGAACAGGGCCGATCATGCTGGCAGTGGTACTGGCAGGAGCGTTTCTGTCTTTCCTGGACACCGGATCAGTAGCTGCTGCGGAGAAGGCGGCGTCTCCACAGGCCGAGACAGCCAAAGGACCGCGAGCGATGATCAAGACGAAATTCGGCGATATTGAAGTGAAGTTTTTCCCGGATGTGGCCCCGAAGCATGTAGAGAATTTCGTCAAACTGGCGAAGGACGGGTTCTACAACGGCACCATCTTTCACCGTGTGATTCCCGGTTTTATGATTCAGGGGGGTGATCCCAATACCAAAGACTCACTGAAGAAAGACATCTATGGGCAGGGTGGGCCAGGGTACACAGTGAAAGCGGAATTCAGCGATATCCCTCACAAGCGCGGCATCGTCTCTATGGCCAGGGCGGCCGAACCGGATACGGCCGGCTCGCAGTTTTTCATCGTGGTCGAGGATTCTCGGTTTCTGGATCGCAAGTACTCGGTGTTCGGCGAAGTCACGAAGGGAATCGGGGTTGCCGACAAGATCGCCAATCTGGCTCGCGATGAACGGGACAATCCCAAAGAACGCGTGGAGATGACGGTCACGATCCTCGAGTAGCCTCTTTGAGGGTATGACGTTCACCGTGAGCGCCCTTCTACGCGTCTGTTGGGCACAGCTTGTCGCTCCCGGGTTGTTGCGCGGCACGGTTTGTGACTCACTCATCATTGTTCCTCTCCATCCTCTCGCCCCGTTGCGTACGGTCTCCTCCGGGTGGTTTTCAGCCAATTGAAATAACTTTGAAAATTCGATGGTTCCATTGGTGTGCCCTCCTTTCGAGGGGGTGGCTTTCGTAGGATTTCGCTGGGCCTTCTGGCCGACTATCCTGGAAACGATGCGCTCATACTCTCACAGGAGTCTCCAGTGAGTTCTACTGGCACGCGCCGCATGTATCGACGGGTTTCAGCCCAGTGTACCGCGCTCTACTTGACCAGCAGTGCGTTTCGTCAGGGAGTCGTCCGTGATGTGTCGCTGAACGGATTTCGGATTGAGGGGCAGTCGCCTCTCCCCTGTAACACGATTGTCATGGTGCGCCTCTGGTTCCCGGATCAGGAAGACAGTGTCGACATCGATCAGGCCGTTGTGCGATGGGCCAGTGAGCAAGAATTTGGCCTCCAGATCGTGGCACTTTCGAACGAGGCGGACTATCGCATCGCAAGTCATGTCGAGCAGATGTTGCAGAAGATGACGATGAATGCCGTGGCGTGAGCATCGGATACGGAAGAGCGCGAACTGTTACACGTGGTGATGTCCGCAGTCCAGGCCGTGAACATGGGGTTCGGGGACGGAGGGCAGGAAGGACTCTCCCGGTAGAACGATGTGCCCCGGTTCACGCTTCTTCCGGAAGAACTCGGCGAGTCGAGGGTGATACCTTCTGACATAGCCGAGGAGCCCTCCGAGAAACCGTTGAGATTGCAAGTCCTTCCCCGAAAAAGCGGAGACAAACTGGATGACACGATCCAAGATTTCCGGTCCGGTTGATGAATCGACAATTTGATCGGGGCTCCGCTTCCTGAACGTCTCGTATTCCTTTTTCAGGTACTCGGCAAATACCGGCATGGGGCCTGACGGCACGTGTAACGGGCTGAGCGTGCGGCGCAGCGATTGAAGGGCCGCGACGACTTCGGCATCCTGCCCGTCGTGCCGCCCTTCGAAGTAGCTGAATGTGACGGCCTCGATCAGATTGAACAACCCTGCGGCCTGGCTGCCGCCTGATTCTTCCAACTCCCGATAAAAGTCCCGACGAACCGGCATGAACTGCTCGCCGAGCCGCTTCTGCTGATAATCGCTTCCGCTGTCGAGGTACACGCAATCGTTCGGACACGACAGGTGAACGGCACGATGTTCCCCGCAGCAATGGCTGCAAATCATTCCGTTGAGAGCTGGGCAGGGTCGTTTGCCCTTCCGCTGTTTGCAATACGCGCAGAGGCTCATTTCTTCGGACCTCCCTCCGGCGCAGACTTCGGCGGAGGTGGAATAAATCCGTAGTCCGCGAGCGTGCGTTTTTCGTTCTTGGCTTTGCCTTCAGACGGGGTTTCGATCCCGTTCATCTCGGCCGCATGCGCGTAGTGATAGGGCACCAGAATCAGGTTATTGGCACGATCGATGCCGATGTCGGCCGGCGAGGGGAGATATTCGGCGATGACCTGGAAACGGTGATCCCGGGTCATCCGCCAGATTTTCCCCTTCGTGAAGTCGGAGACATACATATTCCCCCATCGATCGAAATCGACACCGCTCAGGTTTTGGAAGCGACCGGTGAAGAAGCCGTTGGATTCCATTTCCGCCAGCTGACCCTCCGGAGTCACTTCGAGGATCCTCCCCTTGTTCCAGCTTACGATAATGAGGTGATTGGTCCTGGGATGAACAGCCACCCCGGTCGGCCCCGCCAGCCGATCGTCATGAATCAGGAGGCTGACCCGATGGTTCGCCGCAGGATCGACGCGGTAGATGGAATTGGAAGCTTGATCGGAAATGTACAGCAGGCCGCCAGGCGCGGCTGCGACATCTGTCAACGAGACTGCTCCCTCCGAGGTAGGGGAGGAGAACGACACTGTCAGCAGGAGTTTGCCTGTGGCTTTGTCGAAGCCTTTCACCTGATCCAGATCCGCGACGTAGAGGGTTTGCCCTATGAGGGCCATTCCCTTCGGCGCATGGAGCGACACACTTGCTTCACCGCCTTGGATAAACTTGAGGCTGGTGACCTTCCCGTCGGCATTCAGCTTTGTGATGAACCCGTTGTTGTCTCGTGCCTCAGGCTCTCCATTGACGTTGGAAATGAAGTAGGTATTCCCCTCAGGATCGCCGACGAAACTATTCGGGGATTCCAGCCCAGTAATCTGAGCAGCTTCCCCGGGCAATACGGGGCCGAACGCGACTGCCGAGAGCAGCAGGGCCTGGAGCACCGATCGGCAGGAGTGGTGTCCGAATGACAGGGTGATCAAGGTTGTTTACGAGATGAAAGATACAAGTTGCATCGTAGCCAACGCATGAAGAAGGTGTCAAGGAATGCGGAGACATGAGGGGAATGCGGGGAATCGCCCGCCACAGAACGGAGACATGTTCGTCTCTGACCCTTCACGTGTTATATCTTGAAACTGGCGGGCGGCAAAACGTTGACTTGCACAAAATTGCCCTGCTAAGGTGCCCACTTCGAACACAGGTTACGGTTGAGGTCGAGGCTGAGTGAATGCGTACTGATGCGGGATCTCATTCAGCCTCAACGTTCGCTTTAACCTTTGTCAAAAGGGGAGGAGACTGTGACGGCACGATTGATCGATGGGAAAGCGTTGGCTCAACAGGTACGCGACCGGTTGGCGAAAGAGTCAGCAGAGCTCTTGACACAGAAGGGAATCAAGCCGGGTCTCGCGACCATCCTGGTCGGCGACGATCCTGCATCGCACGTGTATGTCAGAAACAAGCAGAAAGCCTGTGAAATGGCCGGAATCTATGTCGACGACCACAAACTGCCGGCGAGCACGACACAGGCCGACTTGCTGGCCTTGATCGAGAAGAAGAATGCCGATCCACGGATTCATGGCATCCTGGTTCAGCTCCCCCTGCCGAAACACATCGATAGCAAGGTCATCCTGGAAGCGGTGTCCCCCTCCAAGGACGCGGACGGGTTCCATCCCTACAACTTTGGCCGGTTGGTCGAAGGCCATCCCGTCTTCGAAGCCTGTACGCCCAAGGGAGTCATCAAGATGATCGAATCCGCCGGGGTGACCATCGAAGGGAAGCGTGCCGTGGTGTTGGGACGGAGCAATATCGTGGGTAAACCGCTGGCGCTGATGCTCTTGCAGCGGAATGCGACAGTGACGATCTGCCATTCGAAGACCAAGGACCTGCCGGCGGTCTGCCGCGAAGCGGAGCTGTTGCTCGTGGCGATCGGCAAAGCCAAGTTTGTGACGGCCGATATGGTGAGGGAGGGCGCGGTAGTCATCGATGTCGGTACCAATAAAACGGCCGACGGGAAACTGTGCGGCGACGTCGATTTCGATCCGGTGAGCCAGAAAGCCGGCTGGATCAGCCCTGTGCCCGGCGGCGTCGGCCCTATGACGATTGCGATGCTGCTCGAGAATACGGTGGAGTCCGCCATGCGGACGGCGGGCATGAAGTGAGATGATGAAGGCCAGACAGGATACTTCAGTGCTCGCCCAACACGCGGCTTCGGAAAGCCCTCGTTGGATGCGCGCAGTTTGAAGCGTCCTGTCTAGCCTTTAGGGGGAGTGAGAAGAAGAGAAATGGTAGCCTGAAGGTGGTGCATGAGTAAGGAGCCGAGACGGCTGAAAGACGTGCTCGATCAAGGCACTTTTGCGGTGACGATTGAGTACAACCCGCCCAAGGGGACGAATATCTCCGCGGTGCTGGACAACGCGAAACAGCTGGTCGGGCGGGTGCACGGGGTGAATGTTACCGACAATACCGCAGCCGTGGTGCGAGCGGGGTCGCTTCCGGTCTGCCGCCTCCTGTACGAGATGGGGCATGATCCTGTGATGCAGCTCACCTGTCGCGATCGAAACCGGATTGCAATGCAGTCGGACCTGCTGGGGGCGCACATGCTCGGCATTCGGAATATCCTGTGCCTCACCGGCGACTATCCCACCGTCGGAGATCACAAAGAAGCCAAGCCCGTCTACGATCTTGACTCGGTGCAGGTGATGCAGCTCGTCCAGGGGCTGAACGACGGGCGGGACATGGCCGGCAACAAGCTGGACGGCGCGACGGCGTTCTCAATCGGCGCTGCTGCGACACCCGAAGCCGATCTGGTGGGGCCGGTGCTGGCGAAGTTTGAAGTGAAGGTGAAGGCCGGAGCGACATTTTTTCAGACACAAGCGGTCTACCATCCGGCGGTTTTTGCCAGCTTCATGAAGGCAGTGCGTCCGTTCAAGGTCAAGGTGCTGGCTGGAATTCTACTGCTCCGCAACACCAAGATGGCGGAGTTTATGAATGCCAATATCCCCGGCATGTCCGTTCCTCAGGAGATGATCGAAGAACTCAGGGCGGCGGGCGATAAGGCGGAAGACGTGGGGGTCGATATCGCTGTGAGGACGATCAAGGCGGTGCGTCCGCATTGTGATGGAGTCCATATCATGGCAATCAAAGGGATCCATCGACTCGGTGAAATTCTGACGAAGGCTCAACTCGGATGATGACCGTTCCTGATCTCCAGCGGTGCAAACGCGAGAAAAAGAAGGTGACGGTGGTCACTGCCTACGACGCCCTCTTCACGCGCATCGTCGAACAGGCGGGAATTGGCGCGATTCTGGTCGGAGATTCCCTCGGGGTCGTCGTGCAGGGGAGGCCCAATACGCTTTCCGTGACCATGGACGACATGCTCTACCACACAAGACTCGTCGCTGGGGCAGCGCAGAAGTCGCTTGTCATCGGCGACATGCCGTTCATGTCTTATCAGGCAGGCACGGAGGAGGCGGTGCGGAATGCCGGGCGGTTATTGCAGGCCGGAGCCGCAGCCGTAAAGCTGGAAGGCGGGGCGATCATGGCGGATCGTGTGAAAGCCATGACAAGCATCGGGATTCCCGTCATGGGACACCTCGGCATGACACCGCAATCGCTGCATGCGCTGGGAGGCTACAAAGTACAAGGAAAGGTCAAGGATCAGGCTGCCATGCTGCTCAAGGACGCCAAGTCTCTTGAAGCTGCCGGGGCATTTGCGATCGTCCTGGAGGCGATTCCATCTGATGTAGCCAAGAAGATCACGGACACCGTATCAATTCCGACTATCGGGATCGGGGCCGGTCCGCACTGCGACGGCCAGGTCCTCGTGCTCTATGATCTCCTCGGACTGTTTGACGACTTCGTGCCGAAGTTCGTCAAGCCCTACGCGCATCTCAAAGCGGATGCACTCCAGGCGCTCCGCCGTTACAAGGAAGAGGTCGAGCAAGGGAAATTCCCGTCAGACACCGAGAGTTATCACTAGCCGACGGCGTTCCCACTCACCTGACGTACTCGACCTGAAACACTGCACGATCCTCCAGGCGGATCGCCGTCAACTGCCGTCCCCAGACACAACCGCTATCGATGGCAAGCAGGTTGGGCTCGAGATGCAACCCGAGCGCGGCCCAGTGCCCCGTGATGATGGTCGTATCCGTATTCCGGCGACCGGGAATGCGAAACCAGGGCAGATAGCCGGATGGCGCCTCCTCCGGCGGACCTGAAAAATTCGATGTCTCACCGGCTGCCGTACAGGTTCGGAGTCTCGTGAACACCCGCGCGATGGTGGCGAGTCTCGTCGCTCCCTGCAACGCCGGACTCCATGTGGTGACCGGCTCGTGGAAGAGGGCCTGAAGAAACGTCTTGTAGTCCTCTCCGGAGAGTGCGGCCTCCACTTCTTCGGCGAATCTCGCTGCATCATCGGCTGTCCATTGGGGCAGCAGCCCCGCATGGACCATCAGGTACGAGCGTTCGCGATGGTGCAGAGGCTGCTGCCTGAGCCACGCGAGCAAATCCTGTCGGTCATCCGCCTCCAATACATCACGGATCGTGTCTTTCAACCGCAGAGGGACCACGCCTTCTGATACGGCGAGGAGAAAGAGGTCGTGATTGCCGAGGACCACGCGGACAGCGTGGCCAAGATCCCGAATGAACCGGAGGACGGCCAGCGAATTCGGTCCACGATTGACCAGGTCGCCGACAAACCAGAGGCGATCCGATTGAGGATTGAACCGGAGGCGATCAATTAACTGAGCCAGCTGTGTCCAGCAGCCTTGGACATCGCCGATTGCGTAGGTAGCCATGAAAAATGAGCGGCACTCGTCATGGGCCGCTCGTCACTCGGGCAATAGAGAAGGTATTCACTCCGACCCGGGTGAGGGTGACTGGTCTAGGGATACCTGGCTTCGATCCTACTCGACAATCCTCCGCGGGCGGCAAACGTTCCGATCACTTTCGCCCAGACCGGCCGACAGGCCGTCACCACATCGTGCAGAATTCGGTTGACGGCGTTTTCATAGAAGATGCCGAGATTACGGTAGGCGTGGATGTACATCTTCAGCGATTTCAGCTCAAGGCATGCCTTGTCCGGCATGTAGTGCAGCGTGATCGTGCCGAAGTCCGGCAGTTTCGTTTTCGGACAAATCGCCGTGTACTCCGGAATCTCGATCGTGATGTCGTAGCCTTTGTACTGATTCGGGAACGTTTCAATTTCCGGCAAGGGGATGGTAATCCCGCTCTTCGCATGCCGCTGGTTGTAGCCTAACTTCGTTGTCTTCGTGGGTTCTGCTTTCGTTCGCACAGGTCACTCCTTGTCACCGCTGCGATTGTGGATCGTCGCCCGTACTTCGTGAATCGTATTGCGTCTTGCGAACGGACGCTTCATTTTCTCGTCTTTCCTCGTCTCAGCGCGGACATGGTAGGGATGCCTCACGTACTCGCGCAATGCGGCACACAAGACCAATCGAACGTGCACATCAAGGGTTGGTGCTCATTGAACGCGCGCAGGTTGAGGCATCCCTACCATGTCCGTTCACACTTGCTTCATCCACTCCGTCTGGCCGATCTTCTCTAATTCAAGATACAGGGTGACCCAGGGACACTTCATCTCCGGATATACCTCGCAGAGTCCCTCTTTCCGAACACCTCCGCAGGGGCCGTGCGCCATGAACTTCGGACATTCGGCCTTGAGGGAGCTGTCAGGGATCGGCGGACGCTTGTGGACTCCACCGACATGTGTGCCCGCGTCGTCTTCACCCAGGATGCGCACTCGATTC
>DASPGL010000187.1:0-4638 GCA_035620635.1 Nitrospira sp. | reverse complement strand
TTCTCGCTTGTCACCGGTGAGAATGGATACACGTGCGCTCCTTGAGGGGCTGCGGTTTACCGACACCTTCTTTCCTTCCGGCGGGTATGCGTTTTCGTCAGGACTCGAAGCGGCCGTGCAAGGCGGCGCCGTCAAAGACTCCGACCAATTGGCCCGCTACGTCGAAGATCTCCTTCGCGGAGGCATGAGCCGGCGGGAGGTGGTTGCCGCGAAATTGGCAAACCGTGCCGGATCGCGTGGGGCACTCGACGCGGCCATCCGCGTCGATCGGGAGTTGGATTCGACGAAGCTCAGCCGTGAATCACGCCAGGCCAGTCGCCAGATGGGTCGACAGGTGATGAAAGTGGCAGCGGAGCAATTTCACGGGAAGAAGGTCCTGAGTGAGTACTGTGATGCCGTGGAGGCCGACAGGACGCCAGGTCACCTGGCCGTCAGCTTCGGGCTGACTATGGGGGTGAGCGGGTGGGACGGTGAAGAGACCGCTGCCGCGTTTCTGTACCAGACGGCCGTGGGATTCGTCTCCGCCGCGATGCGGCTTTGTTCGATTGGCCAGCGTGAAGGGCAGCGGGTGCTCGGAGAGTGGTTGCCTCTGATCGACCGCATCAGTCGTGAGGTCGGGACCGGCGAGCCCATGAGCTCGTGGTCGCCCCTTCAGGACATTTACGCGATGCGCCACGGGCGATTGGAGTGGAGGCTCTTCCGGTCTTAAAGCTGTCTGTGTAGGGCACGAAGGGGGAGGAGGTCAGCTCTTAGCTGGCAGCCATCAGCTATCGGCGCTTCGACATCACATGCACGATCTGAATCATCAACACCGTCACGTCGATCCGAATCCGACGGAGGCGCGAAAACAGGGCATTCCGGTCATCGGGGTCGGGGGACCGGTGGGATCCGGCAAGACCGCGCTGGTTGAGGCCCTCTGTCTGAAACTGCGCGATCGCTACAGCCTGGCTGCCGTGACCAACGATATTTTTACGAAGATCGACGCGGAAATTCTGACGAAGCGCGCCGCCCTACCGGTAGACCGGATCCTGGGTGTGGAAACAGGCGGATGCCCACATACGGCCATTCGGGAGGACGCCTCGCATAACCAGGAAGCCATCGACGATCTCATTCGGCGGCACCCTGACGTGGAGTTGATTTTCCTCGAGAGCGGCGGAGACAATCTGGCCGCCACGTTCAGCCCCGAACTGGTGGACTACGTGATCTACGTGATCGACGTCGCGGGAGGCGACAAGATTCCGCGCAAGGGCGGACCGGGCATCACCAGGTCGGATCTGCTGGTGATCAATAAGATGGATCTGGCGCCGCATGTTCACGCGGACCTCTCCGTGATGGATCGGGACACCCGCCGGATGCGGGGCGATCTGCCGTTCGTGTTCACCAACCTGCTGAACGGAGACGGACTCGATTCGGTGGTCGCCTGGGTGGAGCAGCGGATATCCCAACGGGCCCGGCGTTCTTGATTGGCTCTCCGGTTCATGTGTCACGGAAAAGAAAACATCGACCTGAAGCCCTGACCGGATTCGTCGGGCGTATCGGAGAACTCAGCCTCGACTACGCCAGGCGTGACGGCCGGACGATCATCACCCGTTCTCACTGCACCACTCCCTGGCATCTCCTTCCACCGATCTATCTCGACGACACCGGGGCGGCCTATACGCTCCTCGTGAATCCTTCTGGCGGATTGGTCGGAGGCGATCACCTGTCCATCGAGATGAGATTGGAGGGTGATACCCATGTGCTCATCTCCGCACCCTCTGCCAATCGCGTCTATCGAACGAGCGGCGAGGTATCGGTCCAGGAGGTTGAGATTCGGGTAGGAAGCGGCGCCATCATGGAATGGATGCCGGAGCATACGATTCCTTTCGCTGGTTCGCGCTACCGGCAGAGGCTTCATGCGACGCTCGCGCCGGGTGCGACGATTCTTCTGTGGGATGCTCTCGCTTCCGGACGGATCGCACGGGAAGAGCGGTGGGCGTTCACCAGTCTGGAAAACGAAATCCGTATTACGACGGCGTCGGGAGCTGCGCTTGTGGAGCGCTACCTGCTCGATCCGTCGGCCGATCTTGGCCGGGTCGGACTTGCGGAAGGATGGGACTATGTCGCGTCGCTATTTGTCGTGAACGACGCGTTTCCGGCCGAGGCGTGGAGTCGACTGGAGTCCCGGCTTGGCTCCGTGCTGGACGACCATGACGCCCAGGTGTTGGGAGGAGTCTCGATACCGGCCGTGCCCGGTGTTGCGGTGAAACTGTTGGCCCGAACGGCACCTGACCTCACCCGGGTGTTCGACGCACTCTGGGCAGCCGTCCGGGCAGAGCTCTGGAGCTTGCCGCCGGTGGCCTGGCGAAAATACTGAACGCGGGTGATGTCTTCAGGAGGGCGCGCGCACGCCGGGGCCGCTCGGCTCAGCAGTGGAGGAGGTACGGAGCGAGGAAGCGAGGCCGACCAAAGACAAGGTGAAAATGAGCCATTTTGACGGGTCGAAGTTATACCAGCGAGGACCGTTGCGATAGTCGCTTTGATAGGTGTGGTGGTAGTTGTGGTAGCCTTCGCCAAAGGTCAGCAGCGACACCAGCCAGCTGTCCCGACTGGAATCCGCCTGGCTGTGCGGCTGGCGTCCCCACAGGTGGCAGATCGAGTTGATGCAGAAGGTCGAATTGAGCACGGCAAACGTCCGGCCGACGCCGGCTAGCATGAAACACCCCATTCCCCCGATCCAACCGTTGTGAAGGAATCCCACCACAAATGGGAACGCGAGACCTGAGAGCACGATCGGGACGTAGTAACGGTGTTGCCACATGACGACGGGATCCTGCCGGAGACGGGTCGCGTATCTCTCATCCGTATAGCGTTGGTCGGAGAAGAGCCATCCGCAATGGCTGAACCAGAACCCGCGCTTCGCGTTGTATGGGTCGGCGTCTTGGTCGCAGGCCGCATGGTGACGGATGTGGTCCGCCGCCCACTTCAGGGCGGAGTTCTGCAGGGCCCATCCGCCGGCAATCAGGAATCCCGTCTTGACCCAGTCGGGGCAGGTAAAGCTCCGGTGCGCTATCAAGCGATGGTAGCCGACCGTAATGCCCAGCCCGGTCACGACGTACAGCAGACCGAACATGGTCCAGTCCAGCCACGTATATCCGTAGAGCAGTGCGAAGGCGGGCACTCCGATCGCCGCGCTTGCCGTGACAATGCCGAAGAGCAGCACCGTCACGTAGACGGGATAGACGCGCCGCAGCCCTGTGGAGAAGATGTGTGCCTGTTCCGTCATGAGCGTGCTATGCGGGTGCGCGCCGCAGCGCCTCAGCCCGGCGCCGGGCCGGCGATAGGATCATATGATCAATGGAAGGTTGATGTCGGAATTCCGAACCGACGCCAGGTACTCGCAGCAGTGAAAGCCCGTTCGCAGTTTTGTTTCACGCGAGATCCGGCACGGTGTCACGACGGCATAGTAGCAGGCCGGCTGGAAAATAGCTACCTGAGTCTGATATCCCCCTGGTGATCCCGTCACTGCGATAAAGGAGCGGAGCCGACGGCAGGGTGCCCTCGCCGCCAATGCCAATGCCCTTCCGGGACCCCCCTTGCTTGAGATTGACAGGGTACGGTAGTATTTCATATACATGGAGGGTCGCTCGCGCGTCTCTGAATCAAGTGGTCGATTGAGAATCGTAGAGAAGGCCGTTCCCACGATTCTCTGGGTGGCCGGTGCATGACAGAGGGGAACACGAGAGATAGGATACATCGCGGTGAGTCAATCACAAGGAGGCAGTCCAATGAAGAGTGCGTTATCGGTGGCATGTGGTGTGGCAGCCGTCGCCTTGGTCGCGACGCCTCTCACGTCGTTCGCAGGGGGCACAATTTCCGGCAAGGTGACCTATGCCGGGAAGGCCGAGCAGAAGGAATTTCTCTTCTCAAAGTTCCCGAATCCCAATTTCTGCCCGAAAAATCCCAACAAGGCTCTCATGGACGGCGACAAGCGGTTTCTGAAGACCATTGAAGTCGGCAAGGACGGAGGCTTGAAGAATGCGGTGGTGGCCATCGTCGACATCGAAGACAAGGCATTCATGGATGGCTATCAAGGGACCGAGGTGAAGGCGGAATTCTGCGAGTTCCTGCCCTTCAGCGGTATTGTGGTGAACACCAAGTCCTTCAAGGTCGAGAACATGGACGCCGATCCGGACGATCCCAAGTCGGTTCAGGGCGTGTTGCACAATCCGCATAGCTTCGTCGTGAAAGGGGCGAGTTCCGCAACCGGTTTCAACATCGGGTTGGCGAAAAAGGGTGATAAGCTGGACAAGCCGGTGGTATTCCGGGGCGGCGCCGAAAAAGTAGGCTATTTCCGTTTACAGTGCGATCAGCATGAGTTCATGCAGTCTTTCTTCCTGCCGGTTACGAATGCCCATTTCGCTGTCGCGAAAGACGATGGTTCGTTCGAAATCAAGGACGTGCCTGCCGGCAAGCACAAGGTGGTGGCCTGGCACCCGTTTGCAGGGAAAGGGAAGAGGACGGAGTTCGAGGTTGACGTGACGGACGGCGGAACCGCCAACCTCAAGGCTGAGATCAAGTAAACCGCATTTCGCGTTGGTGTGTTCACGGGCACGGAAGGGCAGCGGAGGGTTCCGCTGCCCTTTGTGTTTATGCCCC
>DASPGL010000186.1:0-3389 GCA_035620635.1 Nitrospira sp. | reverse complement strand
TGTCGGGCAAGACAGAGATCCCGCTTGATTACCGTTTGATCAACCGGGCGGATGACTGGCGCGTGTACGATGTTGTGGTCGACGGCGTCAGTCTGGTGAACAATTATCGCGGACAGTTTACGAAGATCCTCAGGGCATCGTCCTACGCCGATCTCGTCGATCAACTCCGCAAGAAATCCGACAAGCTCAAATCCCCATAAGGGACCGGGCTACCAATTCACGAGGACCGGCGTGCAGTGCCTTGTCGCCATATTTCTATTGATCGTGTGGGGGAGTGGCCCGCTCCTGTTACCGCAACCGGTGCGGGCGGAAACGCAGTACTTTCCCTTGCCGGCCGTCGGTTCGAGCAAGAACGACGGGAACGACGGCGGATTGATCGTGCCCATTCTCATGACCGAGCCAGATGGAGACTTGAAATATCTCATCGCCCCGATGGTCATTTACAACTCGATCGTGGGGGTCCGAGGAACCGTGAATTTCTTTCGCTACGACCCCGGTGGCCGGGAGCTGCGGGCCATCGCCTCCTGGTCCGAGCAGATCGAACGGCGGTTTCAGTTCAGCTATGTGGACCCGGCGTTCAGCAACGGCCGCTACAGCGTGGCGGTGAGCGCGGCGTATTTCAAGAACGCGACCGTCCGGTTTTTCGGCTTTGGGCCGACCACCGAGCAGGGGAACGAGACGAACTACACGGCGCCTGAGACCAGGGCGAGCTGGAAATTCGGCGTGCATGCCAATGAAGTCACCCAGATCGCCGTGAGTCAGCGGTTCCGCCATATGCAAACCATCCAGCGCGGAGCCACGGAGTTGCCCTTCACCGGGAGTCGGTTTTCCTCGACGTCAGGCGTGGACGGTGCGACGATTCTTGGCGAACGGATCACGTTCCACTATGACACGAGGAATAATCTGGTCTCTCCGACGGACGGCATGGCCATCACCGCCTACGCGGAGATGAACCACAATTTTCACGCGGGGGCGGAGCCGCTGTACTCTCGGTACGGGATAGAGATCAAGAAGCTGTTTGCCAGCGAGTCCAAACGGGCCATTCTGGTCGTCCGCGGGGATCTTCAGGCCACGCTCGGCACGAACGTGCCGTTCTATGAGCTGAGTTCCCTGGGCGGGCAGAACAACCTGCGCGGGTACGGTGTAGACCGGTACATCGACAAGCAACTCGTGGCCTTCAGTGTCGAGGAGCGCATTCACATTCTGCGTACGCGTCTCGCCGGGGTCATAGCGGATTTCGAAATCGCCCCGTTTGTGGATACCGGTCAGGTGTTCAATTCCTTCAAAGACGTGAGCTTCAAAGATTACCGGATCACTCCCGGTATCGGATTTCGCGGCATCATCCGGCCCAACGTGGTCGGGCGCGTCGATTACGGGTACAGCAAAGAAGGCGGGGCCATTTTCGCCGGCCTTGATTTCCCCTACTAGGGCGGTAGAATCAGGCAGGGGAGGGAGGACGTGGGAATGGGGTCTTGTCCCTAACCGCTTGACACAATAGGATTCTTATGTGAGACTCCCTTCGATTGTACTCAAATCACACAGCCGCTCAATCGTTGCCTTTCGGGAGTTTATTCACCCACAGTCGAGTAGGGATATAACGAAGGAGAGCATTCCATGTCGATTCTGAAGCGCATCCATAGCCCGGCCGACTTGAAACGCCTGTCTCCCGAGAAGTTCCCTGCCTTGTGCCAGGAAATCCGAGAGCAGATTATCGGGGCTGTTTCCGCGGTCGGCGGACATTTGGCTTCGAACCTTGGCGTGGTTGAACTCACGGTCGCGCTCCACTATCTGCTCGATACGCCCATCGACAAGATCGTCTGGGATACCAGCAACCAGAGCTATGCGCACAAGCTTCTCACCGGGCGACGTGAGCGATTCCACACCCTGCGACAGTATGGCGGACTCAGCGGGTTCTGCAAACGGGAGGAGAGCGAATACGATACGTTCAATGCCGGCCATGCCGGCACCGGTGTGTCGGCGGCGTTCGGGATGGTTGAGGCCCGCGAACAACTGAAACGAAAAAATAAGATCGTGTGCGTGGTCGGCGATGGCGCCATGACGGCGGGCATGACGCTCGAGGGGCTCCACCATGCCGGCGGCCTAGGTAAAGACTTCCTCGTGATCCTGAACGACAACCAGATGTCCATCTCCAAGAATGTGGGAGCCATCTCCGCGTATCTGAGCCGCACGATCACGGGAGAGTTCTACGGCAAGATGCGGGAGGAAACCGGCCAGTTGCTCCGCAAGATTCCCCATATCGGTCCCGACATGCAGAAGTTGGCCCGCCGGGCTGAGGAGCTTGCCAAGGGAGCGATCCTTCCCGGGCTGCTCTTTGAAGAGCTGGGCTTCCAGTACAGCGGCCCCATCGACGGGCACAACTTCGAGCACCTCATTCCGACGATCGAAAATGTATTGAAGATGAAAGGGCCGGTGTTGCTCCATGTGATCACCAAGAAGGGCCTCGGCTATGAACCGGCCATGAAGAATCCGGTGTGGTTCCACGCCTGTCCGCCCTTTGTGCGAGAAACCGGCGTTCCCGCCAAGAAAGCAGCGCGCCCGTCCTATACGGCGATCGCGATGGATACGCTCGTCAAGCTGGCTCGAGAGGACAAGCGCATCGTGGCGATCACGGCGGCCATGTGCGAGGGCACCGGCCTGACCTCATTCGAGAAGGAATTTCCGGATCGACTCTACGATGTGGGCATCGCCGAACAGCATGCGGTCACCTTCGCCGCCGGGCTGGCGACGCAGGGGATGAAACCGGTGGTCGCCATGTACGCGACATTTCTCCAGCGAGCCTACGATCAGGTCGTTCACGATGTGGCGACGCAGAACCTTCCGGTGGTGTTCTGCATCGACCGGGGCGGACTTGTAGCGGAAGATGGGACGACGCATCACGGCGCGTTCGATTATGCCTATCTGCGCCATGTTCCCAACATGGTCATCATGGCGCCGAAAGATGAGAATGAATTGCAGCACATGATGAAAACCTGTCTGCAGTACGAAGGGCCCATCTCCGTCCGTTATCCCCGCGGCGTCAGCCTCGGCGTAGAGATGGATGCGACACCCAAGGCCCTGCCGATCGGAAAAGGGGAGCTGCTGACCGACGGGACGGACGTCGCCATCTTCGCGATCGGCGTTTCGGTCTGGCAGGCCGTCCAGGCTGCGGAACGTCTGAGTAAAGAAGGAGTGTCCACGGCGGTCGTGAACGCCCGCTTTGCAAAGCCGCTCGATCGGGAGCTCATCACCAACGTGGCGAAGCGGGTGCGTTACGTCGTCACGGTCGAAGAGGGTAGCAAGATCGGCGGATTCGGGTCCGCGGTGCTGGAAACACTGTCCGATGCCGGGGTGACCGACGTGACGACGAAGCTCCTCGGTCTGCCCGACTG
>DASPGL010000185.1:0-14245 GCA_035620635.1 Nitrospira sp. | reverse complement strand
GGCTCTGATCGTTCTCAAGGGGCAGGAACAGGTCTCGGGGAAAGCCTGCGCGATCCTCGTGCACCAGTCGTCGTTACAGCTCCTGGTCTCTGTCGAGAAAATTCCGACGGGGCAGACCTCCAGAGCGGTTCTCTTTGAGTTGGAGTGATCCTACGAAACCATCTTCATGACATGGTAGGATAGGTTGCCGTGCAACCTGACCCCTGTCGACCTGGTCGCTCACGGGAGTCCGGGTTGACAGTTGAGGGGTAGCGAAGATGCCGACAACGACACAGCTGGTGATCAGCGGGCAGAGTAAACTGGGAGCGCTTGCCGACGTGGCGTCCATACTCGGAGATGCCGGGGTCAATATCAAGGCTTTCTCCGCACCGGAAGTCACGGGCACGGGGAAGCTCCGTCTGCTGGTTGCAGACATGGACGGGGCCAGGGCAGCGCTGAAAAGGGCTAAGATCAAGTTCGGGGAGGAAACGGCCCTATTGCTCAGTCTTGAGAACAAACCAGGCGCGTTAAAGGATGTGGCCGATCTCCTGACGAAGAGCCGGATCAACATCAAGTGCGGTTACTGCACGCCTTCGCGGGAGGGTAAACGGGCCATTGTAGTATTGACTGTTTCCAATACAGAAAAGGCTCTCACGGTTCTGCGTAACCAGTCCCTTGATGAGTTTTAACCGATGCGGCCGTCGCCGCCCTTCAGACTTGCGCGGAACTTACTCGGCAGCGTTCTCCTGCTTGCAGGTCTGACCCTCCAAAGCTGTTCGACCGGACCTCCACACGTCGACCGTTTTCCCGGATATCCTATCGGATTCGTCGAACGCGGAGTCGCCTCCTGGTACGGACCTGGCTTTCATGGTAATGCGACCGCCAACGGGGAACGATACGATATGCACGGTCTGACCGCCGCTCATCGCACTCTGCCCCTCGGTTCCATTGCCGTGGTTCATTCCCTCACCTCCGGACGTCGTGTGACAGTCCGCATTAACGACCGAGGACCCTTCGCGAGGGGGCGGGTCCTGGATCTTTCCCTGGCCGGTGCCCAAGCCCTCGGGATGACCGGCAACGGCACCGACCAGGTGGAGCTTCGAGTGGTCGGCTATTCCCCAAGGCCAGAAGGAATGGGGGTATTGCGGGTCCAGATCGGCGCGTTTGCTGAACTCCAAAATGCCAGAGCGCTCTTCGAACAGGTCCGTGGAGAGTCGGGTGGGGGAAGAATCACACAGGTAGATCTGCCGGAGGGCCGCCGTTACCGCGTTCAGATGGGTCGGTTCCTGGGAGAGGCTGAAGCCAATGCCGCAGCAGCCCGCCTGGACCGTAAATTCAATCTCCAGTCTTTCGTGATTCGTGATGACGGGTAAGGTAGTCACGGTCAAATCTTTGGGAATATAAAATGGAACGGAGGCGGTCAGAAGGCATTGATTTATTGGCAGGTTTATTCGAGTTGCTTGCCTGAGGTTGCCGCCTATGGTAGATGTATCCCCGTGACTAGCATGAGAAGCGCTCCAATCAGCCGAGCTCTGAGACTTGCCAGCAGATGGCTAGGTGGCTATCGTAGCACCCACATCAGGCTTCGCGTCAGACCAGCCATTGCGGTAGAACGCCCGTAACACCGGATAGCCATGGATATCCTCGTCCTTCTAGGATTGATAGGGTTAGCTGCCATTATTTCTACGGCGGAGATCGGCTTCTTCTCCGTCAATGAAACCCGTCTGAAAGCCCTTGCTCAAAACGGCAATAAACGGGCAGCCAAGGCTCTCCAGTTGCGGAGTGACCCTCAGAAACTCCTTTCGACGATTCTGGTCGGTGACCGGCTGGTGGGGACAGCAACCCCTATGTATGCCACCTTTATCACCCTCAATGTGTACGGTGGGAAGAGCGTTTTCGAGGAGGCCATCGCCGTCATGGTCGGCATTCTGACATTCGTGCTCTTGGTCTCCGTGGACGTCATTCCGAAGACCCTGGCCGCCAAGTTTGCCGTGCCAGTAACCTTGAATATGGCCTACCCGGTCTACTGGGTTCAGGTGTTGCTGCAACCGTTCCTCTTTTTCATGGTCCCGTTGATTCACAAATTGACAGGAGGGAAGGGACTGACTCTCCCTCTGGTGACCGAAGAAGAGCTGAAAATCATGCTGGATCAGGGAGGGAAGACTGGCGCCCTCGAGTTTGAAGAAGTGAAGATGATCAAGAACGTGTTTCAGTTGAAGGACATTACGGCGGAAGACGCTATGACCCCTCGTATCTATGTCTTTGCGCTGGACGGCAATCTTCGACTCAAAGAGGCGCAGGAACTGCTCTTCAACTCGAAATACTCCCGGATCCCCGTGTACGACGGGACACTGGATAACATTACAGGAATTCTTTATAAGACCAAAGTCCTCACCGAACTGGCCCAGGGGAGGACCGATGTGCGGTTACGGGATATCGCCCATCCCCCCCTGTTCGTACCTGCCGGAAAAACCGCCGACGACTTGATGAAACAGTTTCAGCAGGAAAAGCGGCATATGGGTATCGTGGTCAACGAGTTCGGCGGCGTGATGGGAATCGTCACGCTTGAGGACCTCCTGGAGGAGGTTGTCGGTGAGATCGTGGATGAGACCGACATCACCGAAGAGCTGATCAAGCGGATCGGAAAAAGCCAGATTCTGGTTCACGGGCGGACCGAAGTCAGGAAAGTAAACGACTTTCTGAAGGTTGAGCTGGGAGATGAGGCCTTAACCATCGGGGGGCTGATTCAGGAGAATCTCGGCCGTATCCCGAAGGCGGGAGAGGAGATCCGGATTGAAAACTGCCGCCTGGTCGTACACGAGGCGGACCCGCGCTCAATCCGCAGCGTGCATATTTTTAAGGATGAGAAGGTAGCCGTTCCGGTTGAAACCCCTACGCTGGATCCGGTGAGCTAAGCCTCCTCTCCCTCGTGATCAGTTCCAGAAACTCCTGCTCGGTGAGGATCGTGACGCCCAGTGTCCTGGCCCGATCGAGTTTCGATCCTGGATTGGCGCCGGCCACAAGGTAGGTCGTGTTCTTGCTGACGCCTGATGAGACCGCGGCTCCCAGCTGCTTCACAGCCGCCTTGGCCTGTTCACGGGTGACTGCATCAAGCTCTCCAGTGAATACAAAACTTTTTCCAAGGAAGAGGCGCGGGGCCCCGCTCTCCTTCCCTGACGGTTCTCGCAGCGACAGGCCGAACTCCTTCAGTCGGGTGATGACCCTTCGATTCGAGCTCTCCTGAAAATAGGAGACGAGACTGGCGGAGATCTCGGGGCCGATTTCCTTAATCGCCTGCAACCGGCCCTGATCTGCTGCCATGATGGCCTCGAGCGAGCTGAATTCATCGGCTAACACCCTGGCCACATGCTGTCCCACCTGCCGGATTCCCAGGCCAACCAGGAAGCGGTCGAGAGAGACCGTCTTACTCCGGTTGAGCGCCTCGATCAGCAGGGTCGACGATCGCTCGGCGAATCCCTCCAGTTGAAGCAGCTGTTCGCGGCGAAGTTGATAAAGATCCGCCAGGTCCCTGACGAGCCCATGGTCGACCAGCTGGGCAACGGTCTTCTTCCCCAACCCCTCAATATTCATGGCGGACTTCGATGCGAAATGCTCGATGGCGCCCTTCAGTTGGGCCGGGCAAGCTGCCTGTCCGGTACAGTAGAAATAGGCGCCTTCCCGTGCCACCGCGGAACCGCACACAGGGCAGCGGTCAGGCATCGCAAAAGGAGCCGATCTGATTTCGTCTGCGATCGGGACCCGTTCGGCGATGGCGGGAATGACGTCCCCTGCCCGTTCGACCTTGACGGTGTCGCCGATCCGAATATCCTTTCGCGCGACTTCATCTGCATTGTGAAGCGTAGCGCGACTGATCGTCACACCGCCGACGTCTACAGGCCGTAGAAGTGCAAGGGGAGTCAGCGTCCCGGTCCGGCCGACGGAGACCGCGATATCCTGCACGACGGTGATCTCCTTGCGAGGGGCAAACTTGTAGGCGATGGCCCACCGCGGGCTTCTGGACTTTGAGCCGAGCCCCGCCTGCCAGTCGCGCCGGTCTACCTTGACGACGATGCCATCGATTTCGTACGGGAGACTGTCGCGCTGCCGTTCCGTTTCTCGGTGAAACTCCACGACGCCCTCGATCGTCTCGCAACGGCAACGGAGAACAGGGATCGGAAGCCCCCACCGTGCCAGATTCTCCAGCTCATCCCAATGAGAGACGGGTGGCGATCCGGCCATGCGCATCACTTCGTAGCAGGTCAGCACCAGAGGGCGGTCTGCCGTGATGCGCGAGTCGAGCTGACGAAGGGACCCCGCCGCGGCGTTGCGCGGATTGGCGAAGCCCTCGTCTCCTCGTTCCGTCATCCGGCGGTTGAGCGCATGGAAATCATCCAGCCGCATGTACACTTCCCCCCGCACTACCAGATGCGCCGGGGGGCGTGCGTCCGTCTGTAGCTGGAGCGGCAGGGAACGGATCGTGCGGAGATTGAGGGTGACATCCTCTCCCGTCATCCCGTCACCCCTGGTCGAGCCCCGCACAAAGGTTCCCTCGTCATAGACCAGCTCGATCGAGAGGCCGTCGAATTTCGGCTCGACGGCATACACGACCCTGTCTGTTCGAAGCTCCCGTTTCATCCGCTGGTCGAAGGCCAGCACATCATTCAGGTCGGTGAGGGAGTCGAGACTCAACATCGGCCGTTCATGCGGCACCTTGCCGAGTTCGTCCAGCGGAGGCGCGCCAACGCGTTGGGATGGGGAGTCGGGCGTTGCCAGATCGGGATACGCCCCTTCGAGTTTGATCAGCTCTCGAAACAAGCGATCGTATTCCTCGTCGGAAATCGTCGGACGATCTTTCACGTAGTAGAGAAAGTCGTGATGGCGGATCAGATCCTTGAGGCGCGCATGACGCGCTCGTGCGGCGGCATCCATCTCCGGTGTGGCGCGAGAGCTCTTACCGAAAAGATCGTCCTGCATTATGTCGACTGTCTGGCGGGGTCGATTCAGGAACCGTATGAGCCGCACACGGTGACGAGCGATTCCGGGCACGCGATGCGTCCCGAGAGCCGGATACCCGGAGCACGAACATGGTGCTCAGACGCGTGAGGTGAAAAGAACCAGTCCAACGCGGGATACCACCCAGTGTGTCTGGCCGTGTCAAAGTCAGGCCGGCCGACGGTAGCACAGAGGCGTGGAATGCGTCAAACCATGGCAGGTTCCGCCTTGCTTTGACTTTCGCCACGGTGACCACTATTCTAGATGACTCTGCGGCATTGCTGCTTCAGCACGAGGGGTTCGTCTGCTCGGAACACGGATGTGCCTCAAGGTGCCAAAGGAGGGATGTATGGTGAAGGCGGTTCAGAGAGTGAACGATCGCGCAACAAGACACGTGCTATGGGGCCTGGTGGTGTTGTGCGGTGCCCCATTGCTTGGCGGTTGCGTCGTGTTGGAGGAAAAATACAATGCGGAAAAGACTCGAAGCCTGAATTTCCAGCGTTTGCTGGCCCAGGAGGAGAAGCGGACGGCCGAGCTCGACAGCGAAGTGAAACGCACCAAACACGAACTGGCTGCCTTCGAGGCACGGAATCGTGAATTGACCGCGCAGGTGCAGTCCATACGTGACCAAATGACGCATCTTCAGGAAGAAGCCGAGGCGATCAAGGAAGCGGCCCTGCTTGAACGCAAGGCGATGGAGGACATGCGCAGGGCTGGGATAGCGGCGGCTAGGCCGAAGAAATCAAGCGCGGGTGCGGATGGTCTCGGAGACCTTGGCGGCGCCGAGCCCGACGTCCATCGGGATGCAGGAAGCAGAGAGATGGTGGCTATCCAGGAACCTGCACCCGTTGCGAAGCCGGGGACGGCAATTCACGTCGTACGGCCCGGAGAGACGCTCTTCCGGATCAGCCGACGATACGGCATCGAGGTCGACAAATTGAAGAAGATGAACAAGCTGCCCGATGACATCATCGAGGTCGGACAGAAACTGATTGTGGGGACGGAGTAATTTTCGAGCATCCAATGGCGGCGCCGACATATTCTCTGAAACTTGACGAGTTCCGAGCCTACGCGAAGGCAGGCAACCTGATCCCGCTGTACCGGGAGATCCTGGCGGATCATGATACGCCGGTTTCGGCCTTTGCGAAGATCGATCATGGGCCCTCAGCCTATCTCCTGGAAAGCGTGCAGGGCGGGGAGAAGTGGGCTCGCTACTCTTTCCTCGGGAGCGGCTCTCCCGTTGTGATGTTCGAAGACCGAGGGGATCTCTGTATCAAACAGAATGGGCGCAGCCGTCGCATCCCCAGCCGGGGCGCGCCGTTCGACCGGTTGCAGGAAGCGATGGAGGCGTATCGTCCAGTGACGGTCCCGGGCCTGCCGCGCTTCGTCGGCGGAGCCGTAGGTTATCTGGGGTACGACCTCGTAAGAACCTTCGAGGACGTTCCTTCCCGGAGGAAAGATCATCTCGGGCTTCCGGAGTTTGCATTCCTGCTGACCGATACGCTCCTCATCTTTGACAATGTGTCCCAGAAGATCAAGGTAGTGGCCAATGCGCACGTGCAATCGCCGGCCGAGCGCGACGTCCGCGCCGCCTATCGGGACGCTACGGCGAGAATCGAGGCGATGATCGCCCGGCTGCGCCGTCCTCTGCGTCAGACCAGCGCAAAGCGCCGTCGGTTACCGATCCGGTTCACGCCTAACATGAGTAAGGCAGACTTCGAAAAGATGGTCGCTCGCACACAGGAATACATCAAGGCAGGAGACATCTTTCAGTGCGTACTGTCCCAGCGGTGGGAGACCAATCTCCAGGCCCCGCCGTTTCAGCTTTACCGAGCCTTGCGGGTCGTGAATCCCTCTCCGTATATGTATTATCTGCGGATCGCGGGCGTGGAACTTGTCGGCTCATCTCCGGAAATTCTTGTGCGCTGTGAGGACGGGCTGGTATCCGTCCGCCCAATCGCCGGGACACGGCGCAGGGGCGTGACCGCCGACGAGGACCTGCAACTGGAGCGTCGCCTCCTGGCGGACGCCAAGGAACGGGCCGAACACATCATGTTGGTTGATTTGGGACGGAACGATGTCGGGCGGGTCGCTGTGCGGGGGTCGGTGGAAGTGGAATCCTTGATGAACGTCGAGCGCTACTCCCACGTGATGCATATGGTGTCGAACGTAACGGGCCGTCTGGATGCAGACAAGACCGTCTATGATGTCTTGAAGGCCTGCTTTCCAGCCGGGACCGTGTCCGGTGCGCCGAAAATCAGAGCGATGGAGATCATTGAGGAGCTTGAGCCGACGAAGCGTGGGCCCTATGCCGGTGCGGTCGGCTATATCAGTTTTTCAGGCAACATGGACATGTGCATTAACATCCGGACCGTGGTGGTGTCCAGGCGCCAGGCCTTCATTCAGGCCGGAGCGGGTATCGTCGCCGACTCCAACCCGGCCTACGAATATGAAGAGATCTGCAATAAAGCTCGCGCAATGATGCGAGCGATCGAACTGGCTGAGCAGGGACTGGAATGACGCGTGTGACGTGCGAGAACGGGAGGCCTGGCGCGACGCGCGTTTCGCGCGAATCCCGCTCGTCCCGCCAAAGGAGCATTCGATGCTCCTGATCATCGATAACTACGATTCCTTCACCTACAACCTGGTGCAGTATCTCGGGGAACTGGGCGAGGATGTGCAGGTGTATCGCAACGATAAGATCTCGCTCGACCGGATCGGCGAGCTGCGTCCGAGTCGCCTCGTGATTTCGCCGGGGCCCTGTACGCCAAAAGAAGCCGGGATTTCGGTCGAGGCGATCCGGAGATTCGGAGGGACCATTCCGATTCTTGGCGTTTGCCTGGGACATCAGGCTCTCGCGGTCGCCTATGGGGGGCAAATCATCCGTGCGCCTCGTCTGATGCATGGCAAGACGTCGCCGATCACGCACGACGGAAGAACGATCTATCGGTCATTACCGAACCCGTTCGCGGCGACACGCTATCACTCGTTGATCGTAAAGCGGGAAACGCTTCCGGACTGCTTGGAGATTTCCGCACAGACTGCAGAGGGAGAAATCATGGGACTTCGCCACAGGACACTCTGCGTCGAAGGAGTTCAGTTCCATCCTGAATCGATCCTGACCACCGTCGGGAAGGACCTGCTCAGAAACTTTTTGAAACTCTAACCGAACCGTGCCAATCCACGACCATGATCAGAGACGCGCTCGTCAAACTGGCTGATCGGACGAATCTTTCCACGAACGAGGCGGAAGAGGTGATGTCCGAAATCATGGACGGGTCCGCGACCCCTGCGCAGATCGCTGCGTACCTCATGGGACTGAGACAGAAGGGTGAAAGCGTGGAGGAAATCGTCGGGTCGGCGCGGGCCATGCAGTCGCGTGCCACACGAATCCGCGTCGGCGCGTCGATCGTCGTGGATACCTGTGGAACCGGCGGCGACAGCGCCCGTACCTTCAATATCTCCACGACGGCGGCATTCGTGGTTGCAGGGGCCGGGATTACCGTGGCGAAGCACGGAAATCGTTCTGTGTCATCTCGTTCTGGCAGCGCCGACGTGCTGAGTGCGCTCGGCGTGACAATTGATCTAACACCGGACCGGGTCGCGGATTGCATCGACGAGGTGGGGATCGGGTTCCTGTTTGCGCCCATGTACCACGGGGCGATGAAGCATTGCGCCGTTCCACGACAGGAAATGGGGATCCGCACCATCTTGAATGTGCTGGGACCGCTCACGAATCCTGCAGGAGCCACCCATCAGGTCCTGGGTGTCTACGACGTGAAATTGACTGAAGTGCTCGGGCGCGTCCTCCTCGAACTGGGATCGCAGCATTGTTTCGTGCTTCACGGCATGGACGGATTGGATGAACTCACGCTGTCGGATCGCACAAAGGTGTCAGAGGGGAAAGGCGGCGTGGTTTCGAGCTATTTTACGGCACCGGAGGAATTCGGCCTTCAGCGGGTCGGGCCGAGGGAATTCGCCGGCGGCACGCCGGAAGAGAATGCTCGCATCACCCGGGACGTTTTGCAGGGCCGGAAAGGGCATAAACGTAACATCGTCTGCCTTAACGCCGCTCCTGCCATGGTGGTCGGCCGCAAGGCGGGCACGTTGCAGGAGGGGTTTCGTCTTGCTCAACAGTCCATCGACTCCGGAGCCGCAGCAGAGAAGCTGGATCGGCTCATTGCCTATACCGGAAAGCGTAACCGGTCATGATTCTGGATCGCATCCTGGAATATAAGAAAGCGGAACTTCGGCGCAAACAGAGCCGCTCCTACCTTGCGGAGTTGAAATCAACGATTCGGAATCGCAGGCCGGCGGCAGGCTTTGCCATGTCCTTGGATGCTGGCAGAACCTCCAGCAGCCCGGCCTTGATCGCAGAAGTGAAAAGAGCGTCGCCGAGCCTGGGGCTCCTGCGGGAGGAATTTTCCGAGGGATTCGACCATCTGGCCATCGCGCGGACCTACCACGAGTACGGAGCCTCAGCCATCTCGGTGCTTACGGATAAGGAGTTTTTCCAAGGCGACCTGCGCTTCCTGGCAGAGATCACGCAGGCGCTGCCGATTCCCGCTCTCCACAAGGAATTCATGGTTGGAGAGATCCAGTTCTATGAAGCGCGGGCCAACGGCGCGGATGCCGTCCTGCTCATCGTCGCGGCGCTGGAACGCCGGCAAGTGATGGATTTCTATGCGTTAGCCTCCGAGCTTGGAATGGATGCTCTCGTGGAGGTGCATCATGAACGGGAACTGGACCTGGTCTTGGAAGGGATTCCCGCTGCGCGCATGATCGGGATCAACAATCGAGACCTGCATACCTTTACCACGGATCTGGATGTGACCTTCCGACTGGCAAAGCGGGTTCCGGCTGACAAGCTCATCATCAGTGAAAGCGGGATCCATACCCGCAGCGATGTGGTGCGCCTCCTGGAGGCAGGCATCCACGGCATGTTGATCGGGGAATCGCTCATTCGCGCCGCGCACCCGGGCGACAAGATCCGTGAGTTGCTCGGCCGGGAATCGAGCGGTGCTCGTTTGACCTGAGCCCATCCGGAACCGATGTATGATCAAGATCAAGATTTGCGGCATTACCAATGTGGAGGATGCGCGAGAGGCAATCGCCGCAGGAGCCGACGCGCTCGGGTTTGTCATGTATCGAAAGAGCCCGCGCCATGTCGAGCCCTCCATGGTGCGAGCCATTGTTGCGGAACTGCCGCCGTTCGTTCTGCCGGTCGGTGTATTTGTGAACGAAGACCTACTGGCGGTGCGCAGCCTGATGGATGAATGCGGCTTGGCGTTGGCACAGTTGCACGGAGACGAAACCGCTTCGTACTGTGAGCAGTTGGGGCGACCGGCGCTCAAGGCTTTCCGTCTCAAGGATCGGAGGAGTTTTCTCTCCCTCGCGGAATTCCGCGGAAGGGCCAATGTGCGGGGATTTTTGCTCGATGCCTATTCAACTGACGCCTACGGTGGGACGGGCACGGCCGCCGACTGGTCACTGGCACAGGAAGTCGCGCGCGCGACCCCGGTAATCCTGGCCGGAGGACTGACCCCGTCCAACGTGTCTGCGGCCATTCAAGTCGTGCGCCCGCACGGGGTCGACGTGAGCAGCGGGGTCGAGGAGCGTCCCGGGAAAAAGGACGGTGCCAAGGTTCGAGCCTTTATCGAGGCGGCGAGGCTTGTGTCGTAGTGCTGTGCGGAACTATACTCCGCCGTTAATCTCAGCCGTACAGGATCGAGGCGGAAGGGTGACAGTTGACTGTGAGTTCTACCTCTACCATGCCGTCACTGCCTGATAGTCACGGCCGCTTCGGCCCCTATGGCGGTCGGTATGTTCCCGAAACCCTTATGCCTGCGCTGCTGGAACTGGAAGCGGCCTATGCCAAGGCGAAGCGCGAGCGGGCATTTCAGCGGGAACTGGCCTATTACCTGAAACAGTACGTGGGACGTCCCACGAGTTTGTATCGCGCGGATCGGCTCAGCAAACGACTGGGCGGCGCCAGGATTTATCTCAAACGAGAGGACCTCTGTCATACCGGCGCGCACAAGATCAACAATGCGATCGGCCAGGTGCTGCTTGCCGTGAGAATGAAGAAGCCGAGGATCATCGCTGAAACCGGAGCAGGACAGCACGGAGTCGCCACGGCCACGGCCGCCGCCCTGTTCGGGCTCCAGTGCGAGATTTACATGGGGACAGAAGACATGCAGCGGCAGGCCTTGAATGTGTTCCGCATGCGGCTGTTGGGTGCCACGGTGACGGGCGTGGATGCCGGAAGCCGGACCCTGAAGGACGCGATCAGCGAAGCCATGCGCGACTGGACGACGAATGTGCGCACGACGCACTATGTGCTCGGCTCGGTTCTCGGGGCCCATCCCTATCCGATGATGATTCGCGACTTTCAGTCGATTATCGGCCGGGAGGCCAGGAGACAGATCCTGTCCACCGAGGGCCGATTGCCAGACTATCTGGTCGCCTGCGTGGGCGGTGGAAGTAATTCCATCGGTCTATTCCATGCCTTTCTCCGTGACCGGAAAGTCAAGATGGTCGGAGTGGAGGCGGGAGGCCTCGGCCTGGCCAGCGGAAAACATGCGGCACGATTGTCCGCCGGGAAGCCGGGGGTGTTGCACGGCACGATGACCTATCTGCTCCAGGACGATAACGGACAAATCAACCTGACCCATTCGGTATCGGCCGGTCTGGACTATGCGGCCGTGGGGCCTGAACACAGCCTCTATCATGACCGGGGGCGTATTGCCTATGCCTACGCCACGGACGACGAGGCCATGTCGGCGTTCGATCTGCTGGCCCGCGAGGAGGGAATTGTTCCAGCCCTCGAAAGTGCGCATGCT
The DNA here is from genome assembly GCA_035620635.1 of Nitrospira sp. Taxonomy (GTDB): domain Bacteria; phylum Nitrospirota; class Nitrospiria; order Nitrospirales; family Nitrospiraceae; genus Nitrospira_D. The sequence goes on along the minus strand of DASPGL010000185.1, from coordinate 2,432 downwards.
ATCGCCCATGTGGCCAAGCTGGCGCCGACCATGAAGAAGTCTCAGCTGATCATCGCGAATCTCTCAGGTCGGGGAGATAAAGACGTTCAGCAGGTTGCGAGAATACGAGGAGTCAGCCTTTAGTTCTCTGTAGGAGTTCCTACTATGAACCGCCTGGATACCACGTTCGACACCCTCAAGGGGAAGGGGGAGAAAGCGCTGATCGCCTACCTAATGGCCGGAGACCCCAGCCTTACCGAAACGGAACAGCTGGTTTTGGCCCTGGAGCAGGCCGGCGCCGATATCATCGAACTCGGCGTCCCCTTTTCGGACCCCATTGCGGACGGGCCGGTCATTCAACAGGCCGCCGAACGGGCATTGCGGAGAGGCACCTCGCTCGCCCAGATTCTTTCCCTGGTGACCTCCTTGCGACAACGGACGGACATTCCCATCGTGCTGATGCTCTACTACAACTCTATTCACGCCATGGGAGCCGAGAAATTCTGCAAGGCCGCCAAGGCTGCCGGCGTTGACGGCATAATCGTGCCGGATTTGCCTCCAGATGAGGCAGACCCCCTATCGCTTCCGTCGGAAGCGGCCGGACTTCGGTTGATCTTTCTGCTTGCGCCCACCAGCACGGCCCATCGGCGCAAGTTGGTCGCGCGGCAGTCGCACGGTTTCGTCTATTATGTCTCGCTCACGGGCATCACGGGGGCCAAGCTCAGCAATCTGGTCGAAGTCGGGCACAAGGTGGAACAGATCAGAAAGATTTCCTCGCTTCCCGTCGCAGTGGGCTTCGGAGTTGCTACTCCGGACGATGCGGCGCAAGTAGCGAAGATTGCTGATGGAGTCATTGTCGGCAGCGCCATCGTGAAACGCATCGCCTCACACGGGCAGGATCGCGGCATGGTCGGAAAGGTGGCGGATTTCGTGCGTTCCATGAAATTGGCTATGGCGGCCGCGACGACCTAGATCCAGGGCGGCCCATTTATTGTGCAGGGGGCGGAGGAACGAAGGTTCGCTCAACGCTTCTTGTGTGGCGGCATTTCCCTGATCATCTCGTCTCCAAGCTCAGCGGCAATGTCCTTCAAGCTGGTCTTGAAGAGGATGTAGCTCGCAGACCGTTCATGCCTGGCTTTCCAGATCGTCATACCGGTGGTTGCATCGACCAGGCGAAGGCTCAGTCCCACACCGCGGGCGTATTCCCACGAATTGACACGTACCACCAGTAATGAATCGACGTTCAAGGTTTTTCCGAGCGTGATTGCAGAATCCTTGTCGGAGTGACCGGTCATTTCGAGGCGGGAGAAGTACACTACCAGGGCGTCAAACGCTGTCTTGGACGCCTGAAAGGTATCGGTTACGGATTCCGGAGGCACAACCCGCTCAAAGCGGGAGGATTTCGTCAGTACGCCGGCCAGTACGTCCTGTACCTCTTCTCGCGCAATGTCGTAGGAGCTGGCCATCGGCGGCAACACCGCGATAGACTGAGGGCGAAATGCCTTGGCTCCCTGGCCTTCCCATACTTCCTGCAGTCCACCACATCCTGCCAGCAGAGAGAGGAGAGCGAATGTCAGGCCAAGGCGTGCACTGGAAAACGGTTGCATAGTGTTAGAATACCATGTCTGGGATGCGGGCGAAAGCAACGCCTCCAGGATGCGGTTGCATCCGAATCTTCACGTCTTAGACGATCATGCCGTCCTGCATATGAATAATACGGTCGGATTGTGCAGACAGTTTATCGTTATGCGTCACGATGATGAAGGTCGTACCGCGCGTTTTGTTCAATTCCCGCATCAATTCGAATAATCCATCTCCGGTATGGGTGTCGAGGTTGCCGGTCGGCTCGTCGGCCAGGACCAGGTCCGGCTTCTGCATCAAGGCCCGCGCCATCGCCACGCGCTGCTGCTCGCCGCCTGATAATTCCCCCGGTTTGTGGTGCAGACGCTGGGCCAATCCCACTTCAGTGAGGAGCAACTGGGCCTCGGATGCGACAGTCCACGGGTCGCGGCGTTGGACGAGGGCCGGCATGGAGGCATTCTCCAGGGCTGTGAATTCAGGCAGGAGGTGGTGAAATTGGAACACAAATCCGATGCGCCGGTTCCGAAATTCCGCCTGCTCGGTTTCCGTCATCTGGAACAGATCCTGGCCGTCGAATGTCACCGTACCGCTGCTAGGCTTGTCGAGCGTCCCGATGATATGAAGCAGGGTGCTTTTGCCAGCCCCTGAGGCACCGACGATGGCGATCAACTCTCCGCGCTGAATCTCCAGATTAATGCCTTTGAGCACGGGAAGCTCGTAGGCATCCATCACAAAGGATTTATAAAGATCAGTGACTTTGATCATTCAAAAATCCGCCAATCGTCATTCGTCCGGAAGCTTTGTCGCTCGCGGTGTGACGCGTGACAAATGATCCCATGCTCGTTATTCATAGCGGAGGGCGGCCACCGGTT
>DASPGL010000184.1:0-6040 GCA_035620635.1 Nitrospira sp. | reverse complement strand
CGGAATCTCGTAAACGGGGTACCGACGGGCACCATCCGCGCCCGTGCGATCTCGTCGCGCATCCCCAGAGTCAGTTGCTGCAGCTGGCTCATGTCATCATGCGCCTTCCGGATGGAGCCGTTCAATTGGGACATCGATTCGCTGATATCGGCCGTCACTTCACTGATCCGGCGGGCCAGGATATTGAAATCATCGTACTTATCGAGTTCGAGACTACCGAAATCGCTCATGCCAGGCACTCCCGGAGCTGCCGGTTCAGCCGTCTGGCCAGGCACGGATTGATAGGTGAATGTATATTTCTCTTCAAAACCTTGAACGGAGCCGATCAATCGCGTCTTGAAGACCAACACCTGCTGCGACAGCTGCTCCAGGGCTCGGAGACGCTGTTCAAGCCGTCCGCGCCCGATCACGAGTTCACCGACAAGATTCATCAATCGCTCTAATCGTGCATAACTGACGCGTACAACTTCCCGCTCCTCTACCGGAGCCCCCTCGGCTGCCTTGACGGCCGCCGGCCGGCTCAGAGGTTCGACAGAATATTCGGCCTCCGCGACGGGACTCCCCCACACCCGGCCGGCCGTTGACTCGATGAGTTTCCCCTCTTCCAACTGTTTCATTTTCGCCAGAGCCGCTTCAAAACGGACTCTCGTTCCAGCCACGATCTCGGAGTCTCGCGCCAGGAGTACACGCACCACATCGATGGCCTGGAGCATCTGGTCGGTGTGGCCCGGCAGGACGTGCAGGCGATTGTCTCGCACGGCTCCCATAAAATCTTCCACATGATGAATCAGATCGCCGATGGATTGAAAACCCACCGTATAGGCGGAGCCCTTCAACGTATGGGCGGTTCTGAAAAGTTGGTTGATCAGCTCCCGGTTCTGGGGATCTTTGTCCAGCCGGAGAAGATTAGCCTCCAGTGATTCCAGATATTCCTGGGCTTCCGGCAGGAAGTACGACTCGACTTCAGGATCCAGCACCGGGACAAAATAGTCAGCCGGCATCGGCGCGCCCTGAGGGAGTGCTGCCGCAGCGGCATCCGTTCCGCCAGGCAGAGCGGGCACGGGCTGAACTTCCTGGACATGAGGGAATGGCACTTGTGGTGGAGCCGGTGGAGGCGAGCCCGCGCCGTCATGACGGGCGCGCAGAGAACAAATGACCGCGGGGACCTCGCTCTGCAGGCGGAGGAATTCTTCCTGATCACCCCGGAGCACCAGGCGGGTCACGCGGGCCGCTTCCGCAAGCCTGTCGAGGAGTTCGAGGGTCAATGGAAGCCGCCCTTCACGAACAGCGATCATGCAGTCCTCGACCGGATGGGCCACGTCACCGATGACCTGGAATCCGACGGTATAGGCGGATCCCTTGAGGGTATGCGCCGCGCGAAACAGTCGATGTCTGGCGTCCTCGTCGTCCGGACTCGCCCGCAGCGTCTGGATCAACCCGTCCATCGCATCCAGATATTCTTCGGCTTCCGGAACGAAGAATGACAGGACCTCGGTGTCCAGAGCAGGACGCAGGTACTCCTGGCTCACCGTGCCTGCCGGCGTCACAGGACTCGCCGTCATCGTTGCGTCGGGGACCAGATCCACCGACATCGCCAGACAGCGTTCGACAAGGTCTTCATCCTCCTGACCCCTGCCACCGCCCTGGCGGATCGCTTCAATTAGGCGTTGAATCCCGCGGACCATCTCCCGCATCGCCTCCACCGCGCACGGCCACTGAGCCTCGAGAATATTCGGTGCCCCTTCCAGGATCATCTCCAGCCGTTCGGATAATTGTGCGATGTTGCCGTAACCGTACAGACCGGCAGCGCCGCGCAGCCGGTGGGCGACGATGTAGTGTTCTTGGAGTTGCGCAGGGGTGGGGACGCGCTGTTCGTCGGGATGCAGCGCCGCACTCAACGCCGTTATCCCTTCTATCGCTTCGGCGACGAAGACTCCGACGAGGTCAGGTTGATCGAATTCCGATCCCATGGGTGCCGCGTTACGCCTGGATCCTCTTCGCTGTGCCCCGGACCACTGGCGGGGTCAGGCCAGCTTGAACTGGGAAACCGCCGTAGTGAGACTGTCGGCCAGCTTCACCATGTCTTCAACGGTCGCACGGGCCAGGTCCGTGGCTCTCTGGGTGGCGATGGCGCCGCCGGTAAAGTCCTTGATCGACCGCCCGACTTGTTCGGTCGAGGCCGTCTGATCGGTTGCAGAGGATGCGATGCTTTGTGCGAGATCTGCGGAACGATGCGCAATCGTCGAAATCTCATTGAACACGTCACCTGTGCGATGCGCGGAGGCGGACCCGGCTTCCACCGCCTGGGTTTCATGTTCCATGGCGACTACGGCGTTCTGCGTGTCACTCTGAATGACTTTGACCAGATCCGCGATTTCGCGCGTCGCCTGCGTGGAGCTTTCAGCTAGTTTTCTAACCTGATCGGCGACCACGGCGAATCGCGCGCCTGCTTCACCGGCGCCAGCCGCTTCGATGGCGGCATTCAAGGCGAGCAGGTTGGTTTGATTGGCGATCTCGCGAATAGTCGACACAATCTGAGAAATCTCCAACGAACGGTCGCCCAGGGCTTTGACCTGCTTGGACATCCGCTGTACGGCCGCCCTGATCCGTTGCATGTCCTGGACGGTTTCCTGCACCGCCACACGGCCGTGCTCTGTCGCCTGCAGCACCTGGCGGGCTGAATCCGACGAGGCGCCTGCAATTTCGGCCACCTTGCGCATCGACGCAGCCAGTTGTTCGACTGCGCCGAGCGTCTTCATGGATTCTTCCGCCTGGTGTTTGGCAGTGCCCGCCATCTGCACGGTGTTGTCGCGCAGGCCGGCGGCAGATTTATTGACCCGCTCGGCCGACTCCCGTACGTGCTTCATCAACTGGGCAAACCGCTGAATCATCAGGTTGAACCCGTCGGCGAGATTTCCGAACATGTCCGCTGTCACCTCTCCGCGCTTCGTCAGGTCCCCTTTACCGACATCAGACACGAGGACGAGGAATTGCACGAGGCGCTTCTGCATCGCATCCCGCTCCTCCTCCGTCGAGACCAAGCTCGTGATTCGATCCAACATGGAGTTGAAGGCCTTGGCCATGTGTCCGACTTCGTCATCGCTCTCCAGCTTGGCGCGGGCCTGCAGATTCCCCGCCGCCGCCTGTTCCGCGACGTCGGCGACATGAACGATGCTCCTGGCGATGTTACGCGCAAGGAGATACCCGATCGCGCCTCCGAAGAGAAGGGCCGCCAGAACGCCGATTAATACGACGTTTGCATGGTACGCGGCCTCCGCCTGTCCGTTGTCGTTCAGCTCTTTTGCCACTTCACGGATCGTCGTCATCAGTTCCCGCACCCGCAGGGTCGACTGCGTGTACTTATTGGCCACCTCGCCCGACAGCGCGAAGTGACCGAGGTCCTTCAACGATTGGCGCTGCTCCTCCGAGAGCGCGGTGTTGAAACTTTCGGCAAACGTCGCGATCACCCCTTCCGACGCCAGGAAGTAGTCTCGAAGCGCCTCTTGGAGCGCCGCCAGGTCCTGCTTCTCACTGCGGCCTGTCGTGGACTCGCGCAGGTCGCTGGATTGATAGGCTTCGAGCGGTGCCAGCGTTCGTTTCTTCAACTCCGCAAACGGGGCGATGGCGTCTTCAAAATCGCCCTTGCGTGTCTGCCGCCCCACACTGAGTAGGGTAGTCTGATAAAGGCCGAGGTTGGTGCTGATGATGCCGGTGTTCGACAGGGCCAGAGTTGAGCGGTCGTAGATGGATTGCAGTTCCCCTTTCAGCTTATTGAGACCGATGAGCCCAACGCCTCCCACCATGATCATCACGGTGCCGACGGCGGAAAATGCGACGATCAGTTTGGAGAGGGTTCTTAGGTTCTGAAACCATGATCGGATCGACCATCCCGTCGATGTACTACGCCTCGCCATGACTTCCCTCCTCCCCGCACAATAAAAGCCCTCTGCCACTGGACCGTGCGCTGATCGAGTCGCTTCGAACGCCTGTGCCTAGCTCGCCCCTGATGGTTGCATGGTTTCGCTTTCCACCGAGGCAAGCACCCCTGATACCTCCAGAATCACGCTCAGCCGGTTTTCAATGTTCAAGAGCCCCGAAAGAAACGGACGGCGCGCGGTTCCTGACGTCGTATCCGTCAGCAAGGCATCGGGATACACGGTTCGGATCTCCGGAACTCCGTCGATCAGAATGCCCATCTGCCGGACACCCTGTTGTACCACCACGACATATTTCGGCGTGGATACCATGGACACCTCCAGGGACGGTCGCAGATCCGCGATGGGGACAATGGTTCCGCGAAGGTTGGCGACGCCCACCAGCGAGGCCGGCATCCCGGGAACCGGTGTAACCAACTCAAGCTTGAATACTTCGCGCACATGCGCAAGTTGAATGGCAAAGGACTCTCCGCCGAGCGTGATCAGGCACACGCGCGACGGTCCGGCCAGACCGGGATGGTCAGGACCGTCTTGCGCATCAGACGGCAGTTGTTCCGCTCGCGCCTCCTCCATCATTCACCGTCCGCCCGGCCTCCGGAAGCCGCGCGCCTCAGGTCAACGCACGCCTGACCGCCGCCAGCAATTCCTCAGACTTGAACGGTTTCACCACATGCCCGTTGGCGCCCTGTTGCTGCCCCCAGAACTTGTCGCTTTCCTGCCCTTTGGATGTACAAAGCACGATCGGAATCCCCTTGAACCGGTCATTGTTCTTGAGATCTCGACAAGCCTGGAACCCGTTCCGCCCTGGCATCACCACATCCAGGACGATCAGATCGGGCTTCTCCACGGCGATCTTGTCCTCCAATTTGTCCGTGTTGGGGAGAGACACCACCGTATGGTTGGCAGACTTCAGATAGGCCTCGATGACCTGAAGCTCCGCGTAGGAATCATCGACGACCATGATCTTGCTCATGAGCCGTTTCCTCTCATTCTTGGGTGATCCGTATGCGTGTCGCGTATCGGCATGACGACGGAGATGGCGCCGGCCAGTTCTCCTTCTTTCCAGCCTTCTTTCCTCATGCCGGTGATATCGCGTTCCCCCTTGGGACCGCCGTGGCAGGTCAGGCAGGTCGCCCCGGCATACTCCGGATCCATGACGCGCATGACCGGTTTACCGTTGACTACGCTCATCCTGGCGTACAGTTGTCCCTTGGGATGACGGGGGTCGGCAAACATCCGGAGCACTTCGGCTTCAAAGTCATCCGGTTTGTTGCCGGGAAACCGGTAGTCAGTCCCGGTCAGTTTCACCGTGATGCCGGTCTTCTGATGGAATTTGTGCCCGGCTTTACGGGCAAACACCGACGGACTGAATCCCTTGAACCCGATACCTTTCCTGTTGATGACCGGCTGGGCGTCGAATACCACTTCGCGCTCCGCTTCCAGCATCGCGAGAAGGATCGCCTCCTGCGGAATCCCGCGCAGGCGTGACAGGTCCACGCGGGTTTTCGCCTTGAATCTCTCGACAATCTCGCGGCCTACGAACTCGTCCGTGAATCCCTTGTCCGCCTTGCCAGCGTCGTTGATCAACGGTTGGTACTCGGAAATGACAGTTCGGCCTACCTTGATCAGAGCGATCAGGAGTTCCGCTGTTTCCGGTTCATCCCCTGCTCCGGCCTGAGCAGGCGTTCCCGACAATGTTGCACAGAGCCCGATTCCCACCAGCAGCGGCGACACCCTGATCCCCAAGGCATACCTCCACATATTCACGCACGCCCGCCCGAGGCGCGCGTCTCAGGCAAGTGTAGCGACTTGCGCCTGATTGGCAAGAAAACCGTGAATATTCACCGCATGAACAGCCGCTTGCCTGATCGTGTCTATCAATTGACCCGTATGTTCCCGATGTCGGATCGCGAGGGGATCCCTGGCGGCGTCACCACGGAGACAGCAACCGGAAGGACAGGAGGGGGGCGCGACGGCCCCCGTGGAATGGCGTGACTCCTACACCACTAGCTTGAGGTCGTTCGTTCCCACAGAATTTCTTTCTCGCCCTGCTGCAACGACACCCACCGGCCCAGCACGAACAGGGCGTCGCTCAGACGATTCAG
>DASPGL010000183.1:0-5611 GCA_035620635.1 Nitrospira sp. | reverse complement strand
TCTTAAAGCTAGGGCTCAGTAGCAGCACGTGTGCAATTTTTAATTTTCCCGCTTGCTACTGCTGAGCCATGGACATTCACGCACTTCAACAGATCGTCCACAAGACCCGGGATGTCAGGCGCAAGCAGACCCTTCCGAAATTCGCCCCAGCCGACCGTGATCAACTGATCCATAAATACCACCCCGACTTCCGCGCCAGTGCCTACCGGCCTATTCGCTTCGGACCCAACTCCGGGGAAAAGACTGTCGTCGAACTGGCCACGCTGCTCGAGGGCGACAGCCCGATTGCGCACGACCTCGACCTGTCTCCGCACTATTCGACCGATGTGTTGGTGATCGGCGGGGGTGGGGCCGGTTGTGCCGCCGCGTTGCACGCGCACCAGGGCGGCTCAAAAGTCATCCTGGCGACCAAGTTGCGGCTGGGCGATTCCAACAGTGTCATGGCGCAGGGGGGGATGCAGATCTCCGTGGCCCCCGAGGATTCTCCGGTCACCCATTTCATCGATACGCTCAAGGGCGGCCATATGCAGAACGACCATGACCTGCTCAAGGTGATGGTCGAGGAAGGGCCGTCCATCGCGAGGTGGTTGATCGACCTCGGCGTCCTGTTCGATCGACAGCCCGACGGCAATCTGCAAGTCAAGAAGGGCGGGGGCAGTTCCAAGCCGCGCCTTCTCACCTGCTCCGACTACACCGGTCTGGAAATCATGCGGGTGTTGAAAGACGAAGTGCTGAATCAGAAGATCCAGCTACTGGAATTCTGCGCGGCGGTTGAACTGCTCAGCGACGAGGACGGCAGCTGTACCGGTGCGATCTTCAAGGACCTTGACAACCAGCGGTATGTGGTCGTTGCGGCCAAATCAGTCATTCTGGCTACCGGCGGCATCGGGCGGCTCCACATTCAAGGTTTCCCGACGAGCAATCACTATGGGGCCACGGGCGACGGCCTCTGTCTGTGCTATCGCATGGGTGCCAAGCTCGCCCACATCGATACCTTCCAATACCATCCGTCCGGGGCGGTGTATCCGGAGCAGCTGGTCGGAGCGCTGGTCACGGAAGGCATCAGGTCGGAGGGCGGCCATCTTGTCAACGCCAAGGGGGACCGTTTCGTGAACGAGCTCGATACACGTGATGTGGTGTCCTCCTCGATCATCCGCGAGTGCGAAGAAGGGCGGGGCATTCGTACCATGTCCGGCCGCGTCGGTGTGTGGTTGGATACCCCGCTGCTGGATGCAGAACACGGACCGGGGACGGTTGAGAAGCATTTTCCGGCCATGATGCTGCAGTTCGAGCGGTTCGGGATCGACATCAGCAAGGATCCGGTGCTGATCTATCCGACGCTGCACTATCAGAACGGAGGCGTGAAGATTGATACGAGCTCGGAGACCAACGTGAGGAACCTGTTTGTGGCCGGTGAAGCCTCCGGAGGCTTGCACGGGCGGAACCGATTGATGGGCAACTCTCTGCTTGACCTGATGGTCTTCGGGAAGCGGTCGGGCCTGACCGCCGCATCGCGCGCCGGCTCGATCAAGCAAGGGAAGCTGACTCTCAAGCATCTGCAACTGTTCCGGGCGGAAGCCAAGAAACACGGCAATGTGAGCGGCGTGATCTCTCCGATGATCCTGCCGGCGTACACGAGGAAAGTGGGGTAGCGAGACGTGCGAGAACAGCGAGAGTAGCGAGACGGGTGTCCGGATTGATCGTGTTTCCTGCGAGTCCCGCTCGTCGCGCCTGTCGCGCAAGGAGAAGGCATGAATGTGCATGAGTTTCAGGCGAAGCAGTTGTTTGCACAGTTCGGTGTGCCGGTCCCGCGTGGGAAGGAGATCACCTCTCCGGAAGCGGCGACGGCCTGGGCCAATGAGCTGAACACCCCTGTTTTTGTGGTCAAGGCCCAGATCCATGCCGGCGGCCGGGGCAAGGCTGGCGGGGTCAAGATCACCAAGGACAAAGGGGCGGTCGCCGGTCTTGCGAAAGAATTGATCGGCAAGACGCTCGTCACGCACCAGACCGGGCCCAAGGGCCGCAAAGTGCACCGCCTGTTGATGGAGGAAGGTGCGAATATCAACAAAGAACTCTATCTGAGTCTTCTCGTCGACCGCGATACGGGATGGCCCACGTTTATTGCCAGCACCGAGGGCGGAATGGAAATTGAGGAAGTGGCGGCAAGGACTCCGGAAAAGATCATCAAGGAGAAGATCGATCCCGCGGTCGGATTCCAGGGCCACAACGGGCGCAATGTGGCCTTTGCGCTGGGGCTTCAGAATATCGAGCCGGCCGTCGTCAATCCCTTTGTCCAGATGCTCGGCAATCTCTACCGCTTGTTCATGGACAAGAACGCCGCCCTGGTCGAAATCAATCCCCTCATCATCACGAAGGAAAAAACGCTGGTGGCGCTGGACGGCAAGGTCTCGTTCGACGACAACGGTATCTTCAGGCATCAGGACGTGCAGCAGATGCGGGACCTCAACGAGGAAGAACCGTTGGAGATTGAGGCGAGCGAAAACAACCTGAATTATATCAAGCTTGACGGCAACATCGGTTGCATGGTGAACGGTGCGGGCCTCGCCATGGCCACGATGGACGTCATCAAACTGGCCGGCAGCGAGCCCGCCAACTTTCTGGACGTGGGCGGTGGCGCCACGAAAGAGACGGTGGCGGCCGGTTTCCGCATTCTGCTGAAAGATCCGAACGTGAAAGGCATCTTCATCAACATCTTCGGAGGCATCGTCCGTTGCGACCGGATCGCGAACGGTGTGATCGAAGCGGCCAAGGAAGTGAAGATTGCGGTTCCTCTGGTGGTACGGCTGCAGGGCACCAACGCCGAGGATGGCCGCAAGCTGTTGGCCGAATCGGGGCTGAAACTGGAAGTGGCGGATGATTTGTGGGAAGCGGCGCGAAAGATTGTGAAGTTGACGGGGAAGGCGGCGTAAGAGGTTGGTTGAGGCACGGGACCAAGTCCCTGTGCTCGCGCAACGCGCACGCAGAACCCCTCGAGATTTTGACAATGAGGGCGGTGCTCGTTGCATGCGCGCAGTGGGGACTTAGCCCCGCGCCTCAGGTGTAAGGCGAGAGGCTTTCCCCCGCATGGGGAGCGAGAAAGAAAAGAGGGAATCGTGAGCATTTTGGTGAATAAGAATACGCGGGTGGTGGTGCAGGGGATTACGGGCAAGGAAGGCTCGTTCCATGCGACGCAGTGCAAGGCCTACGGAACCAAGGTCGTCGCGGGGGTGACGCCAGGGAAGGCCGGGCAGGAGGTGGAAGGCATTCCAGTATTTAATACGGTGGCCGACGCGGTGAAAAAGACCGAGGCCGACACCACGCTCATTTTCGTGCCCCCGCCGTTCTGTGCCGATGCGATCCTGGAAGCAGCCGATGCCGGCGTGAAGCTCGTGATCTGTATCACCGAAGGCATCCCCGTGAACGATATGGTGAAGGTGAAGCGGGCTCTGCGAGGCCGTGATGTCCGACTGGTCGGGCCGAATTGCCCCGGCGTGATCACGGTGGACGAGGCGAAGGTCGGCATCATGCCGGGTTTCATCCACAAGAAGGGCATCGTCGGTGTTGTCTCCCGCAGCGGCACCCTCACATACGAAGCCGTGCATCAGCTTTCCAGTCTTGGGCTGGGCGAGACCACCTGCGTGGGTATCGGCGGAGATCCGGTCAATGGCACAGGATTTATCGATGTGCTTCCGCTCTTCGAGAAGGATCACGAGACTCAGGCGATCGTCATGATTGGTGAGATCGGCGGCGATGCAGAAGAGAAGGCAGCCGAGTTCATCAGGAGGAACGTCAAGAAGCCGGTCATCAGCTTCATTGCCGGCATCACAGCGCCACCAGGCCGCCGTATGGGCCATGCCGGCGCGATTATCTCGGGAGGGAAGGGCACGGCGGCCGAAAAAATGAAGGCCCTCGAGGCAGCCGGTGCGACGGTGGTCAAGAACCCTGCCGAGATCGGCGAAGCCGTCAAGAAGGCGCTGGGCCGCTGACAGATGCCGGGTATCCGCCGTCTGGTTTCCGGGGCGGGATCGGGCGAACCGCCGATCAGCCGATCAGGAAATATGCGCCGAGACCGATGGCCGCGAGCAGCCCGACGCTGAACATTGCCTTCTCGTGCCCGCACATTCCCGACTGCGACTTACAAACCGCCAGAGTACACATCAAGGACATGGCAGAGCCTCCTTCTCTGAAAATATTTGTCACGCTATACCTGCCCGCTTTCCCCTGTCAATAATCTCCAGAAGCAAGCATTCCGCTGGGCGGCACTTCCACGACCTGTCTGGCAGGGCGTGATCACTCCACGGATCAAGTGTCCTGACTATGAGTACGATGGGATGCCCCGATCTTTGAGCGTCGTATCACCGCTTCTGCGAAGTGGTGCCCGCTCGGGCTTCGAGGAGGGCCGTCATATGCTCCCAGAGGATGCGATCTAGCCGATGACGGGCAATAGTCGGCAGACGGATGAACTGCACGCCGAAGGCCTCCTTCTGTACCCAGCGAATCTTTCCAAGTTCGATAAACAGGGACTGGGTGGGCTTGGGCATGAGTACGCTCATCCTGATGAAACTGCCGACGAGTACGGGGCGCTCGCACGCGACGAGACAGCCGGTAAAGGAGAGGTTGGAAACTGTCCCTTCACCAACGAATGGAGCGCCTCCGAAGATGACTGGATAGGTGACGGGAAATCGGTGATATGAACGGCAATACGATCCTCCCTCCGTCATCGAGCGTCCTCCGTGACGACGAAGTGTAGCGTAGCCGCCACTGGCAGGCCTATCCCTCGGAGGGGGGAGGATTAGGGAAGCTTGGACGGGCCTTCGGCGGAGGGAGCGACGGGACGTTCGAGACGTTCCAGGATATCCTGCTTGAGTCGCGTGGGTTCCTCAATGCGGTTGTCACGCTGCAGCACATTGACCTCTTTCGCCTTGCGGGCATTGAGCTCGACCATATCATGTTCATCCTGGACAAGATGAGGCGTCAGGAAAACGAGGAGATTCAGTTTTTCGGCCTGGCGGGACTGGGACTTAAAGAACCACCCCAGCCAGGGAATATCTCCGAGGAGAGGAACCTTCTTCTCGCTGAGCGTAATGTTGTCCCGCACCAGCCCTCCCACGACCAGGGTCTGCTGGTTGTGCGCGATCGTCGTCGTTTCCATGGAACGCTTGGTGGTGGTGGGGCCGACAGGGACGCTGGCCGTCCCGGCTCCGATCGTTTGAGCGACATTTTCCGCGATGGCCGTAATCTCCTGCTTAATCTCAAGGCGGATGAGGTCATCCTCAAGGACCTGCGGGGTGATTTCAAGAGTGACGCCCACGTCCTTCCGTTCAATCGTGACCAGCGTCCCGCCCGTGATGCCCTGAGCCTGCCCTGTGGGGAAGGGACGATTTTCTCCGACCACAATCTTGGCCTTTTGATTGTCTGCCGCCAGTACCTGTGGGGTCGAGAGAATATTGGTATCGGTCAGGTTCATCAGCAGATTGAGAAATGCCCGGATGTTGACCGTGTTCAAGACCGTGATCGCCCCGCCGGTAGACGCGCCGGCCGCAAGGCCGCTGATGGTCTGGGCCACGGCCGCGAGATCTTCCGGTGCCCGGTTGATCCCGCCGACGCCCTG
>DASPGL010000182.1:0-5552 GCA_035620635.1 Nitrospira sp. | reverse complement strand
GTCTGTACGCTGTCTGCCGATCAGCCGCTCCCGCTGTTCCGAGCTCGGACACCGATGCCTTGCGGTGGTGATTCCGCTCGCCGTCGCAGCCTGTGCCGCCGCGCCGCTGCCCCAGGAGTCGGCGCCCTCCGCCGCGCCCACGATCAACGAGCAGGCGGTTTCCACGCCTGATTCCGCAGCCACCTATCATTTCATGCTGGGCTATCAGGCGGAGCTCGCCCAGGACAGTGAGACGGCGATCCGCGAGTATCGTGCAGCCTTGAAGGCCGATCCGTCGTCGATTGAAGTTCAGGCGCGACTGGCCGTGCTGTATTTCGGGTCCGGGGATATGACCAATGCGGTCCAGTTTGCAGAGGCAGCCGGTCAGGGGAGCGGGCAGGATGTGCATGTGCTCACACAGATGGCCAGCATTCTCGCCGGGGCCGGAAAAGCCGACCGTGCAATCCGTCTCCTGGACCTCGGGATTGGCCGCATGCCGGACAAGGGCGAACCGTACTTCTCCAAAGGGATGATCCTGCTTACCCAGAAGCGCCTGCCGGAGGCCGAGCAGGTCGTGAAGGAAGGGCTCAAGCATGCCTCGGATTCCCCCGCCGGCTATTACTACTTGGGGCGCATTTCGATTGAAACGGGCAACGCCGAACAAGCCTTAGACAGCTTTGAGCAGGCCGTCGCAGCGAATCCATCCTTTGAGCCGGCCTATCTCGCTCAGGTCGCTTTTCACGAGTCCCGTCAGGACAAGGAGAAGGCCATTGCCGTTCTCCAAAAGTATCTTCACCGCGTCAATCCGAACAACAAGGAGGCGCGCCAGCACTTGATCCAGCTCTACGTCAGCACCAAAAACTACGCGGCCGGGCTGGCCGAACTGGAGATGGTGTTGAAGGAGGATCCAGGAAATCTCGATGCCAAACTGAGAAAGGCCCTCATCTATGGCGAGAAGAAGGAACATGCGAAGGCCATTGAGCAGCTCACCGAGGTGTTACAGGCAAGACCGGCAGAGCTGAAAGTACGGGACTACCTCGGCTACCTTTATGAGGAGACCAAAGACTTTCCTAAGGCCATCGAGACCTACCGGATGAACATTCAACTGGACCCGACGTTCCCCGAGAGTCAGATTCACCTGGGAGTCCTCCAGTACCGCCTCAAACAATTTCCCGAGGCCATTGTCCATTTGAACGAGGCGGTGCGCCTCGTTCCCAAGCAGCCTGAGCCGCACATCGTCCTGGGGCTCGCCTATTTGCAGAGCGAGCACTTCGACCAGGCCTCGGCGGTTTTCGAGGAGGGCATCCGTCATAACCCCAACAGCGCGGACCTGCACTTCAATCTCGGCACTGCCTACGACAAGTTGAATCGGTTTGACGATGTCGTACGTGCCATGGAAGCAGCTCTGTCGCTGGACCCGCATCATGCCGACGCCCTCAACTATCTCGGATACAGCTACGCCGAACGGGGCATCAAGATTGACCAGGCACTCTCGCTCACGAGACGGGCGGTGGCGCTCAAGCCGGAAAACGGCTACTACGTGGACAGTCTCGGATGGGCCTTCTACAAGTCGGGGCTCCTGACCGAAGCACTCACCGAGATCAAACGGGCGGTGACGTTGGTCGGCGATGACCCTGTGATCTTCGAGCACCTGGGTGAAATTTATGTCAAGCAACAGAACCTGGCGGATGCCCGGGAAGCCTGGCTTCACTCGCTAGAGCTCGATCCCTCGAACGAGAAACTGCTCCAGCGTTTTCGCGAACAGGGTCTGGGCGACCCGGCTCAGGAAGACCGTATTCAGCAAGCCAGGCGCCGTGTATCAGAGAAGATACAGACTCAGCAAGTAGCCCCTTAGGCTCATTCCCCCACGTCGGCTACAGTAACCGGCTCCTTTAAATCTCCCACACATCCACTGCTCTTCTGGTGGGCTGGGATGGTGCCTGATTCGCTTGGCAAGGTGCCAATTCTCGGCAGTCCAGAACAGAATGTGGAAGACCGCAACCGGTTCCTCCTCAAGGCCATTCTCTGTCGATATCGCATAACTCATTGCTTTTCAATGGATCGATGGTAGAGTTTCCCTTGTCGCTGACAGGCACCAAACCTGCTATGACCAGTGTGGGCGGCAACATGAACGCCGCAGGTTATCCATCAAGCAAGCGTCGAGAACGTCATTCGGGCGTCAGTGAACCATCAACAAGGAGGCAGTAAGATGTTGAAGGCATTTCGCAAACAAGAGGGTTTCACCCTCATTGAGTTGATGATCGTCGTGGCGATCATCGGAATCCTGGCGGCCATCGCCATTCCGAACTTTATGGAGTATCAGCGGAAGTCTCGGACCTCCGAGGCCAAGACCAATTTGATGAGCATCAAGACCGCGCAGATGACCTTCCAGGGCGAGCGCGGTTGTTTCGCCGATGCGGCGGTTATGCCGCAGGCAGCGCCGCTTACCGGTGGCGCGTCCATCGCGTGGCCGATTGTGCAGTTTACGCCGTCGCTTCCGGCTGTGCAGGTGACCTTCTGCGCCCTTGGTGGTACCAGCACAGTGCCGGTATGGTCTGATATCGGATGGGTGCCGTCGGGTCCGACGCGCTTCGTGTATAGCACTGGTGCTTCTGCTGCCATCACTCCGCTGGGCACCATTGTGACCGGTGCCTGTCCGGCCGTTGACATCGGTGTCGTTCCGCCTCTGGCTGCTCCGCAAAACGGAGGGTTCATGGCCAATGCGCGGGCGGACCAGGACAGCGATGGTCTTTTCAGCGCATTCATGATTGCTGAGAACAGCAACATGGTGGACTGTCGTCCGGGCGAGTACTAAACGGACGGGCAGTGGTCCATGCGGCAGGGCTGGCAATGCCAGCCCTGCCGTCGTATTTTGTGAGTCCCTCCGTTCCGAGACAGCCATGGACGCACAGAGATCAGGCTTTTCAGGACCATCGGAATCTTCCACCGCACTCTCCGGGCGACCCCAGAGACATTCTCACCGCAGAGGGCTACGGACCTTCCTGATCGGGTCCGGATTTGTGACGTTGTTGTCCTGCGTCATCGGGCTCCAAGTTTCTTTGGATCGGGACAACCATCCACAGATCGGGCAGATGGCAAGTCTTCGCATACTCCCTCGTGGAGAGGTCCTGCGCCCGATCCTCATGGGCCATCATCATCTCGGAGCGGATCTTCTCTGGCTGCGCGTCGTGCAGGTGCTCGGCGACCGGGTAGTGACGGCAAAGGACTATGAATGGCTGTATCACGCGATCGACGTGGTCACCACGCTGGATCCTCAGTACACCTATGCGTACGATGCGGGAGGGACCGTACTTGCCGAATTGGGACTACGCGTCGACCTGAGCAATCGGCTGCTGCAGAAGGGTGTCGAGGCGAATCCCAGGGTCTGGCGGCTCCCGTTCGTGCTCGGATTCAACTATTTCTTCCATCTCCATGACTATGTCAAAGCGGGCGAGTACATGGCGCAGGCTGCGCGGATCCCCGGTCATCCATTCTATGTCGATACGTTAGCGGCCCGTCTCTACGTCGAGGGCGGAAGCCCAGCCCTGGCGCTTCAATATCTGGACGCCATGATCAGGCAGACAGCGGAACCACAGCTGCGTGCCATCTACATCGAGAAGTACAAGGAAGTGCTGATCGTCCGGGATCTTCGGGTGTTGGATGACGCGGTGGCAGAGTATCGCCGGTCTCGTGGCAAGCTTCCGGAGAGGCTGAAAGATCTCGTGACGGCCGACCTGCTTTCAGGCATTCCGGACGAACCCTTCGGTGGTGAATATCGGTTGGACCAACAGACGGGCGAAGTCTCCAGCTCCACTCATCCGGAGCGGCTGCGTTTGTACCGTCCGGACGATGTCCGTCGGACGCAGAAAAGTATTTGAGGTGGCGGTGTGAGCAGTTCATCTGAATCAGTCCTGACGACGGAAGGACTTACCAAAGTTTTCAAAGTCGGGTTCTGGGGCCGGCCCGTGACCGTGCTCGAAGGGCTGAACCTGGACGTCCGTCGGGGGGAGGTGTTCGGGTTTCTCGGCCCCAACGGCGCCGGCAAGACGACGACGATCAAAATTCTGATGGGACTGATCTATCCCACCGCCGGAGACGCCACGCTCTTCGGACGACCGATCGACGATCATGACGCCAAAGCCAGGCTCGGTTTCCTGCCCGAATCACCCTATTTCTACGACTACCTGACCGCCGCAGAGTTTCTCAAGTTTTACGGGCATCTCTTCAGCCTTCGCGGGATTCAACTGAGCCGGCGGGTGACGGAACTGCTCCACATGGTCGGGATGACGCATGCCCGGGACCTGCAGTTGCGCAAATTTTCCAAGGGGATGTTGCAACGTGTCGGCATTGCGCAGGCCCTGATCAACGATCCGGAACTTGTAGTCCTTGATGAACCGATGTCGGGACTCGATCCCGTCGGACGGAAAGAAATCAGAGACTTGATTCTGAGGCTCAAGGAGAGTGGAAAGACGGTGTTTTTCAGCTCACACATCCTCCACGACGCTGAATTGTTGTGCGATCGAGTCGCGATCATTCTGAAAGGACGGCTGGTGGCCTGCGGTCGGGTGAGCGACCTGGTCGGCCAAAGCGCCACCCGGTCCGTGGAAATGATCGTGGATGGACTCAGCGGCGAAGGCATAGAGCACCTGCATCCGCTGGCCGAGAAGCTGCTGAGACAGGGTGCTCAGACACTCGTCGTCTTGAGGAATCAGCAGCACGTGGCTCAAGCTCTGGACATTGTGCGTGCGGCCAAGGGTGATCTGATCTCCCTGACTCCCCATCGGAGTTCTCTAGAGGAACTCTTCATTCGCGAAGTAAGAGGACTGGAGCCGGGACTACGGGAGGGGCAATGAGAGTCTGGTCGATCGCGTTCAATACCTTTCGTGAAAATCTGCGTGAGAAGCTGCTGTACAACCTCCTGGTGTTCGCGCTGCTGATGATTGCCAGCTCCGTGCTCCTGACGCGCCTGACGGTGGGAGAATGGGACCGGCTGATTATCGACCTCGGCCTCTCGAGTTTGAACCTGTTCGGCGTCTTAATTGCCATCTTCGTGGGTATCAGTCTGGTCAGTAAAGAAATCGACAAGAAAACGATTTACACCATCGTCTCCAAACCGGTCCCGCGATACGAATTCCTGGTGGGGAAGTACCTCGGGCTCATCATCACGCTGCTCATCAACACGGCAGTCATGGTGGCAGGCCTCCTGGCTGTGATGGCCTATCTGAACGCCCCCGTCACGATCCTCCTGTTCGAAGCCCTGGGATGCATCTTTCTCGAGTTCCTGGTCGTCACCGCCGTCGCGCTGCTGTTCTCCACGTTTACCAGTACGACCTTGAGTGCCATATTCACGCTTGCCATCTATGTCGTGGGCCACCTGTCCACCGATTTGAAACTCTTCGGCGACAGAGTGGGCAGTATCGGAAAGTTCGTGCTGGACGCGATCTACTATCTTTTGCCGAATCTCGAGCGGTTCAATCTCAAGGGTCAGGTGATTCATCATGTGGACGTCACCGCCGGTCATCTGGCCATGACGACCGTCTATGGCCTGGCCTATGCGGGTCTGCTCATTCTGC
>DASPGL010000181.1:0-4104 GCA_035620635.1 Nitrospira sp. | reverse complement strand
CCCTTCTACCGCTGCCACCGCCAGAAACAGCCCGACCATCAGGTCGGCATGAACGGCTGGTGTTGCCTGTTTCAGGAAGGATCCCATGGCTCCTCCTGCGCGGCAGACGATCTCGGCAATCTCCAGGGGGATTTCTGTGGCCTGCTGCCAGGCCTCGTCCGCTTCCGTCAATCTGGCGGAGCCCTGCCGGGGAATTGCCCGGGAACGAGACAACGCGCGATAGGCTTCGGCGTCTGCCCGGACGAGGGCATGGAGCTGATGGCTCGACCGAAGCAGTTCGTCCCTCGTCTCGTCCTTCCTGCTCACCCGTGCCCCCATCACGCCCAGCGCAGCCGCCAGTGCTCCGACGAGCGCAGCCACACTGCCGCCGGCCGGAGTTGGCCGTGCATTCGCGACCGCATTCAGGAAATGGGACAGCGACGGGTCGTGCGCAGGGTCTCCGGACATCGCGGTGTGAAGTCTCGATTCCAGGACCTGGGTCGGATCAAAACGCTCGAGATGAAGCGATTCGCTCACGGCCTGATCCAGGGCCGCACGCGGCACCAGCCCGATCAGTTCGCTCCCGGCAACCGCAACTCCGTGCTTCGCGGCTTCGGCTTTCACGGCGTCAAACGCGGCATGCATCGAGGTGATCCGATAGTCGGTGAGGTTCATCGCGACCTGGACCAGGCCGCGACTCGGGAGCTCGACGCCGATCGCTTTCAGACAAGGCAGTCCGCCGTTGGAATGTCGAACGACCTTCGCGATTGTGCGAGCCACCTTGAGATCGGTCGAGGTCAGATTCACGTTGAAGGCGATGAGTGGTCTGCGCGCTCCGATCACAACCGCCCCTGCCGTTTCATGGAGTCGAGCGGGCCCGAAGTCCGGCGCCCCTGTGACCCCGGCTTCCATCCTGGCGGCCAGCGCTGACAGGCCCCCTCGTCGGATCTGTTCCAGTCGCCGCTGGTCCGGACGCGGTGCGGCCTGTTCATAAAGATACACGGGAATGCGTAAGTCTCTGCCCACCCTCTGCCCGAGTGCGCGGGCCGCCTGCACGCATTCCTCCATCGTCACGTCTTGGACCGGCACAAAGGGCACGACGTCCGTCGCGCCGATACGCGGGTGTACGCCGTCATGGTGCCGAAGATCGATCAATTCCGTGGCGCGGGCGATCGCGCGAAAAGCCGCCTCGACGACCGCGTCCGGCGGTCCGGCGAAGGTGAGCACCGACCGATGGTGGTCGCCGTCCATGGTGTGATCCAGGAGCCACACGTCGGGCACAGACCGGACTGCCGCGCAGAGGGTTTGGACGACAGCGGGATCTCGACCTTCGCTGAAATTTGGGATGCAGGCGATGATCGGCGGCATGGTGTCCGTTCGTGAACCGATAAAACGATAAAGCCGGAGGGGATCGGACTTCCCTCCGGCTTCAGTCCATTGCAGGTGGTCGAACCAGTGGCGCGGTGACTACTTCGTCTTCTTCACGAAGGCTTTGTAAATCCGGCCTGACGCCGCGTGTTCCTCTTCCATGCCCATCATCTGATGCCCCGTCGTCTCGCACCAGGCCGGCATGTCTTTCTTGATCCCCTCATCGTCGGAGACGACTTCCAACACTTGTCCCAGAGTCAGTTCCTTGATCTTTTTCGATGTGAGGATAATCGGCATCGGGCAGAAGTACCCGAGGGTGTCCAGTTTGACGTCAGCTTGCATAGTTCCCACTCTCCGCGAGATGAGCGGGAAACGCGGGGGTCGCGAGACCGGTGATTTGCCCCCTCGCGTTATTCTCGCCCGTCCCGCCCGTCTCGCGTATCAAATGAATAGGTTCACGCTGCCTTGTTTGGCTTCTGCCAGATAGGTCGTCACGCCGGCGTACTGATCGATGCCTTCGATCAGCGTGTCTTTGGTGATGCCCATGAGGCCCATCGTGGTAGTACAGGCGATGAACTGCACGCCCAGATCCTGAGCCGTCTGCATCAACTCCGGAACACCCGGCATCCGGTTCTGCTTCATGACCCGCTGCATCATTTTGGTGCCCAGCCCGCCGAAGTGGAATCGGGACAACGGGAGTGTCTCGGCGCCCCCTTTGTTGAGCAGGCCGAACATCCGGCGGAGCCAATCCTTCGCCGAGCTGGCTGCGCCCTTCCGGCGAATCGTGTTCAGCCCCCAGAAGGTGAAGAACACGGTGACTCGCATCCCCATCGCGGCGGCGCCGGTGGCAATGATGAACGCAGCCATCGCCCGATCGAGATCGCCGCTGAGTAAGACGATCGTGACCTTGTCCGGCTTGGATTCCTGGAGTTGTGCCAACGTTGCGGTCGGTTCTACCTGTGTGGCATTCACGATGATCACCTCGATTCCCTGCGTGCCGGCGGCGTTCGTGAGCAAGAACAGAATAGTATGGGGTCTGTGAGGGTGTCAAGGAAGGTGGTCGGCCGCGCCTTTGGCCGCATCGCTTGACCTTCACGTAGCCGGTCGCTATAGTCCCAATCGATGAGATGATGTCCTGTCGTTCGAATCTCCCTCCTCGTCAATGAGTGCGCAGCTCCTACCCGAGATCGTATCCGCCAGAAGCGCCCCGCTCCTGGGATTCTGGTATCCGGCCGTCCCGAGCGACACGCTGTCTCGGGGGTCGATGAACGCGCTGCAGATGCTGGGGCTCCCGATCGTGCTCTGTCGCGATCGGGAAGGTCGTCTGGGTGCGATGCGGGATCTGTGTCCGCACCGCGGCATGCCGCTGTCGTTCGGCCGATTTGACGGTGAGCGTGTCGAATGTCCCTATCACGGATGGCAGTTTGATACGAAGGGTCGCTGTCGTCGCATTCCGGCGCTGCCCGAAGGATCGCCTCTGCAGATCGACAAGGTGGGGATCGCCACCTATCCGGCCGAAGAAACCGACGGTATGATCTGGCTGTATCTGCCAGACGAACGCGGCACGGCAGTGACACTGCCGCCTGTTCCGCGCATGCCGTTTCCATCCGAGCCGCGGCAGTCGTTCCATATCTCGCTGAACTATACCTGCACGCCGGACGACGGCGTCATCGGTCTGATCGACCCGGTTCACGGACCCTACGTGCATTCCTGGTGGCGGAGCGACGCGCGCATGCAGGAAAAAACAAAGACCTTCGAGCCCATCCCCAACGGATTCCGGATGGCGGTCCACCAACCGGCCAAGAACAGCGGCCCGTTTCATTGGCTGGAACGGGTGTACGGAGGACCGTTGACCACGACGATCGACTTTCTGCTCCCGAATCAACGCGTGGAGCTCATGCAATGCGGAGGGGCCTGGGTGGCGAACAGGCTGATGGCCACCCCTGTGTCCGATATGGAATGTCGCATCGATTTCTCGGCGTATTGGCGCGGGTTGCACTGGCTGCCGTTTGGCAACTTGATCTTCCGCACCCTGACGAAAAAGTTCCTGGCCCAGGACGAACGGGCCATGAAGCAGCTCGCCGTGGGGCTTCGCCACAAACCCTCGTCCATGTTCCTGGGCGATGCCGACATGCCGGCCAAGTGGTACTACAAACTGAAGGCGGCCCATCTTGCGTCAATCCAGACCGGGAAGCCGATGGATCACCCTCTCAAGGAACGGGTGACGCTGCGGTGGAGAAGCTGACCGGTTATTTCAGCATCCTCCTCGTGCTTCTGTTCATGTCAGGCCTCTCCGCGGCGCCGGTGGCTGCGGGCGGCGCGGCCAGGATGATTTCCGTCCCGGCGCTCGGCGTTCAGGGAGAAGGCCAACCC
Organism: Nitrospira sp.; assembly: GCA_035620635.1. Classification (GTDB taxonomy): domain Bacteria; phylum Nitrospirota; class Nitrospiria; order Nitrospirales; family Nitrospiraceae; genus Nitrospira_D. The sequence continues at coordinate 384 of DASPGL010000181.1, read as the reverse complement.
GGCGTCGTCAATTACATCCTGATTCAGTTCGACCGGGTCGCGCGGGAAGATGGCCCCACGATTCAATTCAATGAAATCAATCTGGGAGGCGGTTCGCTGGTAGGAGAGGAGTGGAAGGAAGGCGTCCGCCGGGCGGTTCTGGCCGCAACCCGGGCCATCGGTGATGCCGGCCGCGACTGGCTGATCACGATCAAGAACCGGTCCATGACCTCGGTCACCGACGGCATGAGCGCCGGTGCCGCCGTGGCGGTCGGAATTATGGCGCTCTACCGAGGTGATGCGATCAGAGCGGATGTCGCCCTCTCCGGCCAGGTCGCGCCGGACGGTCGACTTGATGTGGTCGGCGGACTACCGGTCAAGATCGAAGCGGCCGCCGGGGCCCAC
>DASPGL010000180.1:0-8675 GCA_035620635.1 Nitrospira sp. | reverse complement strand
CCTTATGCCATTCTCCCAGCGGATTTGAGAAGAGGATGCCATGCAGGAGAAACGCCGGGTGCTCTATAAGAAAGGGGTGTTCGTGTGCCCCTCGTGCCGTCAATCCTATGTCCAGGAAAAATGGCTGGAAGAGTGGCGGATCCGATGCCATCGCTGCACGTATCGCGGAACATTGACGGAAGTGTCGGTCGAAGAGCACATGGAAGAAGAAACGATCCGACGCTAGGGTACCTTGTTCCGCTCGGGGCAATAGACGGTCGATCGCGAGGCACATGATTCAAGAATCTCTCTGGAGTGGCAGGCCCGCCGCTCGTGTTCATTCCCTCAAGTACCCCGCAAAATGTGTCCGCGCGACCTTCTTCGCCATCGGGATCCTTGCGAGCGGGATGGCCTCCTCGTCCTGGGCGGATGAGGCTCCGCCTCAGGTCAAGGTCCTGGTGACCTACCATTCCCTCTCGGGCAATACGGAGCGCATGGCGGAGGCGGTTGCCGATGGAGCCAAGGCAGTGCCCGGAACGGTGGTGGTGCTGAAACGTGTCGGTCAGGTGACGACGGAGGATCTGTTTTCATCCGATGCGGTGATCGTCGGTTCGCCGGTCTACTGGTCCAACATGTCCGGAGAAGTGAAGACTTTTTTCGACAACTGGCAATTCAAATTCGGCGTGTTTCCAGAGTTCAAGATGAAGAACAAAGTCGGGGCCGCCTTCGCTACCGGCGGGCAGATCTCCGGAGGCAAGGAAATCACGATGCTGACCGTGCTTGCGGCCATGCTGGGCAATCAGATGATCGTGGTCAGCGGAGGCGGGGCATTCGGAGCCTCTGCCACGACGGAAGGCGACAGTCCTGGGATCGACAACCAGGAGCTGACCGATGCCAGGGCCTTGGGTCGTCGTGTGGCTGATGTGGCGCACGTCATCCATCGAGGCTCCGCTCAGTAACTCTCCGTCAAGAATCACCGCTCAGTCTCACGCTCTCCATTCGATCGTCAGCGATGCCTCTGACTGTCCGGTGCAACGGACTCGCGGGCAACAGCTCGGTATGTCGAAGTCTCGGTGAGAAGAGGAGAAGGAAAAGTTAGCGGTCGGCGGCGCCGGGGCAGGAAGCCGAGGCTCCCTGAGCGGCAAGTTCAACGAAGTCGTGAATGCTCTTCGCGCACCGGCCACAGCAGCCGCCGCGCTTGAGCCCGAACTTGGACTTCAGCTGACAGGGAGTGACGAAGCCGTCACGGCCCGCTTCGCGAACATCCGATTCAGTGATTCCGTGGCACAAGCAGACGTACATACGGGTCTGGCTCCAACGATTATGAGAAGCGTTCTCATTATGCACGATGGTCGCGTGTCTGTCAAGCCCTGTTATCTGGTCCTCCCCAGGGACTCGATCTGTCAGTCCCGGGCGGAGCGTCAGAGGGTGGTTTCCAGGTGGCTGACCATTTCCCGAATGGTGTCGAATCCCGATTGCCAGAAGGCTTCGGAGGTCATATCGACGCCCACGGTCTTGAGAATGTCCCGGGGTGCCTGCGAACCCCCGGTGGACAGAAGCTCCAGGTACTTCGGGACGAAGGTCGCCCCTTGCTGGGTGTACATGCGGTACAAGGCCAGCACGAGGAGATTGCCGAAGCTGTAGGCGTAGCAATAGAACGGGCTGGCGAAGATGTGGGGGATGGTGAGCCAGTCCCATTGAAATTCATCTGGCACCTCCACGGACCTGCCGAATTGCTGCCGCAGCTCCTGCAAATACGCTTTAGCCAGCTGGTCACCCGTGACGCCGTCCGCGATCATCTGATGCGCCAGCTTCTCGAAGCGAACGAAGTAGGCCTGCCTCAGGACCGTGGCGTAGATGTCATCCAGTTGACCCAAGAGCAAGCCCTGTCGCACGGCCCTGTTCCGCTCCTGTGACATCAGGGCATCGGAGAGGATCCTCTCACCGAAGACCGAGGCGGTCTCCGCCAACGGTAGGGTCGAATGAAAGGTGAAGATGGAATGGTCCCTCGCCATCATTCCATGGACGGCGTGGCCGAGCTCGTGTGCCATGGTCGCGATGTCGCGCGCGTCCTCTGTGTAATTCAGCATCACATACGGAGTCAGGTTCGGGGTGACGCTGTAGCAATAGGCGCCGCCGAGCTTGCCCGCGCGTGTCGGTGCATCGATGTGCCGCTCCTGAAAAACCTGTTCGGCCAGGTTGGCGAGCCTGGGAGAAAAGCTGCGGTAGGCATCAAGGACCATGTTCACAGCATCGGCGTACCGGTATTTCTTCGTCTCCCTCCGGTGGGGGGCATAGATGTGATAGCGATTCATCGGTGAGATTCTGCAGATTCTCGCCTTCAGCTTGAAATAGGTCTGGAAAATATCGGCGTTCCTGGCGCATGCCCCCAACAGGACGTCGACGGCCTCATCGGGCACATCATTGCCCAGGTTGCGGGTGGCAATGGGGGAGGAAAAGTGCCGCAGCCCGAGGTTTTCTGATTTCCAGTCGTTGACCAGGGTCTTGTACATTTCGCCAAGAAGATCGCGCTGTCCTGAAAAGGCTCGATAAAGTTCCCGGTAGGCTGCCTGGCGCACTGAGGCACTCGGATGACGCACGTAGGTCATCAGCTTTTCGCGATTGACGGTCTTTTTTCTCCCGCCGGCGGTCACGGAGAAGGTCAGCCCGTTCGTGACGACATCGTACAATGTGTGAACGGCGCTGCGACCCGTGACGTTCTTGAGGTTGACGATCTTTTCTTCCGGTTCCGAAAGGGTGTGTGGTTTGAATCGCCTGATCGTTTCCAAGTGATAACGCAGATCACCGGTATCCGCCATCAGACGGGCCGCGTTGGCATCATCGACGCCCTGCCACCAGAGTTCAAAGAACAACAGCCGGTTGTTCAACGCCGTGAGCCGTTCTTCAACGCGAGCCTTGAACGAGCGCGCGTCCGCGTTCTTCGTATTCTCGGAGAACCACAGATACGCGTAGGCGCTGAGCCGGGAGGACTCCTGTGCGATCGCCTCGCTGAGGCGCAGCAGATCGAGCAGGCGCTGGCTTGGCAGAGACGGTGCGAGGTGCGGGCGGGCGGTTTCGATCTGAACAACCTTCGCTTCCAGATCGGCAAGGAGTCCATCGAGACGATGGACGGGATCCTCGGCGAGATGCGCCAGGTTCCATCGGTCGGGCCACGCGTGGCGAACGGTGCGATGCGTGCCCGGGATCGTGCGCGCAGATGTCTTGACGGCCATGGGGATCTCCTTCATGAGGGCATGCACACGGACGGGAATCATATCATTCCGGGCCGGTGATGCGGGGACAAAAGTGTAGAGTACTCGGTGGAGACGCGGGGTGCGTTGACAGCCGGGGGGAGGGATGTGAAAATCGAACTTCCAAGAGATCGATCGTGACAGATCAGGAACTCAATCGCGCCGTGCAATACGTGATCGCCAGTACCTCGTATGCGCGGGAGACGGTCGCAGACATCATTTGCACCGGGTTCAACGAATTGACGGCCATGGCGACCCATTCGACCAAACAGTTCGAGCGAGCGGCGCTGCTGGAATATGTGTCGCAATGGACGATCAAGCGCACCGGCCAGCCGGAACCGCTGGTTCGCGAAGTGCTGAGCTGTGCCGGTCGATGGCTGGACGAAGTCTATGATGAGATGGCGAAACGTCGACCGGACGTGCTGGGGGGCACGTCGAAAGACGACGAAGATGCAGAGCCGGTCTAGTCAAACGAGGGTGTGAAGCGCCGGTCCCGGACTCATGTGCCCTTCCTGGCGTTGTAGATGTCGCCTCCTGCTTCTTTGTAATACTGAAACACCGCGACAGCCTCACCTCGGCACAGATCCCGGCACACCGCGATCTCCCGTTGCTTGAGGGCCTTCACCCAGTTTCTTGGTTTCGATCCTTCATCGAACCCGAGGGCCGACGCATCGCGTGCACGCGCGCCACAGAGAACTTTCCGGATTCCCGACCAGGGAATGGCGCCGTAACACATGGCGCACGGTTCACAGCTGGTCACCAGTTCCAGCCGCGGCATGCCCGGGGCGCCAAGATCGAAATGCCCGACCGCCTGGTGCGCATGGGCGAGGGCAACCATTTCAGCGTGGGCAAGCGAACACTTCGCCGATGCGACGAGATTCACCCCGACGGAGATCAGACGGCCGGTTGCTGTTTCAAATACGGCTGCGCCGAACGGGCCGCCGGTTTCCAGGACGACATTGGTCAGCGCCAGACGGATGACGAACCGCATTCGGTCGCATGTCGACCGGATCGGTTGCCGTTGTCGGCGCGCGAGCCGGGTGGCCCACGGGGGAAGTGTGAATGGAGATCGGGTAGCGGGACGACGGCTCACGACGGTAACGAGCTTTGGAGCGCCTGGAGATTCTTGGTCACCATGGCGTCGCCATGCGTCGTGGAGACCTCGATGCCGGTCGCGCAGACAGAACGGCATTCCTGACTGCGTCCGAGGTTGTGGAGCGATTGAGCCAGCGCGAAATAGGCAGCGGAATAACCCGGCTTCACCGTGATGCATTGGGTGAGAGCCTTCGCCGCCTCTTCGAAGTTTCCGTCCTCCATGTAGGCCTTCCCCAGCCCGAACCAGGCGACCTCGTCCTGCGGGTCGATCGCCAGGACCTGCTTGAGCGGTTCAATTCTCGCGTTCGGCATGAGTTCCTCCGATGCAGGCAACGATAGCAGCGGTGAGCGTTCATTGTCTATGCCATTTCCTGCATGCTAATCTGAGCGGGAAAGCGGGACGTGCCGGGCAATGTCTTTGGCCCGTCGCGCCTGCCCGCGAATTGTTTCTCACGACCGACGGGAGAGCGCTGCGGTTCGTTTCACGAGGTGAAATCTATGGGACGGACTGGCCTCGTCTACCATCCAGCCTACCTCGAACATGACATGGGAGCCGGGCATCCGGAATCTCCCAACCGGCTGCGTGCGATCCTTGAACGGTTGGAGCAAAGCGGGACGGTGGACCGCCTCACACGAATCGAGCCTCGAAGGGCGGAGGACGAATGGATCACACAGGTCCATACCCCGCGCTATATAGCGGCGCTGAACCGGCATGCTCCGGCGACCGGGCGAGTGTCGTTGGATCCGGACACGGCCATGTCTCCCGGCTCGTTAAACGCCGCCTATCTGGCTGCTGGTGGGGTGCTCGCGGGAGTCGATGCGATCATGGCACAGCAGGTGGACCACGTATTTTGTGCGGTCCGCCCGCCCGGGCACCATGCCGAAGCGAGCCGGGCGATGGGGTTTTGCCTGTTCAACAATGTGGCGATTGCCGCGCGCTATGTGCAGAAACAGTACGGCCTCACACGAGTGCTGATCGTGGATTGGGATGTCCATCACGGGAACGGGACGCAGCACAGCTTTGAGGATGATCCCTCCGTTCTTTTCTTCAGTACGCATCAATATCCGCATTATCCCGGAACCGGTCGAGCCTCGGAACGAGGAACGGGAGCCGGGGAGGGTTTCACCATCAATGTGCCGATGGAGGCCGGCGAGGGAGGCGAGGCGTATCGCACGGTCTTTCACAAGGTGTTGGTGCCGGCCGCTGATCATTTTCACCCCGAGTTCGTCATCATTTCGGCTGGATTTGACGCGCACAGGGAGGACCCGCTGGCACAGATGGGCCTGACGGAAGAGGGCTATGCAGACTTGACGGGAATCGTAGCCGGCATCGCCAGACGCCACGCAGGGGGGCGCATTCTCTCGTCATTGGAGGGAGGCTACAACCTTGCGGCTCTAGGCGCCTCGGTGGATGCGCACATCAAAGCGTTATTGGATTGTTGAAGATGGTGCTGACACGCGAGCGAGCTGACGGGCTGACATGAAGATCGAGCATGCAAACTTGTCAGCCTGCGCCCCTGTCAGCTCATGAGAACTAGGGAAGCCAATGACAAAGTGGTGGAAGATCGTTCTTGGCGCGGGTGTGATGGCCGGTCTCGTCTACGTGTACTATACCGAAATTAAGCCGGTGGTGATCTTCGGCCTCCGCTCCGATTACGCCCGCGCGATTCCGTTTCAGAAGGTCCCGGCCGGGTTGACCAGCCTCAAGGCCGAATCATGCGGAGTGTGCCATCGGGAGATCTATGAGGAATGGAAGACGAGCGTCCATGCCCACGCCTACGATGATCCCTTTTTTCAAGCCTATTGGAAAAAGGACAAGAACATCTGGGTCTGTTTGAACTGCCACACGCCTCTCGAGAATCAGCAGCCGACGTTGATCACGGAGATTCCACGCGGCCGCGTCGAAAAGGCGATCCAGGAGCCGAACCCTCAGTACGATCCCGAATACCAGAAAGAATCGATCACCTGCGCGGTCTGCCATGTGCGCGACGGCGTCATTTACGGTCCGTTCGAGGACTCCGCTGCGCCCCATGCGACGAAATTCGATCCGAATTTCCGTACGGCACAGATTTGCTTTCGCTGCCACAACGTCGTGTCGGGCCCGGCCCAATTCTACAATGTGGGGCCTTGCGGGACTTACGCGGAGTACGAAGGGAAGTACTTCATGCAGGAGCGTGGGTTTATTTGCCAGAGCTGCCATATGCCGGAAGTTGACAGAGCAGTAGCCGTCAACGGACCGATCCGTCGGGGCCGGCAACACTTGTGGCGAGGCGGGCATGACCCGGCCATGATCCAGCGGGCCGTCGCGGTTCAGGTGAAGGCGGATACGGTTGTGCCGAAGCCCGGGGACCGACTCGGCGTGACGCTCACCGTCATCAACGCCGGCGCCGGCCACAAAATCCCTACCGGTGATCCCGACCGGTATTTCACCATTGAATTCTCTGTCGTCGACGGGCAGGGGCGTGTGGTCGATCAACAGAGCTCGACGATGGGGCGCTGGATCCTCTGGCAACCGGCGATTCTGGAGCTGTATGACAACCGGCTGTTGCCGCTGGCGAGCCGAGAATATCGCTATAGCTATCGCTTGCCGGAGCAGGCCAAGGACTTGATTCTGAAGACACGAGTGCAGTACCACATCATGACCGACGGGCAGCACGAAATGCTGCAGACGAAGTACGGCCTTACGGGAAATGATCCCTATCGCTTTGTCATTTACGAGCGGGAGTTCCCCTTATCAGGGAATTTGGCGGAGGCGTTGAATGCCGCGAGCTTTCAGCCCCCAGCGGTCCCCTTTCAGGGAGAGGGGGTGCAGTGTATACAGCAGGCTGCAGGGTAATTGCTGAAGCGCTATCATGATTCATCATCCCTTACTCATCGACACCGCCACCCTCCAGGAGAACTTGGGCCGGCCCGGCCTCGTGATCATCGATGTGCGCGGAAGCGCGGCTTATGAATTCGGCGGGCATATCCCGGGCGCAGTGCATACGACCTGGCATGAGTACAGCGATCCCAACGCCGTGCCGAAGGGACTCCTCAATCCGGATCTCGGCCGGATCGAAAAGACGCTCCGGCAGCTCGGTATCAGCCAGGAGAGCGATGTCGTGATCTATTCCAATCCGTTCGACAATTGGGGCGACGAGGGGCGTATGTTCTGGATGTTGGAATATCTCGGCCACCAGAAGCTGCGCATTCTCGACGGCGGATGGGTCAAGTGGACGGGGGAGAAACGTCCGTTCGAACATGGGCCTGTCACCGCCGTCGCGGGGACCTTCAAGGCACAGCCGGTGAAGGGTCTGACCATCGCAAGAGAGCCTTTGAAAGACATCGTTCGGGGTCCGCACCCGCAGACCGCGATTCTGGATGCCCGAAGTCTTGAAGAATATGTCGGGAAAGAAGTGCCCGGCATTCCCAGGCCCGGGCACATTCCCTCGGCGATTCATGTGGCGTGGAACGTGTTCCTGAATAAGGATGCCACGGTCAAGGACCTGGGCGTGATCAGGGAGATGCTGGATGCGAAGGGTATCCGACGGGATCAGGAGCTGATCTGCTACTGTACCGGCGGGGTTCGTTCGTCCTGGCTGTATTTCATTCTCAGGCTGGCAGGGTATCCGAAGGTCAGAAATTATCCGGGATCCTGGTGGGAGTGGAGTCGAGACTTCGCCTGTCCGGTAGAAAAAGATTTGCACGGGCTTCAGAAGATCCTCGGGTTCGATCATGCCGCGAAGCCTTCTTGACAGCGTATAGAGCGCTGTGTAAGGTGACTTCACGATGAACGAGATGATTTGTGATCTGCGAATACTAACCATAGGGGAGGCGACGATGACGACCAAGATCCGTCGAAGTGCGTTGGTGATGGCTGCAACTGGGGTGCTCATTGGAGCGCCGATTTTGAGCGGGTTGGCTCTTGCGGGTGCCCCGCCCAGCGCCAACAAGCACGTCAGTGAAGCGGTTGAGCATGCGAAAGGCGCCGGGTCGCACGGGAAAGAAGGCCATGCGGATGCCTGTGTTCAACATGCAGAGGAAGCGCTCAAACATGCCCAGGCTGCCGGCATGAAAAACCCGCATTTGGATGAGGGAGTCAAACACCTGAAGGAAGCGGTACAACACGGCAAGGCCGGACATGCCGATGCATGTACCGAGCATGCTGAAGGTGCCGTGACGCATTTGTCAGAAGTGAAGTAGCCCAGACTCTCACGAGTGCAGGCAACGGGCAGGGAGAATTTCCTGCCCGTTGTCGTTTCAGGAGAGGAGGCTCTTTCGATTGCGAGATGCGGGCGGCGTTTCATGGGTCAGGAGAGGTCCCAACGGTGCGCATCGGGTTCTATCAGTACGATCCTCAATTCGGTGAAG
>DASPGL010000179.1:0-15492 GCA_035620635.1 Nitrospira sp. | reverse complement strand
GGGGCATTGCGCAACTGGTCCGCGATCATGGGGCAGATACGGTCATTCTGGAATGTTCGGGGCTGGCCGACCCCTCGGAAGTCATCGATGCGGTCACCGACCTCTACACGGCAAGACTGGCTGCGCTCGAACGGGTGATTGCGCTGCTGCATCCCGTCTCGAATGAAGAAAGCCATTCCAGTGCCTATGTGACCACCCAGGCCATCCGCTGTGCGGACGAACTCATCCTGAACAAGCGGGATCTCTACGTGCCGGGCCATTGGGAACGGTTCCGGGACAGGGTCCTCGGCCAGAATTCCTATGCTCGTTTGTGGGAAACTTCCCATGCGCGGATCGATCCCGCAGCCCTGCTCACCCCGCAGGCCTCTCTCAGACCAGGTGCACCGACCAATGTGCTGTTCACCCGGCCTCAAGCGGAACCTCGCCCGCGCGCGGCCTACCATCCCATCGCCACGACGATTCGTCTCTCCGGCCCGCTCAATCGAACGCGATTTTTTGCCTGGATCAAGACGCTCCCCCGACAACTCGAGCGTGCGAAGGGCTACTTCCGATTCACCAATGAACCGGAACTGCAGGAATTTCAGTATGCGCCGCCTGGACAGGCGACCGTCACCCCCGTCACGCTCCTGGATGAGCCGGAACCGGCGCTCGTGCTCATCGGCCGGGGGTATGATCTCGATCAGGTGAGTAGAGCGTTGCTGGCCAGCGTTGACCGGTAGGGAGGGATTGTTTCCTATGGCTTACGATCCGGCTTCAACTTCTTCGACGGGAGTCGAGACGGCCTGCATCACCCGCTTCCGAAATGTCGGCCATTGTAGCAGGGCCCAGGCTGCACCGCCGCCCACCAGCCCACCGAGCAGCCATCCTCCAAGAACATCCGTGACGTAGTGCGCGCCCACGAACACGCGCGCGAAGCCGACGAGCGCGACAATCGGCCAGCTTACCCAGCCGGACTTCGGATAGAGCACTTGCAGAAACGCCGCAATGGCCGCGGTATTGACGGCGTGGTTCGACGGGAAGCTGAAAAGGGCGCCGCAGCCGTTCGGCTCGATCTTCACAGTCTCGCTCAACGCACGGCAGGGCCTGACTCTCTCGAAGACCCATTTGAGTTGCCCGCCAAGAAAATCCGAGAGACCGACCGATGCCGCCAGGATCGGCCCTCCCAACAGTGCCTCCCGTCGTTTGGTCCAAATCCAATAGGCGATGGCACAGGCCCCAGGGATATACAGCGTGCTGCGGTTTCCCAGTTCGAGGAAGAACTGATCGACGACCGGAGACCAACCCGCCAATCCGTTGATGGCAAGGAAGAGTGATTCGTCCAGGCTCATTGAGACTGACGATAAAGCGTCATTCGTCGAGCGTCAAGCACAATAAAAACGACACGTCACGTCACGATTGGCGCCACTCAGCGAGTGCGGAAATGAATACGGACGGTCAATTCACCGTCCACCGGGTCATCGCCCTTCATCTGAGGATCGAAGGTCCATCTGCTGAGCGCCGTGATCCCGGCCGCCGTCAGTTCCCGATGTTTGCAGGGTTCCAGGACGACGACTGTCACCTTGGCTTCTTTCGAGACCAGCAGGCGAGCCTTCATCCAATCATCCAGTTCCTTGCCGTCAAGCGATGCAGGAACGCCGGGCCAGGGAGTCGATTTCGCCACCGGACCGAGCTGCTGATCCTTGTTCAACGACAATCCATGCACATGAACTTCGGGGAGCTCGAGCACATCCTCCTCATGATCGGAGGCATGCGTCGCCTCATCCCCGGCCGCCGCATACGCGGCAGCCGGAAAAAGCAGCACACACAAGGCGACCCACACGCCCCTATAGTCGCGATAATTCATGAGCGAACGAACCTGTTGTTCCTCTTTTTCTCCCGGTTTTCTTATACCATCAGACGCCCGACAAGGTCATCCATTCCACCGCCCACCCCGAGCTGCCACGACCACTCTTTCAGCGGTGGGTACGTCGCAAGGAGACGGGCGACTGAGAACACCGCTGGCGGCCTTGTTCGGCGTCTGATCAGAAGAACCACTGGCCGCGAAAAAAGAACGACCTCGGCATCCCCGCGTGGGACACTCCCAACCCGATGCTGCCCTCCCCGACATTGATGAAATACTGCTGATCCAGGATGTTGATGATATCGAATCCGAGGAGCAGTTTTTGATCATGCCACGGTAAGGGAACCACATGGGTGATCGAGACGTTGTAGGTCGTATAGGAGGGAGTATGCGTGGAGTTGGTTTTCGCCCCTTCCTCCGCCGTCCGTAAGCCTGACGCAAAGAGCATCTGCCCGGTGAACGTCGTCCGTTCAAGCAACCGGTAGCTGGCGATCACCGAACTCGTCAGCGTCTGCTGGTGATCACAATGTACGCCGCTACGGCTCTTGATGTCGGCAATTTCGGCCGCCTCCAATAAAAAGTGCCCTGACTGCAACCCATACCCCTTGCATTGCCCCCACGCAATGTTGCCGCGCGCCGTCAGATTGTCCGTGAGCTGCAGCTTGAGCGCTGCATCGGCACCCCTGGTCCAGCCCCGTTCAAAGGCAAAATAGTTCAGCAGGGGCGTCGTTCCGAACTGGCCCGCATCGGACAGATAGTTGGCCAGCTTGTAGTATCCCGTGAGCTGCAGCGTGGCGTACTGCGTCAGCGCGTGATAACTGCCCACTTCGAAGTAATGGGCCCGTTCAGCCCTGACCTGGTTGTTGGTCGTATCCTCCGGAGCCGCCTTTGTCCCCGCCGTGCTCAGCTTGGCGAAGGAAATCGCCTCCAGATTCGGAGGAGTAAACATCCGTCCGTAGAACGCGTGGAAGGCATGTGACTGGTTGTGCTTGTAGGTCACCCCGACTCTGGGACTCACCTGTCCCTCGCTGCGGAGATACTGGACGGCATCGCCGCGGACCCCGATGTTGAAGGTCCAGTGATCGTTCGGAGACCATTGATCCTGAATCCAAAACTCCTGCCGCCACCCGATCAACCGGTTGTCGGCGCCGATATCGAGGACCCCCCCGATCGGGTTTCCCGCCCCGTCATCCAGGAACGTGGACAAGCGCGTCTTGTTGATCGCCTGCGTACGATCGATCTGGAATCCCATCTTGATCAGGTGTTGTTTGCTATGGACGTAGGTGTAATCCAGCCGCGCTCCTCCGGAATAGGCCGTGCGATCCTGACTCCCGGCCGAGAACGGTTCCGTCTCATCCGGCACGTACGCGAGCACGTTCAGCGGATCGCTCGTGAACGTGGCCCTCGTATGGCGGAAGTATCCTGCCAGGCTGAAGAACTGGTTTGTGGACACATCATGGCGCCATACGAGATGCGCATACTGATTATTTTCTTTCTGATTTTCATCCACCATTTCGGACGGCACAGGGGAAAACCCGACAGGCAACAGACCCAGGATGGCGGCATTCTGTGTTTGTCCTGGAAGCGTAGGAATCTGATACTTGGCGATGGAGTTCAGGAACAGCAGCGTGAAGTTATTCTTATTATCCATCTGATAGTCGCCGCGAACCATGGTTTGATTGCGCTCGCTCTGTCCGTGGAAGATCGAGTGGCCGAGGGTCGGAGGCTCGATCCCTCGATTGGTCGCGGTGTGACTGTTCAGAACATAGAAGCGGAACTTCTCTCCGACCGTGCCCCCATATTCGAACGACGGATTGATCGTGTTATTCGACCCACCGGACATCTGTGCCGAGCCGAACCCGGGTTTTGTCCCGCTCTTCGTCGTGATGTCGATGAGCGCGGCGGTCTTATTCCCCACATTCGCCTCCATCCCGCCCAAAACAATATCGGCTCGCTCCCATGCCCGTGGGCTGATCACGTCGGAAAAGGTCGAGGACACCGTGTCAGGAATCGGCACCCCGTCGATCCGGAGCTGCAGGTTGGCATGGTCCTGCCGGATATGCACCTGCTTCAGCGCGCCGTAGGCTGCGCCGGGGATGGTCAGCAACACATCGTGGAATTCGTTGTTGTTGCCGCGAGGCAGGGTTTCGATCTCTTTGCGGCTGAGCGAATAGGTCTCGCTCGACGCCTTGTAGTGGATGGGCGGTAACGGTGATATCACCTCCAAGGCAATTTCTTTCGTCTTGGAGAGAGTCAGTATCACCGGCTTGGGCTGATCCTCGCCCAGCACCAATACAACGTACTCGCTCCGATAGGTTTCCTGCACGGCACTGACTGAGTAGGTCCCTTGGGCCGGCACTGAGAGCGTAAACTCGCCGGCCTCGTCGGAGACCCCGGAAGAGACCAGCGCACCTTCCTGATCTTTCACCTCGATGACAGCCTGCGGGACCCGCCGAAGATCCTGATTCTGAACCGTCCCCGTAATCGTCGTCGAGTGCTCGTTCTCGGCGGCACCGACAAAGGACGGATGACCCGACGCGACCGATACGATCGTCGCGGTCAGACACACCTGGGCGATACGAAAGAACACTGCGCGTTGCATCGCGTGCCTCCTCATTCCTGCTCACACTGTCAGACAAGGATGATCGAGCAGGCGAACCCGACCCGAGGGGACCGCCTGCTCCAGGGATGTCTGGCGAAGGAGACTAGCTCAGGGGAGGCGCGCGTGAAGGACCGACAAGGGAGAGATCAACTGACAGTAACAGGGGTTCTGTCGACGGCTCATGATGTCGAACGAGTTCGCAGACGGTAGGCTTCGGAACATCGAGATCCAGGGATCCTGCCGTATGGTGCTGGACCCATTGGCAGAGATCGTTCTCGGAGTGCTCGTGGCCATCGGTATCGGCTGCCGCCAATTCATGGTGAACGTCTTGCGCGACAGCGAAGGGGGCGAATCCGAGAAGCAGACAGATGAGCCCCAGTGCCACTCCGGTCCTGAGCAGGTCGCGGGAGCCATGGGAGGGTATGTGCAGAGTCAGCATGATGGCGGATGAGCAGACCGGCTCAGTCTTTCATAGCACTCGTACATCCTTTGAAAATTACGCGTTTTCCGATGGCCCTGTCAACATGTGTGGACTTTGTTCCGGTTATTCGTTACAATTTCACGTTGTTTTTCAACCTTTATCCCGACCGCCCGTCCCGCACACAGGGTAGGGACCTGATGAATAGGCCGATCGACAATCAACACGTCATCGAGATCAAAGCGTTGCCGTCGCCGCGCGCGATCAAGACCAAGCTCCCTATTACCGACCAGGCTGCCACCCTTGTCCTTGAAACACGGGAGGCGATTCGCCGGATCCTGCACGGAGAGGATCGTGACCGGCTGGTGCTGATCGTCGGCCCCTGCTCCATCCATGACTCTGAAGCGGCGTATGACTATGCCGCCAAGCTGAAGCCCCTCGCCGATGCCTTGCACGACCGGTTCCTGATCGTAATGCGGACCTATTTCGAAAAGCCGCGGACCACGGTCGGATGGAAAGGCTTGATCAACGATCCGCACCTTGACGGCACTTGCGATATCGCGACCGGCATGGAGTTGGCGCGAACGATCCTCCTCAAAATCAACCAATCCGGCCTTCCTTGCGCGACGGAGCTGCTGGACCCCATCAGCCCCCAATACATCGCCGACCTCATCAGCTGGACCGCGATCGGAGCCCGCACGACGGAGAGTCAGACCCATCGCGAGATGGCCAGCGGCGTGTCGATGCCGGTCGGCTTCAAGAACGGCACGGAAGGCAGCCTCCAAGTCGCCGTCAATGCCATGACCTCGGCCAACGCGCCGCACCATTTCGTCGGGATCAATGCCGACGGCCAGACTTCGATCATCAAGACCCTGGGCAACCCCGATCGGCACATCGTCCTCCGGGGCGGAGGCGGCAGGACGAACTACGACGAAGAACATGTCGCCAAGGCCGAGGCAGCCGTGGCGAGTGAAGGCATCGCCAGGCCCATCATGATCGACTGTTCGCATGACAACTCCAAGAAGGACCACACGCGCCAGGGTCTCGTGGCCCGCGAAGTCCTGCGGCAATTCCGCGAGGGCCGCCACTCCATTATGGGTCTGATGCTCGAAAGCAACCTGAACCCCGGCAAACAGACTTGGAAACAAGGCGTCTCCCTGGCCCACGGCGTCTCCATCACCGACGCCTGCCTGGGATGGGACGAGACCGCCGCTCTCCTGACGGAACTGGCCGAAGCGATCACCCCCCGACCCGCGTAGCTTCATCTCTCGATTGCCACCCACGGCCCGTCCTGTTGCCTTCTTCCGCCATCATGCTAGGATGCTGGCGCGATGCTCATCGACACGCATACGCATCTCGACGATGCCCGCTACAACGATGATCGCGAGGCCATGATCGCCAGGGCCCGCGAGGCCGGCGTGGAGGCGTTCGTGACCATCGGCTGCGATCTGGCTACGAGCCGGGCTGCCGTCGCGCTCGCAGAACGGTATCCCTTTGTCTACGCCTCGGTCGGCGTCCATCCGCACGAAGCCAAACATATCGAGGACCATTGGTACGACGAATTCCGCCGGCTGGCCGCGAACAGGAAGGTCGTGGCCTATGGGGAGATCGGCCTCGACTACCACTACAACCACTCGTCTCCCAAAGAACAGCGCGAACGCTTCCGTGAACAGCTTCAGTTGGCACGCGAACTGACGCTTCCCGTGATCATCCACACGAGGGAGGCCCAGGAGGATACGATGGCAATTTTGAAGGAAGAACGCGCGTCAGACGTCGGCGGGGTGTTCCACTGCTTTTCCGGTGATGCCCGGCTGGCCAAGGATGCGTTGGACCTCGGATTTTATCTGTCGTTCTCTGGCATCGTCACCTTTCAGAATGCGACCATGCTGCGCGAGATTGCGAAGATCGTCCCGCTGGACCGGCTCCTTATTGAAACCGACTGCCCCTATCTGACGCCGGCCCCGCATCGCGGGAAGCGCAACGAGCCGGCCTTCGTCTCCTTGGTTGCGACACAGTTGGCAACGATCCGAGCCGGAGAACCCGATATGTCAATCGACACTATCGGCAGGCTGACCACGAGAAATGCCAAACGGCTCTTTAGCAGGCTACAATGAATGGCCCGGAGCCAACGAAAAGTAGAAACCCCGTACACCTGAGCACGCTTCTCAGAGGATGCTCAACAAGGCCGTCCAGCGAAGCCGCAGCGAGTGAAGGGCCGAGTCGTACCCTCTGGGGTACGTCGAGGATCTGAACGACACGAGAACGCCGCTGGCGGGCTCTTTCAGCATCCGACTAGAATCGCCTGAGCTGTCTCGTTCGCTGCCGAATCGACTTGGGAAGCTTGCGCGGGTTCCCTTTCTTCTTTGGATCGCGAGGCCGAGCCTCGGCTTCCGTATCGAGTTCCTTGTGCATCACTCCGCTGCCTCCCGGTGCCGTCCAGAGCTTCAAGGCAAATTCCTGGGCGCTGAGGACGAACGCCCCCGATGCTCTGGCAGACTGCACCACCTCGTGGTCGGAGCTGACCACGGCGCAGCCGGTGCCGAATTCTCTCGCCAGCCGTTGGATCACCTGATCGGCCCGCTCCCCCCGCTTGGAGTACACAATCTCCACACCCGATCGATGCTCGTGTCGTTCCGTCGGCTGCCCCTGTTGCCAGCCATCGAAGACCACGGTGATGGGATGTTGCTTCCGATGTCTGTACGATGCCAAAGCTTGCAGCAGCGATTCTCGCGCGGTCTCGATGGAACCGGAAAGGCCTCCGGTCCGGCCCAGCAGATTATAGCCATCGATGATCAGGTAGATCGGCATCACCGGGCACGCTACCCCGATGATCGCGGACCTGTCAATGTGGCCGAACGCTCCGCGTGGCTTCTGCAATCCCTTGACAAGCAGCGGAGCATCTGAGAAATACTTAACGATCTCCTTCGTTCATCGGTGAAATCCATGGTATCGCCGGTCAGATCACATCACGGCCCCCTCTCGCCGGTCCTCGTCCACTACCTGACCGGCCTGTTGATGCTGGCCGTGACACTCCAGTTCAACCCCGTCTGGGCGGCCACCGCCTCCGAACATGACGGCCGAACCCGCCATGGAAGCGTCGCGAAGAGATCGAAGGCCGGAATAACCACGGCCTCATTAGGTCCCGCCATGATCAGGGATTTCCGCGTGACGACCGGTCCGGAGAAAACAAGGCTTGTGCTGGATTTAGATCGCCACACACGCGTGGTCGAACGACGAGCCGGCAATCCGCGTCGTCTGGTCATCGCGCTGCCCAACACCTTGATGAGCCCGTCCGCGCGGATGAAAGTCGCGGACGGAACCGTGCCGGCTCCGTTTGATGTCCGACAGACCAAGGCACCGGCCGTGGCCCTGTCGCTCCCGACTACTGCCTTCCGCACCTACAAACAGTTTACGCTCTCGAATCCTCCTCGACTGGTTGTCGATATCACCCCTCCGATCGAACCGGGATCCCCGCCGGTGCCTGACAGTCAGGCATCGATGCCTGTTCCTGCACCGCCGCCGATCCAACCGGCCCCTCCACCGGCCAAGGGCTACAAGATCATCGTCATCGATCCTGGCCACGGCGGCAGGGATTCCGGAGCGCGCGGCTTGCGGCAGACGGAAGAAAAAGACATCACCCTCAAGGTCGGATTGAAACTACGGGATCTTCTCAGCAAGCAACCGAACGTGCGCGTGCTGATGACAAGGGATCGCGACGTCTTCGTGGAGTTGGAGGACCGTGCCAAGTTTGCCAATACCACGGGGGCCGACCTGTTCGTCTCAATCCACGTCAATTCGCACCCTTCACGCTCGGTCAAGGGCATCGAAATCTATCACTTCGGAGAAGCGAAGGATCAGCGGGCGCTGGAAGTGGCCGCGCGAGAAAACGGCACGCCTCTCAACAACACCGGCGTCGGATGGGAGTATCTCGTGGCTGATCTTCTGACCACCAAGAAGATCGAAGCGTCGCTCGAACTGGCCTGGACCGCAAAAGAGGCGATGGTCACCCACATGAACGGCCACTATGCCGTGAACGATCACGGCGTCAAGACCGCCCCGTTCTATGTGTTACGGTTCACCAGCATGCCGAGCATTCTCGCTGAAATCGCCTACATCTCCAATCCAATCGAAGAGGAGTTGCTCCGCAGGCCCACGTTCGTCCGAGACGTTGCCCAATCTCTGTTCCAGGGCGTGACCTCGTTCCTGGCCAATAACAAATCCGACCTTCACTGATCGCATTCGCCCTCCGCAACGGCGAACTTCGTCACTCGTCATTCGTCAAACGAGGAGGCGGTCGGACGGAATAAGCCCTCCATCCCATCCCCCGAGTGACGGTTGACGATGGACGCTTGACGTGAGGGTTTCGTGATGCGAGAAGAAAAAGAGAGACTATTCCACCGTTCGAATAGAATGCCATGCCAACCATCAAGCTCCTCCTCGAATACGACGGAACCGCTTATGCAGGCTGGCAGCGCCAACTGAACCAGCGCACCATCCAGGAAGCGGTCGAACAGGCTATCGAAGGCGTCACCCAAACCAGAGTATCCGTGATCGCCGCAGGACGGACTGACGCGGGGGTGCACGCCCTGGGCCAGGTCGCCAGCTTCCGCATCGAGCGGAGCATGACCCCGCGCGAATGGACCAGGGCGCTGAACGCCCATCTCCCGGAGGCCATCGTCGTGCGCTCGGCCGAGACCATGCCGGATGTCTTCCACGCCCGCCATGCGTCGAAGGGCAAACTGTACGAGTATCGTATTCTCAATCGTCCGGAGCGTCCTGCCGTTCAGCGATCCTACTGCTGGCACGTCCATCAACCGCTCGACGATGCCCTGATGAATCTGGCGGCCATCCCCCTGATCGGTTCGCACGATTTTTCGTCCTTCGAAACCCAGCCGACAGAAAACGACGATCCCCTGTGTCACCTTCAGCGCCTCGCAGTCTATCGCCAGGGAGACTTCCTGCACATCGAAGCCTATGCCGACCGTTTCCTGAAGCAGATGGTTCGATCCATCGTCGGCACCCTCGTCGAGGTCGGGCTCGGAAAGCGTCCTCCCGACAGCCTCCCGACCATCCTGAACGCGCGCGATCGATCGAGCGCCGGCAAGACCGCACCCCCGCAAGGACTCTTCCTCATACGGGTCGATTACGATTAACGAGCATGAGCTGACAGGCTGACAGGACGGCAAGCTGACACGAAGCTTGTGAGCCTGCACGCGTGCACACCTGTCAGCTCTCCCTCGTGTCAGCGTTCTTTCATGTCCGCGTGTCAGCGGTACAAGGGGCCAGGCTGACAAGTAACTAGTGAACTGGTTACACGTTTGAAAGTTCCAAAGTTGAAAGTCAGAAGGTTCTCTTAACAATGGGCTTCCACAAACTTCACCCTGTCAATTTGGCACTTTCGTACTTTCGAACTGTTACGCCAACAATATGAGATTGCGCGATGGGATGGAGCTGGAAAGAGCCGATGGCGGGCAGGACGGGAAGGCCTAGAATGGCAGCTGGGGGTCGCGGTTTTCGAGTTTCTTGCGGAGTTCGATCAATTCTTGTTCAAGAGCGACAAGCCGGTCGCTGATCGGGTCGGGGAGATCCACCTGATCCATGGTCGCGTCCGGCAGGCGTTCGCCTTGCGTCTTGATGACGCGGGCCGGCACGCCGATGACCGTCGAGTTGGCCGGCACGTTCTTCAACACGACGGAATTGGCTCCGATTTTCACGTTGTCACCGACCTTGATACCGCCGAGGATTTTCGCCCCTGCCCCGACGACCACGTGGTTTCCGAGCGTCGGGTGTCTCTTCCCGCGTTCCTTGCCCGTTCCTCCCAATGTCACGCCCTGAAAGAGCGTCACATAGTCGCCGACTTCGGCCGTTTCGCCGATCACCACCCCCATGCCATGGTCGATAAAAAATCCTGTGCCGATCTTGGCCGAGGGATGAATTTCGATGCCGGTCAACACACGGGCCAGTTGAGAAATCGCACGGGGAATGAACGGGACACCCATGGCCTGGAGACGGTGGGAAATCCGATACGCCAACAGCGCATGAAAGCCGGCGTAGGTGAGAATGACCTCCAGCGTGCTCGTGGCCGCCGGGTCGCGATCGAAGATGGCTTTCAAGTCTTGCCGGATGGTACTAAACATGGCTGACAAGGCACCACGCTAACAAGCTGACACGTTCAAGTTAGAGAGATGTTAACAAGAAACACTGAAGCAAACTAACAGGACCAAGATACAACTGACATGAAACCCGCCTGACAGGGTCATGAAGGTATCAGCTTTCCCTCGTATTAGTTTGTCAGCTGCATAAGACCGACCCTGACCATGCCTTCTACTCCGTTCCCCGCCCCGACGATTCAATATGCTGGATAAACCGGAAGATCCCCTTGGACAGCCCCGTGGCCTGATCTTCTACTTGTTCGAACTCAGCCGGTGTAATGTAATCCAAGTCCCTGGCCACATACAAATGACTCCTAACTTCACCAGAAGATCCTCTTGCCATGTAGAGAAACCTAGCAAATTCCCGCTTCGAGCCTCGCTCAAACCCTTCCGCAATGTTCGCCATGCTGGAGACTGCCGCCCGCCTCAGCTGGTCACGAAGCGCGATGTCTTTTTGGAACTGTTGCTTGTTTGTCAGGCTGTATATAGCCCGTACAAGTTCCCTCGCTGATTGCCACACCTTCAGCTCCTCAAACCCATGCGCTCTTCCCATTGTTCACTCGTGTCAGCTTGCACACTTGTCAGCCACTTATCGGCTCAATCACGCACACCGCATGCGCGATCATGCTGTCTTCCTTCCCCACCGCATCCAGTCCTTCTCCACTCTTGACCTTGACGTTCACCAGCCCGCTATCCACCCCCAGTGTCTTCGCAATGGTCCCGGCCATGGCGGCAAGATGGCCGGCCAATCGCGGAGCCTGGGCCACAATGACCGTATCCACATTGCCGACACGATAGCCCTTCTGCCTCAGCTTTCCCACGACTTCCTCCAGCAACTTGAGGCTCGAAATGTCCTTGTACCGCCGATCCGAACTGGGATAGTGCCGGCCCAGATCGCCTTCCCCCATGGCCCCGAGGAGCGCATCACAGAGGGCATGGACCAGCACATCCGAATCCGAATGGCCCAGAAGACCCTTGTGGTGCGGAATCTCGACTCCGCCCAGGATCAGTTTCCGTCCGGGTCCCAACGGGTGAACGTCGTAACCGTAGCCGATGCGCATGGTACTCCTTTGGTTGATAGCTGACTCGCTGACAGGACAGCACGCTGACAGCCTGCCGGCTTGCCACCTTGTTCGCTCATCTTCCTTGTCATCCTGCTTGCTTGTCAGCTCTTAGCCTTGCCGCCCAGATCGCTTCGCCGATGATCATGTCTTCCGGTCTGGTCACTTTGATGTTGTCTCCGCTTCCTTCGACCACGGCCACAGGACGCCCCGACCACTCGATGAGATACGCATCGTCGGTCGCCCGTACGCCTTCGAGACGAGCCTTGTCGTGCGCCTCCGCGAGCCACGCTCTCCTGAAGGCCTGCGGTGTTTGGGCCAGCCACAGCGAGCTGCGATCGACCGTCCGCTCGATCAGATGACAGGCTCCGACCTGCTTCACGGTGTCCCGCATGGGCAGCGCGATGATCGCGGCGCCGGTCGCTCGTGCAGCCGTCACCACATCCGTGACCATCGAGTGGGTAAGAAATGGCCTCACCGCATCGTGGACCAGCACGATTTCCGTATCGCGTTCGACTGCGGCCAGCGCCAGGCGGACGGAATCCTGCCGTTCGGCCCCGCCGGCCACGACCTTGATCACCTTGCTGAACCCGTGGGCTTTGACGATATCGGACTGGCAGTAGGCGATATCCGATTCAGGCACGGCGAGGACGACGGCGTCGATAGAGGAAGAGGTCTGTAGGACACGGAGCGAGTGGACGACGAGCGGAAGACCGCCGATCGCCAGGTACTGTTTGGGAACGGAGCCGCCCATGCGCAGCCCGCGTCCGGCTGCAGGGACGAGGGCGACGGTCCGGTTAGTCACGGTCGACTTGCAGCTCCTTACACATGGCTGCGCGGTTCAACTGGGGTCCAGATCCATCGATCTCTTCATCACGGGCGGAGCGTAAGATAAATCGTCCGCCCCTGGCGCTTCAACAAGAGCAACACCGACTGATCTTTGGGCAACTTGCCGGCGATCCGCTCGTAGGCCTTGACCGACGTCACGGCCTGACGGTTGACTTCGACGATCACATCGCCTTCGCGGACTCCGAGTTCCTCGGCTGTGCTTCCCGGTTTCACCCGCACAACCACCACACCGCGCTCGCTCGATTTCAAACCATAGCGGCTCGCCAGTTCATCGTTCAGTTCCCGCACCTCGAGGCTCGACAGCACTCCGCTCGGCGTCGCCGATTCGCCCGCGTCTTCTTCGCTACCCTGCCCCATCGACTTGGGTTGCTCGGCAATGGTCAGCTCGATGGTCTTCGGCTTTTTATCCCGGATGATCTTGACCTGCACTTTCTTCCCAACCGGCGTCTGGGCGACCGCATTTCGGAGATGCGTCGGCGAATCCATCGATTTCCCGTCATACTCGACGATCACGTCGGCCCGCTCGAAGCCGGCCTTCTTCGCCGGACTGTCCTCCATGACGTCACTGACCAGCACACCCTTCGTTTCTCCGACACCGAACTGAGAAGCCAATTCCGGGGTGAGTTCCTGAATCGAGACACCCAGCCAGCCCCTGACGACCTTCCCTGATTGAACCAGTTGGCCCATGATCGACTGGGCCATATTGCTTGGCACGGCAAAGCCGATGCCCATATTGCCGCCGCTCTGGCTGAAGATCGCCGTATTGATGCCGACCAGTTCGCCCCGCACATTGACCAACGCCCCCCCGGAGTTCCCCGGATTAATCGCAGCATCGGTCTGGATGAAGTCTTCGTACTCCGCGATCCCCGCGGCTCGCCCCAGCGCACTGACGATACCGAGCGTCACCGTCTGCGTCAGCCCGAACGGGTTCCCCACGGCAAGGACAAATTCCCCCACTTCCAACTTGTCGGAATCAGCCAAGGGTACGGTCGGGAGTCCGGTCGCATCGATCCGAACCACGGCGATATCCGTCTTGGGATCGGTGCCGATCAGCTTCGCCTTGAACTCCCGCTTATCCGACAGCGTGACCCGGATTTCATCGGCCTTGCCGACCACGTGATTGTTCGTGATGATCAGCCCGTTGGACTCGACGATCACGCCCGACCCCAGCCCCCGTTCCTTCCGCTCTTTCGGTTGCTGATCGAAGCGCCGGAAAAACTCGTCCCCGAAGAACCGCCGGAAAAACGGATCGTCGAACGGCGTGGCATGCGGGCCCTCTCCTCTGCCGCTGCTTTTGGTTGCGTAGATATTGACCACCGCCGGCTTCACGGCTTTGGCAATCTCCACGAACGACTGTCCGCCCCCGCCGGGCAATGTCGGTTGAGGCGCGGTCGCAACCGGTCTGGCGATCGGAGGGGAAAACGGAGTCGACGCGATATCGGGGACGGCGTGGCCTGTCGGTAGCCAGCCGAGATCCGAGGCGACGACAAATCCGATGATCATTCCGGCCGTCAACAAGGTCGCCGCCACGATCCAACTGCGGCTCCCTTGGGTCGGCTTCCGATCGAGGTCCGAGTGGTTCATATCGTTCCAGTTCGCTCCCCTGATGCCTCCGGTCGTTTACTGTATCTGCCCCGCATAAATTCCCATGATCGTATGGAGGAACGTGATCGCCTCCGGCTTCGGACGTTGGAACGAGTTTCGTCCGATGATGCTGCCGAACCCTCCGCCGTCACGAATCGCCCGTGCCTCTTCGAACACGTTCTTGTCCTCGCTCTTCGCACCGCCAGAGAAGATGACAATCCGGCGGCCATCGAACGCACTCTGGATCACGTGCTTCACCCGCTCGGCCAAGGTCTTGATCGGAATCTGTGCGCTTTCATAGACCTTCTTGGCTGCCGCCTGTTCGAGATGGGCGGTGGGCAGTTTCACCTTGATGACGTGCGCACCCAGCTGGGCGGCGATTTGCGCCGCATAGGCGACGACATCCATGGCTGTCTCGCCTTCCTTGCTCAATGCCGACCCTCTGGGATAGGACCACACGACCACGGCCAAGCCGCTGGCCTTGGCCTCCTCGGCAATCGCACGCAACTGCTCGTACATGGCGTTGCAATGGGCTGAGCCGGGATAGATCGTGAATCCGACGGCGGAACAGCCCAACCGCAACGCCTCCCTCACGCTTCCCGTGACGGAAGGCAGCGGATCCTTCTCATCATGCAGCACATCGTGATTGTTCAATTTGAGGATCAGCGGAATCTGGCCCGCATACTGGCTCGCGCCCGCCTCCAGAAATCCCAGCGGCGCGGCGTAGGCGTTGCAGCCGGCGTCGATCGCCAGCTGGAAATGGTAGTGCGGATCGTAGGCCGGCGGGTTGGGCGCGAAGCTCCGCGCCGGGCCGTGCTCGAAGCCCTGGTCGACCGGCAAGATCACGAGCCGCCCGCTGCCGCCCAGCTTGCCGTGCATCAGGATGCGCGCAAGGCTCGCCTTGGTGCCGGCATTGTCGCTCTCGTAGCCGGCGAGAATCTGCTTGACCCGTCGCGTCATTCTCATGGCGGTACCTCGAGGGATTT
>DASPGL010000178.1:0-9857 GCA_035620635.1 Nitrospira sp. | reverse complement strand
CGTGGCGAGACATCATGGGATTCCCATCAGAAGCATCACGCTGTTTATCTTCGGCGGTGTGGCACAGATGGACAAAGAACCGCCCAGCCCGAAAGCGGAGCTTCTCATGGCAATCGCCGGGCCGATCTCGAGCTTCGCACTCAGCGCCGTCTGCCTCCTCACGTTCGAGGTGGCGTACCGGCAAAATGCGCCGGTCCCGTTCCTGGGCACGGTCGGCTACCTCTCGATGGCGAACGTACTGCTGGGCGCCTTCAACCTTGTGCCCGCATTTCCGCTCGACGGAGGGCGCGTGCTCCGGGCCGCTCTATGGCACTGGAAGGGCGATATCCTCCGAGCGACCAGCTGGGCGTCTCGGATCGGTTCCCTCTTCGGCACGGTCCTGATGCTGTCGGGCCTCTTTCATGTCGTCACGGGAAGTTTCATGCTGGGCATCTGGTGGTTCGTGATGGGTCTGTTCCTTCGCGGCGCCGCCAACAGGTCGCATTACCAAATGATCGCACACACGAAGCTCGAAGGAGAACCGCTTCATCGGTTCATGGCCTCGAATCCTGAGACCGTCTCCGCGGATATTTCTGTCGAAGCGTTGGTTGAAGACCATTTCTATCGCTCCCTGCACAACATGTACCCTGTTACACAGAACTCGCATCTCATCGGGTGTGTCAGCTCGAAGCAAATCGCAGGAATCCCGCGGGAGCAATGGAAGCGGCTCACGGTCCGCGATGTGGCAACGCCTTGTTCATCGGAGAACACAGTGAGGGCCGACGCCGATGCCCTGGCCGCGCTCTCGTTAATGAACCGGACTGGCAACAGCCGGCTCATGGTGCTGGATGGCGAGCGTCTCGTCGGCATCGTCACGCTTAAGGACTTGCTGAAGCTGATTGCGCTGAAGCTCGATCTTGAAGGCGTGACCTAAGTCCTCCTCGATTCGTCGACCGGTCGCCTTCAACCGGCAGGCGGAAGATCGCAACGGCCTGCCGGCCTGCTTCAGAGCGGAAACCTCGTCCGGCTTGATCGACACAAACACCGTGGCTTTCCCACTCATGATCAATGCAAGGACCCGCTGCTTGACCGAGAGGCCGTCAACAAATCGTCCGTAATCATCCACAGACCGAACCGGGATTTGAGTGATTCCCCGGGTCAAATCGCTACCCTTTGATGCACAGGAGCGGCTCGAGCCGCGCCACCTTCCGCGCCAGGTTCGCCTCATCCGCTGCATCGACAACCTCGCTCACATCCTTGTAAGCGCCAGGAGCCTCCTCGGCGACTCCCCGCATCGACGGACTGCGAATCAGAATGCCGCGCGCGGCCAAATCCTTTACCACTTCGCGACCATGCCATTGGCGAAGGGCCTGATGCCGGCTCATGTTGCGGCCGGCTCCATGGCAGGCAGACCCGAAGGCCAGCGCCATGCTTTCCTGTGTGCCCACGAGCACATACGAGGCGGTTCCCATCGTTCCCCCGATCAGGACCGGCTGCCCTACCGGTCGTAAGGCCGGAGAAATGTCGGCATGACCCGGGCCGAAGGCCCGCGTGGCTCCCTTGCGATGGACGAAGAGGCGAGTCGGCGTCCTGTCGACGAGATGCTCCTCGAGTTTGCAGGTGTTATGGGAGACATCGTACAGCAGGGAGAGCACTGCCTGTGGCAACAGGTCGGCGAACACCTCTCTCACGAGATGCGTGATGATCTGACGATTGGCGAGCGCGCAGTTGATCGCCGCCCGCATCGCCCCGAGATACTCCTGCCCTACCTCGGAATTGATCGGCGCGCAGGCCAATTCGCGATCCGGCAATTCGATCCGGTGCCGAGCTGCGCTCATGGCCATGCGTTTGAGAAACTCCGTGCCGATCTGATGCCCGAGTCCGCGCGAGCCGCAATGGATGCTCACGACAATGTCGCCTTCCCGTACTCCGAAGACCGCGCCAACGTTCGCATCGAACACCCTCACGACCTGTTGCACTTCCAGATAATGGTTCCCTGAGCCAAGCGTGCCCATTTCATCCTGCTGACGCTTCTTGGCGTAATCCGAAACATTCTCGGGCTGGGCACCCTTCATACAGCCGTGCTCTTCGATGAACTCCAGGTCCTCATGTGTCCCATAGCCCATTCCCACCGCCCACCGGGCACCTCCGGTCAGCATGGCGTCCATTTCATGTCGATCCAAGTGCACCTTCCCCGTACTTCCGACGCCGGCGGGAACGCGGTGAAACAACGCCTCGGCCAATTGCTCCTTCCATGGCTGCATCTCCTCCACCGTCAGTCCCGTGCGGAGCAACCGGACCCCGCAGGAAATGTCAAAACCCACGCCGCCGGCGGACACCACCCCTCCAAGGTCGGGATCGAAGGCGGCAACCCCCCCGATGGGAAACCCATACCCCCAGTGGGCATCGGGCATCGCATAGGAAGCTTGGACGATGCCGGGCAACGTCGCCACGTTGGTCACTTGCTCGTAGACCTTCTCGTCCATGTCGTGGATCAACGCCTCGGTCGCATAGATCACGCCCGGCACCAGCATCTTGCCGTGGGGGGCAATGTGCCACTCGTCAGGTCCGCGCCGTTTCAGCAAGTTGAGATCCATGATCGCCTTACTGAGTAGAGCAAGCTCATGCTCATCCGAAAATTCTGCTCCCGCTGGCCGTTGAACACCCCGCAACAAGAAAATGCGGGTGGCGCCAACCTGGGCATCCATTCGCCTACAGCGGGGTCTCCACACCGGGCGGGATGCGAGGACGGATAGGCAGTTGGCGACAGGACCAGCATTCTCTCAGCAGGGTTATACGTCCACGACACATTGGGCAACCCATCGCCCCTGCGCATCCTGCTCCACCGACAGTTCGGTGTAGGTCGCCCCTTTCACTTCGACCGCCGGTTGATGCCGCGCCACCTCGATCGGTTCCCCCCATGCCGTCGCATGCAACGAATGACCGTTGAGGCAAACCTTGAAACGGCCGAACAGCATCTTCCGCGTGGCCATTTCATAGATGAGGGCATTCAGCCAGTCGACCAGCAGCAGTTCATCATCGGACGCCTCGCAGACGATCGGCACCTCCTGGGCGGGAGACACAGTAGCCGGGTCCGTGATCACGGCAGTCAAGGCCAGCGCCGCGCTTTCGAACGCCGCCTCCTTGGTCGAGCCGATCCCCCGCACACCGGTATCAGCCTGGTGAGGGAAATGTTCCCAGCTCCCTTCGGGTATAGATTCCGTACGAAGAGACGGCATGGTCGATCCCTCGTCTCAGAGCTTTGGCCATCCTCGATCGATCCAGCCATAAGGGTCCGCCTCTCGCAGGCCTCACGGCTCATCGCCCGTCTCGTCTTTCCTTCACTCGATCACGACCATCCCGACATGGTTCTTAAACTCAAGCTTGACTCGGAACGCCACGCATTTCCTGCCCATCGTACCCCTCAAGAACAATGCTTCCTGTTCATTCGCCAGGCGGACTCCGAGGTTCTCGATACACGTCGGATAGAGTCGAATGTGCGCAAGACGTCCTCCCTGCACTTCGAGCATGAACAGAAACGAGAGATCGTTGCGCTCATCCCGATCGACCCCGTAGTCGTCGATGAAGTCGCCGGTCGAATAGAGGATCGCTTTCCCCTTATAGAGCTCGATGCCTTGAGG
Source organism: Nitrospira sp. (assembly GCA_035620635.1). Taxonomy (GTDB): domain Bacteria; phylum Nitrospirota; class Nitrospiria; order Nitrospirales; family Nitrospiraceae; genus Nitrospira_D. The sequence goes on along the minus strand of DASPGL010000178.1, from coordinate 6,237 downwards.
ACTATGGTTGGAATGGCCCCAGTAGAGGTCGGCTCCCAAATCGATGAGATCGTGCGCCAGCGCTTGAATGGCGCGCGACGGCTCCCCCCAATTGGGGCCCACGTGCGCGCTCACGATCACCAGATCCGCCTGCCGCCGCGCTGAGAGCAGTGCCTGAGCCATGCGCACCCGGTACGGTTCCTTCAATCCACGGGCGCTGTAGCCGATGTAGTTGACGCCCGGTTTCGCGGCGGAAGCTTCCCACTCCGGTTCATTATCTGTCAGGGCAACGACCGCAACACGACCCTGCGGTAATCTCAGCAAGGCCGGGACCAGTGCTTCCTGCAGTGTTGTACCTGCGCCGGTCCGTGCGATGCCCGCTCGGTCGAGCAGGGTGAGACAATCCCGCAGTGCATCGGCACCGTAATCCAGCACGTGGTTGTTGGCAAGAGTCACTCCATCGACCCTGGCTACCTGAAGAAATTCCACCGCGCGGGGAGAGGCGCGAAAATGGAATGCCTTGGTGTCCGGATGCCATTCCTCTCCCTCATCGCTGATGACGCATTCCAGATTGACAAGCCGGCAATCCGCCTCGCGTATGACCGGGAGCACGTCTCCCCAGAGGACTTCCGGCCGCACCGACCGATTGCGGACCACGTACTGGTCGACCAGCCGCCCGAGCATCACGTCACCGGTCAACGCGATCTGCACCTTCACCTCTGACTGTACCGAGCCCCCGATCGTTCCATGCCTGCGCTCATCCCGCGAACGTTCGTGCAACGCCGATCATTCCGCATTCGCTTCTGTTCCGGCTACAAACTTCCTGGAGCCTGTCGAGCCGCCACGACCCTTCGCTTCCAGGCCAGGGCTTCGAGGCGAATCTTGACCTCTTCCGGCTCCTTCACACCTCGCAGTGTCACCAGCCGGTCGCTGCTTCGAGCATGAATGAGCACCGTGCCGATCCCAAAGAAATCTGCCACTGGGCCCTGCCGGACTTCCACCTCTCCCACGGCACTCAACGGAAGGGAATGAATCTCGCGCCCCGTATAGTGATTTCGCACCGTAATCCGGTCCAGCATAAGCTCGTAATGCGCCCAATGTCGCAAGACCGCGACACAGGCGAGAAGGATACCGGCCCCCATCACCCACATTTCCCAACCGCCCACCTCAAACCGGAAGAACAGCGCGCCTCGGAGCGCAGAGAGTGCGCTCAAGAAATACAGCCACATAAAATGGGCCCAGGATGGAAAGGCCTCCCACACGGCGTGCTGTTCCGCCTCTGTGTTTTTCACGAGATGCAATGTCGTCATAATGCCGATCGTCCTGGGAGATCTGCGTACAACAGGCAGCGGCGCAGCGTGAAGCTCCCCTCCGACGCATGTGACAGGTTCGCCGCGGTGCTACGCCGAAGATCGAAACTTCTTTACTCCCGCCAGCCCTCCCAACTCGTGCAGCTTCTCATGTATCGACTCATTGTTGTACGTGTGGACATCCGCAAGGGCCTGGCAGTAGGCCGTGAGCGCTTCCAGCCAGATTCTCTGATTCTCACAGGTATTCGGCCCCTCGCGTGCGAATGCGATTTGCCTCTCGGCCTCTTTCAGTTTTTCCACCGCTTCTTCCACGTGACGAGACACGGTCATCGGAGCCTCCCTCCACCACCGTCCGCCGTCATTGTGAAGGAGCAATTGGAGTGCCTGCCGATTTCCCGCTATCTTTTGAGCGAGGCAGAGTGATGATTTATAGTGCAAACTCGCCGACATCGGATGACCGCCGAGGCGGCGAACTCCATAGAAGGAGTTGCCGAGAGCCCTTCCTTCCAAGAATTCATGTGCCCTTTGGCAACATCACCAAGCAGAGCCTTGTAGCGGATTTCCTCACAGACCCTCGATCCCAAAGCCAACCGTTTCATTCAACCTGAGGCGATTTCAATGAGTTGCAGTGTTCCACATGTTGACCTCACATGGCCCTGTTCTTGCCAGAAGGAGAATAGATGCCGCCATTCGCCCATCGCAGGCAAACCACAAGATTCTTAAGGCGGTGATGATGGACAAGCTCCCGGTGCTTACGACCTCGTCCCCGGAAAGCGGCGCGGAAGATGTCTTTTGGTTCGAGCCGGAGGACGTGCAGGGCGTCGTCAATGATGTGCTCTCCGACAGTTTTGGCAAGCTGCTGCAGGACACAACGATCGTCAACCGGATGCTCCGGCTGAGGAACTCATGAAAAGACGGATCATCATTCGTCGAAGGAGGATTCCCATGAAAATCGAAAACATTATGACACGGGATGTACAATGCTGCGGCCCAGATGCCAATCTGGCCACCGCGGCGAAGATGATGTGGGACAGCGACTGCGGGGCGTTGCCAATCCTCAACGTGCAGGGTCAGGTGATGGGTATGATTACGGACCGCGACATCTGCATGGGCACGGCCACCAAGAACAAACCGGCGTCGGAGATCACCGTCTGGGAAACGAGCTCCGGCAAAGCTTATACCTGCCGGGGAACGGACGACGTCCACACTGCCTTGGGCATCATGAAACGCGAACGAGTCAGACGGCTTCCCGTCGTGGATGAAGACGGTGTCTTGCAGGGCATCGTTGCGATGAACGACTTCGTCCTGGCGACCGGCAAAGGAAAGAAGGCCGCGGATCTTTCGTGCGAAGACGTGATGCGCACGATGAAAGCGATCAGTGCGCACCGCGTCCTCGTCGGCATCTGAACAAAAAGGTTAAGGTTGAGGGAAAGCCATGGCGAGGTTTCCAATTATCGCTTAACCTAAACCTGAACCTCGACCGTGGATCCTGATTATGTATCGCCTCGTCATGGCATTCGACTTCGACGGCACGCTCGCCGCGAACGGCGATGTGCCTCCCGAACTGGAAACAGCGCTGGAACAGTGCCGCATCAACGGCTACGCGTTGTTTCTGGTCACAGGGCGGCGATTCGAGACGGTGAAACTGGGACGGCTCGGAGACCTCTTTGCCGGCATTGTCTGGGAAAACGGGGCGGTCCTGACCCACACGGCGAGCGGAGAAACCTACCTCCCCTTCGGCCACCTGGACGCCAGGTTGCTGAAGGCCATCGAGGAATCGGGCATTCCGTTCGAGCGGGGTCTGGCGATCGCTGCGACCTGGACGCCTCATGACCAAACGCTCTGGCACGTGTTGAGTTCGCATGGAGGCAGTACCTCGCTCGAATACAACAAAGGCGCCGTGATGGTGCTCCCGCCCGGCGCAACGAAGGGGGCCGGGCTGGAACGGCTTCTCACCCTCTGCGGCTTGTCTCCCAGAAACCTGGCTGCGTTCGGCGATGCGGAAAACGATCTGTCGATGTTGACGCTTGCTGAGGTCTCGGTGGCGGTGGCGGATGCCGTCCCCGCTGTTCTCGAAACGGTGGACCTGATCGCCCAGGCACCAGGCCCTCAAGGCGTCCTGGAGATCCTCAAGGAATATCCCCTGAGCCACAGATTTCTTGACATTCCGCTCAAACGCCAACGGCCGATTCTGCTCGGACAAACGGAAACCGGCGCTGCTACCAGCATCCCCGCCGCCCGTCTGGCCGGACGCAATCTTGGGGTCTTCGGCAACTCGGGGAGCGGCAAGTCATGGATGGTCGGGTTGATTGCAGAAGGGCTGCACCATGAAGAGTATCAGGTTCTCCTGATCGATCCTGAAGGTGACTTCCGCGGGCTGCGTGTGCTGCCCCGCTTCGTATCCGTCAACGGTGACCGGACAACCCTTCCCCCACCCTCTGCAGTCGTTTCACTCATCGAGGAGGGAGGGGTATCCCTGGTGCTCGACCTGAGTCAATATCCGGTCACCCTCCGCAGCCATTATCTTGCCGAGCTGATCCGTGCCTTGCGCCCCGTGCGTGAACAAAAGTACCGCCCCCATTGGATCGTGTTGGATGAAGCGCAGGAGTTCCTCTTTGAAGGCAGTGAAGTTTCCGCGTTGCTTCGCCCCGTTCTTGGGACGGGGGGATGGGCCTTTGTGTCATACAGGCCCGACCGGCTCAGCGAATCAGTCCTCGCATCACTCCACCATCTACTCCTGACCCGGATTACGGACAAGGCGATAGGGGATTGCCTCCGCACTCATTGTGCGTCGTGTGGCGTGAAAGGGGCGCGCCTCGATCAGACCCCGATGGGAAGCGCCTTGCTCTGTGGAGGGGACATCGTCCGCATGCGCCCGGCAATCCGCCGGGTCCCCCACGTCCGCCACCTGTATAAGTACCTCGATATCCCGCTCCCATCAGCCAAACGATTCGTGTTTCGTACTGAGAAAGGTTTCCTGGGCATCGAAGCCGCCAGTTTGTACGAATTGTCCCGTCTGATTCCAACGCTTCCTCTGGAGAGCCTGGAGTATCATGATCGTCGAGAGGACTTCGTGAAATGGGCCGAATGGACGCTCGGCGATGCAGCGCTCGCCTCACGGCTCCGCAAAGTGGCCAACCGCCATTACGAAGGAGAAGGACTTCGTGAAGCCATTAACCAAGTCGTGTCGGCTCACTACGAGGAGGTCCGCCAGCTCCGGTAGCCTCGCAAGAGGGTGGAAGCGCGGGTACAATCCTGTGCCCCTTCCGCCGCGTTGAGCCGAAGGTTTCCAGCAACCTCGGAGCCTCCGGTCGGCCTAGCCCTTGTGCACGCGCTTTCGTTCCTGTTTACGTTCTTTCTTCGCTCCTGACCCTTCCTCCTCCACATCGATGACGGCACCGGTCTCAGCATCGATGTGGACCTCCATCACCTTGTTCTCGGCCGTGACGACTTCCACCTCCCACACCAGCTTGTCATGTTTCTTTTCCAGCTCGGCCTCGATGACCTTACCCGACACTTTCTCCGATGCCGTCTTGATCGCCTGATCGATCGTCACCTTGGCCGTCGCAGCCATCTCCGCCTTACTTTTCTTCTCACCGCTGTAGGCCTCTCCCACGGCCAAGGTTCCGACTGCCAGCAGCAACATGGCCAACGCAAACAAAGCAGACGACCTTCGTCTCATGAGACACCTCCTTCTTGAAGTTACCAGGCAGGATCACCTTGCCAGGTCCTTTCGTCACGCATTGCATTCGAAACCGAGGATCTCCCGTTCTGCCTCCAGCCAGTCATCGAGCGCGTAGCCCTGTCGATAGCCACGCTTGGCGTGGAGCTCATAGGCGCGAGTGACGATGCGGACGTATAAGTCGTCACAGGGAGATACTGGTTGACAGTGGACCGGCTCTCTCTCAGGCCCAGCTGGTTCTCCGCCCCTGATGGCTTGAGGGCTTTTCCGCTTACGCAGCTCTTTCCCCATGTGTGGCTGCATATCGAATCCTCCTTTCTATTACGTCGAGTGGGTGCTCTTCTCACGGATTGACACCCTATGCAGACCGAAACCTCTCGCCGTCAGGGGGACTTGTCCCCTTGGGCTCGTGCGATCGAGCTCCCCAAACATTTGATTTCAAGTCAGGCCCTGGCAAAGGTCCTCCTCTTCTCTGGGAACAGGAATCTCTCCTGTGCATCTTGGATGCCGCCACGGTTCGACCATCGAACACAAGCCCATGCTCTTGGAAGATGGAGACTTCGCATGCGCAACTGACACGGCCGCAAACCGAGGTGCCCGGGCCACTCGACGAGTCTGAGGAATTTCGCGGCAGTGCCTCAGGAACTCCTGTAGCCGAATGCCGCAGTCCGAAACGCACGGCCCCACGGAGCGTTGCAGTGGAACCGTGCAAGGGAAACTCCTCCTTTGGACGGTTCCTGGGAAAAGACAAGCAACGCGAGTGTATACACGCGACTGAATGGAAGACACACAGGCAAACGGTCTACCTGAGGGAAAGACAGGGGGGCCTGGAAAGAGGAGCGTACCCGGTGCTTACCCGACTACCTCACTGCTTCGCTCGGTTTGGATCGTCAAAGATGGTCCCGCACTCGAGACAGCGCACCTGACCGGTCCGCCTGCCGCTTCTCGTCAGAACGTCATCAATGATCCGGCCGTGCGTACAAGGGTTCCTGGACAGGGTCGTCGTCATGGATCGGACTGCCTGAGATTCGATGTGGGGTTCCATTGGCACCTCCGTCGACCTTTCAGAACTCGGGTCCTCTGTTCCTACCTGGACAGTTTGTTCCCTCATAGAAGATAGAACCTCTCGCCGGAGTTCTGCTGGAGCCGAGTCGGTTTGAGAACCTAACAATAGTCCCCCGTGCACCAGAACTAGGGAATTTCTTAGTTCGAGGCACCAGGTCATACATGCGGAGTGATCGACCCGACGCCATGATTGATCGCACG
>DASPGL010000177.1:0-7039 GCA_035620635.1 Nitrospira sp. | reverse complement strand
CGCTCGTTCCCCGTTATCATGTCTTTGATATTGCGAGTGTCCTCGATCAATTGACGCTCGATCTCTTCTGATTGCATTTGTCGGACGGCTTCTGTGCAGTTTAGAAATGAGTCTCGCTTGAAGTATATATGATCCTGCTGTCGGATCGTTACTTGGCGGTCGCGAAGATCTGCCCGAGCTTGCAACCACTGACTTATCTCTGAGTTGACCACGAAAAGGATCAATACAGGTTTGACGCAGGCTAACACCACAAATTTGCTCTTGGGCGGACTAGTGAAATTACAATGGAGATGGAGAATCCGGCCAGGAACGAGGCTTTCCCGGACATACTTAAGTTTGTCATCCGGGGATAGTGCGTCACCCAGTCGCATGGAAACGAACAGTAGTAGTGATTAGGAAGCGTGAAGATGCTTGAGAAGGGCAGAACCATCTGGGAACGTGGCCACAATCTGTTCTACATCAATCATGTCATTATCATCTGTCGCTTTCCAAGCCGCATCGTGACTCAATTCGGTCAGCCGTGCAAAGTCAAGATGTCCGTAGGTCTTGATTGATTCCTTTAGGCATTCGAGATCCGAGTCGCTGAATACATCGAGGTCTGGGGCTTTGCTTGGAACCACCGTAGCTTTTCCTTTTACCTGAAACGCCTCTCGTGCATCTTGCCAGTGTTCGCTGAATCCATCGCCCCGTACATCCTTCATCATGTCGTAAATCTCACTGGGGACCGGGCCATGCTTCATTGCCACATAGCTATCGCCACAGATTAGCCGACCATAGCGTTGCAAATGGAGCTTGTCCGCAAAGTAAATAACTTTAGAAATGGTATGAAATGTGGCCTGGTGAACCTCCTGCGCAACATAGAGCACGAGATTCAAGGCCTTTTCAGGATCAAAATGGAAGCGTCGACTACTCATTGGATCGCCCTAATGGGTATGAGTCACAAAAGGATTTGTAGGCCGGGAAGGAATATCACCCAACAATTCCATGCTACGGCACACAGCAATAGGAGTCAATAACATTTCAGACAACCCCCTATCTATTCTTAGGCTGCCAGAGCAACCCCTTGAATTGTAAAGCGGAGGAGCGGAGCCAACGACGGTTGGATTGCCTGCCCTCCACCAAAATCCTACCTAGATAATTACTCGGGCATCTCGAAGTCGTCGCAACCTTTGGTCAGAGCAAGAGTTCTTTGCTGTGATCTTCTTGGGCCGTTCAAGGATCAGTCCGTGGAATGACGCAATGGCACCTCGTTCGGTCTCAACGCCCTGGAGGCGCTGCTCACCGTGGCCCGAGAGGCCAAGGGCCTGCCCGCGTCCCAGGCAGGCGGGGTGGATGGCCGCTCATGTCCTGAAGCGCTGAGCCGCTTCACCGGGACGCCTCCGGCCCTCCGGGGGCGTCCTCTTCAAGACTTTCAGGTCTCTAACTGTCTCACCATGAGGAAGCGTACAACCTGAGGAGCGGTCGCGTTACACCTGCTGATCTGATTCGAGCGCGGTGAGCACGCGGTGCAGCCGCTCGCGTGCCGCGAACTCCATGCTGAGGAATTCCACGCCAAAGTCTCCTGCCATCACCCATCGGATGGCGGCCAGGCGAATTTCCACCGGCGAGGGGTCGTTGGGGAGATGAAGACGGATGGTCAGATAGAGCCCGCTCGAGACGGGCAGGGGGCTGGCCACTTTGCATCCATCCGCCGAAAGATTGTAGGCCGTTCCGGTGCCTTCTCTCGGCGGATGTTCGACCGAGAAAGAAACGGGGATCTCCACGCGAAACCGCTTGGATAGCCGTAACTCACGTGGATGTTCCCGCGAAAGCGGTGAAGGCATTGCCGTCCTCAATCAGTGCGCCAGTTCATAGTCAACCGCCTTCAACAGCGTCTCCCGGCTGAACGGCTTCTGGAGGGTGTACCGCACTCCCAAGAGCTTGGCCCTGTCCAAGGTCTGTTCACGATCGGGTGTCCCGGAGATCGCAATGACCTTCACATTGAGGAAGGCGTGAGTCAGTTCCAGAATCAGATCGACTCCGTTCATCTCCGGCATACACAAGTCCGTGATGACCAGATCGGCCGGTTTCGCTCGGTAGGCTGCGAGACCCTGCCGGCCATTCGGTGCATCCGTGACCTCGTGGCCGGCCCGTTCCAGTATGGAACGGAGTAACCCCCGGATGGGTTCTTCATCATCAATGACCAAAATGTGTGCCATGGACTTTACTCCTTCCTGGTTCCTCGACAACGGTCGGTGTCCCCTTCCGTGATCGCACGTGATCAAGCCTGTCGGCCGATGATCCGACCAGAAGGCGTCCAGCCGGGCCTGGTCCTGTTCCGGTACCGTGAGAAATTCCACATCCAATTCTCGGCCCCTGACGAAGCGCACGACGGCTTGCGTGACATAGAGCGGCGTGGGGTTCCCCGGCAGGTACAGAATCAGCTGTAGCAGAGTGCCGGTGGCGGCCAGATAGTTCCCGGCGAAACGGGTGCCATCCCGCGTCAACTCGACGACGATCCCTTCTCCGAGAAGTTCGTACCCCCAATAGACCACCGGCATGCAAGTAGACATTGTCCCGTGATTCTCGTGATCGGTGGCGATCATCGTGTGTCCTCCTCCTCTGGCCGGAGCCGTGTCTCGTTCATGGTCCGAGTCACTCGGATCGTTCAGCTCCAGATGCGCGAGCGCCTAGGGACCTGCACCTACTCAGGACCAGCCTGGGTCCCGGGTCTGCAGACCCGTTCTGATGAAACCACCGTTCGTGTGGGGATCCAAACCGAGTGTGTGCGGCGAGGACCCGGGAACACCAGCGGCGTCTTCCTTTGCGGAGCGCCACCTCGTCCCAAGGCGTCGTGAAGTCTGTGCTTCCTTCGGCAACCAGGCTATCAGGCGTGCCACCTGACCCTTGGCTTTGCGTCCCCACCTCACGATGGGTTTGCTCTTGTCGGGAAGGGGCTTCCGCGAATGAACCTCACGGTGGGCAGACAACCGACAGGCGCCCCACACGCAATGAGGTCCACTCCTCTCCCAGCAAACTCAATGCCCAGGCGTCCGGGAGGAGGGTCTGACTGGGCGTCCGGGAACGGGCGTGCTGAATCAAGGGGTTTCATGCCACGCGGACCGGAGCGCGAAGCGTCCAGGATCTCGTCCCGACTTGGACGGGACCAAATTGTTGTCCGGCCGCGACAAGTTTTGGATACAGCCCTGGCCATTGGCCCTTAGCAGGACTGAGGCCATTTCGACCAGCGAGTTCCAACCCTTCAGCTCTTGTGGCTTTGCGAGATATCCCTCAAAGTACGCTGAGGGGGGATTGAGGTCGTCCAGTCGGTGGGGTGGCACCTTCGGCGTCGAGTCCACCACGGGTCGTGAGCCCAACGCGGCCACGCTCACAGCGGCTGCTGTGGGCATGGTCTCAGGAGGTACACATGCCGGAACGGCGGCGGTTTGCTCGATATATAGTCCAGTGCCCAATCGTCGCTCATAAGGATGGCGTGATGATCGGGGATGGGCTCAGTTATGATCTCTCCGCTGGAGGATGTGCGGTCGAGAGTGCGGCATCCGTAGGCCGTGGAGACTATGTGGCGCTCCATCTCTATCTGCCGGATCATCGGGACCCCACCACACCCCTGCAGGTCGAGCTTGCTGCGGTGCGCTGGACGATCCAAGGGAAGTTCGGGGTCGAGTTCATTACGATGTCGAGCGAGGATCAACAGCGCTTGCGCCGATATGTCGAAACCTTCCCCCCGGGCAACCCCTGAGAGGTTTCGAGCCCGTGGCCGCGTACTCGTGTGCTGCGCCATCACTCCCGGGGTGAGATGATCGCAAGATCCCGGGAGAAGTGGACAAGGGGTGCTGAGCGACAGTTACTTGAACGGAGTGATCGTCGTGGAAGGGTGGATGTCGCGTCGTTGGTTGTGCCGATCCTGGTCGATCAGTTTCAAGGCCTCCAAATGGGACTGTAACTTTTGAATACGGCGGTCGCGCTCACGGAGTTGGCGTTGAAGCGCCTTCACAACTGCGGTCTCCGCCGAAGGCGGTCCGTCAGTGGATTCCATGGAAGTACATGGTGGAGTAGAGGAGGTTTGGAGCCACCCACATCCGCTCAGGGCGAGAACCCACATGAGACTCCCCGCGAGCCTGAGCCGGCACGTTCTGTCCTTGAGATCCATAGGATCTACCTCTGCCACGAGCCGCCCTCCCGCACAATCACTTTCGCGCTTTCTGCCGCCGGCTCCTCTGCCAGACGGGGCGAGTGGCTACTCCCTCCTCTCCCACGGAGCCGCGTCAAGCCTCTCCGCGCAGGACCTCCATGGGGTGTCGCGTCGTCGTCGCCTGGGAGCGATCGTTGAGTGGGCGCTCAACAGACCGCGGCCCGAGTACCGGACACCGAGTGATCCCTGAATCCACGAGGACACCCATGGCCACGATTCTCGTGATCGATGATGAAGAACCGCTGCACGCTCTGCTCCGGACCGTGTTGGGAAAGGTGGGTCCAGTATGAGTTCTTGCACTGACGGGCCCACAGCGTCCGGTTTGGGGACGATCTCACCCTCAATCGATGCCGGGGTGTTATTGAACGGAGACGGTCGGCTCGGCCCGCATCTCCGGACGTTTCTCTACGGAGTGCACCCACGGCTGGGCCGCCAGGTGTCGCAGACCGTGCGCCTGCCGTACGGTTCCGTCGGCTGTCTGTTTCTGGGAGGTTCACTGCGTTCTCGTGGGCACCATCCTCGTCATTGACGACGACCACCAGGTCCGGGCCGTCTTTCGCACCATCTTGGAGCGAGCGGGCCATCACGTGCTGGAGGCACGCACGGGCACCGAAGGACTCCGCCTCTTCCATCAATCCCCGGTCAATCTGGTGATCACCGATGTGTTGATGCCCGACATGGATGGTTTGGAGGTGACACAGACGGTGCATCGCGAAGCTCCTGGGATCCCCGTCATTGCGTTGACGGGCGGGACCGGGGAGCGCGACTTCCTGGAGGTCGCGAAGCTCCTGGGCGCGCGGCGGCTCTTGCACAAGCCGGTCACGAAGGCCGAGCTTCTCCACGCGGTGCAAGAGGCGTTACAGGGAGGCGCGGGGGGAGAGAAAATGGTGTCAGGAACCAATCACCCGTGAAGCTCCGACTTCCCCGTATCCGCTCACGACCGGTTCCGGCGTATCGCGAATCACCGCCCGCCTCTGCCGATTCTGGCTTCGATGAGACGTACGAACGCCATTACAACATCTTCAATCCGATCACCCGGTACCGGCCCGATAATCCGCTGAACCCGATCAACTCGGTGGATCCAACGATCCGCTCAATCTCCTCAATCGCGACAACCCGAATGTACCGTTCGCTCCACTCAACCGGCTGTATGGATCGGATCGCTCGTCAACGCAGGAGCTCGGACCACACAATGGGGTCATTCGTCCGTTCCTGGGCGCTCCGTTTCTGCTAGGCGTAGGGCGGGGTGTTGCCCGGCTTCCATTTGATGCTGCAGCCGACGCTGGCTTTCTGGTTGGCATCGACTGGTTTTCCGGCGAGGAGGGCGTCGATCGCTGCACGAAGATCGCGTCCGGTCACCGGCTTGTTGTTGCCTGGGCGACTGTCGTCGAGTTGCCCTCGATAGGCCAATCGCCGCTGGGCGTCAAAGAGATAGAAGTCCGGTGTGCAGGAGGCCTTGTACGCCTTGGCTACCTCCTGCGTGCTGTCGACGCACAAGGGGAATCGAAACGTAAGCTCCCGAGCCATCTCCTTGAGGCGCTCCGGCGCGTCGTCTGGATACTGTGCCGGATCGTTGCTGCTGATGCCGATGATGCCCAGCTCTGTGTCCGCATAGTCCTGTCCGATCCTGGCGATCTCGTCCCGGACATGCACGACATAGGGACAGTGCCGGCACATGAATATCACCAACAGGGCGGCCTTGCCGGCAAACGAGTCAAGCGAGTACAGGTGCCCGTTCACGACATCGCGCAAGGTAAACGGGGGTGCGGGGGTTCCGAGCGGGAGCATCACCGACGCGACAGCCATAGGCACCTCCTTCCGTCGTGGTGAACCACGCCGTGGAGGTATTCTACATGCCCGGACTTGGGCCCGCCAGGAGTCTATGCGACGAGTCAGCGCGTATCTCTCTCTAGGGCATGAGAAGAAGAGAGGAGTTCCTGTGAACGAGGGCTATCGTTTGGTGCTCGTCGACAAGGATGGTGTGCTGGTCAGTGAATTCCAATTGACGAAAAACGCGCTGGCTCAGCCGGAGGCCTTTGTCGCGGCGCTCCAGGAGGCAATCGAGTCTGTCGAAGAGGAAGAGCCCTGAGGATGTACCGGACCAATCAAGCTGCCCGCCGTGCACGAGCTCGGAGTCAATTCCCCACTTTCAGTAGCCATCCGTCGCCGCGCTCACATTGATTGGGGCCTTTCCCGGAAATCTCAACTCGTATAAAGGTGCCTTTGACGCTGGCGGGGATTTTCCCGGTGACCCGGAACCCGTCATGCCGAGGGGTTACCGTGAGCGGGACGGTTTCGCCTTTGATCGCCACCGTAATCGTGTTCGGAAAGGTGGCTTTGGACGCATGAAAGGAAAATTCCGATTTCGGCGCCACCTCTGTATTGTTCTTGTCCTGCGAGAATTGGGGTGGGGTGAACGCAGAAAACGTCACCTGGCTACACGCATCAGGAGTAATACCGCCGCCGGGACTCGCTTCATAGGCCTGAACCTCACCGACATTGCCGTAGACAAGCATTGCAGCGACTAGCCACAGGATCGTTCGCACACTCACGGTTAGCCTCTCTTATGGGTTGGTGGTGGTGAATCCTTGGACCCACATTAACAAAGGAGTGGCATTGTAACTCGTGAGGGATAAAAAACAACCCCCCTATGTTCCTCAACCTTCGTGGGGTGAATGCGCCTCACCGATTGTGCCAGCTTTTCTCGACGGACAAACGGGCATCGCTTCGATCTCACGGTGTCTCAGAAGAACGCCCGAAGCCCAAACAGCACCCCGAAGGACGAGGCGTTCCAGTCGAGATCGGAAGAGCGTCGTGTAGGGAAAGAGTGTTTCAGCTGGTGTAGAT
>DASPGL010000176.1:0-39885 GCA_035620635.1 Nitrospira sp. | reverse complement strand
CATGGTCCCATTCCAACAAGCCCAGCATCGTCAGGATATTGTTCCAGTCGTGCCCGTCGGTTTCTTTCCCCGTGACTCCGCCCAGCAGTATGAGGTCCATGGCGCGTGCATCGTTGATATAGGGCGCGATGTCCATGAAGTTCTGCCCGGTCCACCATAAGGCTACCGACGCCCCGAACGGGTCGCGCGTCTTCACGAGAAACGTCCCCAGACAGACCACCGGCATTACGACCTGTCCCAGGCTCCCTCCGAAAAACATCATAAATCGGCCGAAGGGCATGAAGATCAGGTGGCCCGCCTCGTGGAACGGTAGATTGATCAGATGAAGGACGGATTCGCCGGTGTAATTGGTGTCGAGCGGTGCCACGATGAAACGGCAGCCCCACCACACCATGAGCAGATAGACTGCGGCCCTTCCCGCAAGGGTGAGTGCGTCAGAAGGGGTGTCTGACTCGATCAGCCACCGTTTCACAACGATCTGCCACCCACGTCTCGGGAGGGAAATCGTGGATGGAGACGTGGCGGTTGGCGTCATGACCGGTCGATATTTGGCGAACACAATGCCGCATCGGGCACATTCTTCTGCCCTGTCAGGCCGACCGGCTTGACATTTCGGACAGTGGGTGAATGACGGCTCGACCGAGATCACCCCCACACTCTAGGGCCGGGCCTGTGATCGGGCAAGGGAATCCGAGGAATGTTCCGATCTCGTGGACAGGATTCGTGCGTCGCTAGTGGAAGGAGAAGGGAACCGGCGCAAAAGTGATCGCGAGCACCGCCACCGCGATCCATCCGACGATCGTCCGGCGGCGGCCCAGGGGCGTCGCAGGATCGACCACGGGTGGATGACTCAACCCCCACACTCCGGCCATGAAGGCCCAGAGAAACCAGCCAGGCCAGCCGATGAACCCCAACACGAGCAGGACTCCGACGAAGCCAAACGCCATCACGCGCTGGCGGCCTCCCCAAAGCGCATAGGCGACATGGCCGCCGTCGAGTTGACCGATGGGAAGGAGATTGAGCGAGGTCACGAACAGGCCAAACCACGCGGCAAAGCCGATGGGATGCAGCACCACATCCGACTCCGGCGGCACCGTTCCGATCACCAGCCACGATATGAATTGCAGCAACAGGGGTTCCCCCAGATGCAATCCGAACGTGGCTGTTCGATCGACGACGGTCGAGAGACTCAGTCCGACGACCAACGCAGCCACGGCAACGACGAAGCCCGCCAGCGGTCCGGCAACCCCGATATCGAAGAGCGCGCAGCGACTCATGGCCGTCCCGCGCATGCGGATGATGGCCCCGAACGTCCCGATGAAATGGGGCGGCCCCGGAATGAACAGCGGCAGTGACGCGGGCACCCGATGAATCCTCGATAGCACATAGTGCCCCAGCTCGTGGGTGGTGAGGATGAACAACAGCGCACCCGCAAAGGGAATCCCCCGCCACAATGTCTCGGGATGTGTCAGCAGGAAGTTCCAGGGGCCACGCACCGGCCCCTGGTACGTTTGATAGGCACCCGCCCATAGGGTGGTGAAGACGGTCAGAAGGAACAGAACGATCGGCAGTGTCCACTTGGAGAAGGCCGAAGACTCCCCGTCATCGTCGTCCGCTATGGGATCGACCGGCTGTGCGATCGTACCCTGTGCGGTTTCATCGTAGCCGTCATCGCGACCGCCTTGACGTTGCTCTCGCAGAAATCCGTCCATAGCTCCTGCTCATTCAACCGTGACGAACGGATTGTGATCGAGCTCTTCCTTCACCGTCGTCGCAGGACCATGACCGGGGAAGAGACGATAGCCCGGCGCAAGCGCGAGCAGGCGCGTGCGCACAGAATCCAGTTGCGTCGAATACAAGCTGCTCGGGTTGGAGCGCCCGATCGACCCGGCAAAAAGCGTATCTCCGACGAAACACCCAGGCTGCCTGGGGTCGTCCACCCGGTAGCAGACTCCACCGGGGGTATGCCCGGGCGTGGTCAGACAGTAGACGGTCCTTCGCCCAACCTTGATAGGAAGCCCGTCGTCCGGCGCGGCGAGCAAATCAGCCCGTGGTCGCCAACTCAGCAAATCCACATCCTCCGGTCCCAGATAGACCGGAACTTCCCAATATTTCAGAATTTGGTCGATCCCCTCGGCATGGTCCGCATGACCATGCGTGAGACAGACCCCCACGAGCCGAAGACCCCGTTTGCGGAGCCGCTCGATCATCGCCGGCGCATTATACGCCGTATCGATCATGAGGGCCTCGCCTTCATCGTGCACGATGTAGCCCTGGACCCCGTAGCCGCCGATCGCCCCCTGCACCATCTCGATCCAGGCAGGCGACTGCCGGTGAATCGGTTCCCACTTATCGAGCGCGATCAAGGCGAGCGGTTCAGCCCGCAGCCCCAACGCTCTTGCCAGCGCGTGCACCTCGGTGCGGCCCCGCACCTGAGCACCCCGCTCCAGGGCGGCGATGTCCCCGGCAGGCAATCCCGTCATCTGCGAGACGCCGCCGACCGAGAGTCCTTGCCCGGTTCTCGCTTTCTTGAGAATGTCACAGAAGTCGTCTTCGAGCGGCATGGTCGGACAAGAGCTCATGGCTGATGCCGTTTAGCAGGAATATTGTAGCACCGATGATGTTTCTCATGATGATTGAGAAAGCTACGCGCGCGGCCAAAGAGGAAATCGTCTCCGGTGCCACGCCACCTTATCGCATTGCGGCGATGCCGGAGCTGCCCGTCACGTCCAGCCGAGTCACGCTCCCCTCAACCTTCCGGTAACGGCTTGATCTCTTTCACCTCGCCGAAGGTCGAGAGCACGTTGGGCAGTGTCTCGCCCGATCCGACCGCGATGATCTTCAGGCGGTCCGGATGGAGATGCTTCCTGGCGGCCGCCAGGATATCTTCCTTGGTCAGCTTCACAACCTTCTCCCGCAGCTGCTGGAGGAAGTCTTTCGGCAGCCCGTCGTATTCCAGCTCGATCAGGCGGCTCACGATGGCCGAGGGGCTGGAAAACGAAAAGACAAAGGAGTTGACGTAGGCCTCCTTCGCTTCCGCCAGTTCGGCATCACTGACCAGCTCGGTACGCATGCGCTCGATATTCGTCAGAAACCGCCGGATCACCTCCTGGGTCGAGGCCAGTTTGGTCTCGGCCCGCACCAGCCAGATGCCTTGGTCGTGCATGCCGGTATTCAACCGGCTTCCCACCGAGTAGGCCAATCCCTGCTTGGTCCGCACATCGTTGAAGATCCGGCTCCGGAAGGAACTTCCTCCCAGGATGTCATTGGCAATTGCCAGTGCGACGTAATCGGGGTCATCCTCCTTGATCGACAGATGCCCCGCGCGGAGGTGAGCCTGCGTGGTGTCCTTGTCGATGAACCGGATCGCCGGCTTCGACGCCTCATGCTCCGGGACATCGGCGATCATCAGCTCCGGAACCGTCCCTTTCTGCCAATCGCCGAACACTTCGCGGAGAGCAGCCAGTATCTCGTCTCTGGTGAAGTCGCCGGTGACGCCGAGGATGATTCCGTTGGGATGGATCGTGGACCGGTGAAACGCGACGAGATCGTCCCGGGTGATGCGCTTCACCGACTCGATCGAGCTTTCACGTGCCGTCGGGTGCCCGGCGCCGTACAGCATCTTGACAAACTCGCGGCTGACAATGGAGCCGGGGTGATCCTGGCGCCGTCGGATCGCTTCGATCGCCTGCAATTTCGCCAGTTCGACACGCGCGGGGTCGAACGCCGGTGCTCGAATCAGGCCCGCAAAGATGTGCAGCCCCTGTTTGAGATTCTTGCTGAGTACGTCGAGCGATGCTGATCCTGATTGCCTGCCGATACCGATCCCGACATTCCCTGCAAACTGTTCCAGCTCTTCGTCCACTTGTTCGGCCGAGAGGCCTCCGCCTCCGCCGGTACGCATGACCGATCCTGTCATGGATGCCAGGCCAATTTTATCGGCCGGATCAAGCCAGCTGCCGGTCCTCATTGACGCGGTGATCGTGATCAAGGGCAATTCATGATCTTCCAACAGATAGATGACCATGCCGTTGTCGAAGACCACCCGCTCCGGCTCCGGTGGGGCAAACTCAACGGGTAAAAAGGTCATCGCCCGGGGATCGCCCAGTGCCGGATGGCCCGCACAGGCCGCCACCGTCAAGAATGTCAGCGCCGTGGTGAGCCTGAGGAGACTTCGCCTTCCGCTCCCTCTGCCCTCTCCCCCCTGCCCCCCTACATCCATCATTTCACCCCCCCGCCGCTCGGCATCGCTGCCACGGTCTTGCCGTCGCTTTTCCTCACCAGCACGCCGACGGTGCGGTTCGATTTCGTAAAATACTGGGCCGCCACACGCTGGATATCCGCGGCGGTCACCGCGGCAACCTTGTCGCGGGATTTCAGAATATAGCGCCAATCGCCGGCCACCGCCTGGTGCAACGCCAGCTGAGACGCCAGGCCGCTATTGGACCGGAACGTGCGCACCAGGTCGGCGTCCAGATTGTTGATCACCTTTTCGAGCTCCTTGGCAGACACCGGTTCCCGCTTCAATCGTTCCAATTCGTCATAGATCGCGGCCTCCACCTCGGCCGTCGTATGGGGAGCCAGCGGGGTTGCCGTGAAAATGAACAGGTTGGGCGCCCGCACACCCGGAAAGTTCGCATCCGAGCTGACCGAGGCCGCGAGTCGCTGCTCCCGCACAAGTTTCTGGTGGAGGCGGGAGGTGAGGCCGTCACTGAGCACAGCGTCGATGACGTCGAATATATCGTCATCCGGATGACCCAGGCCGGGCTTGTGATAACCGATGACCAGCGTCGGTTCCGCGTCAAACTCCACTTCCACCCGCCGCTCGCCCCGCTGCTCCGGCTCGACCGTCGCCGGCAAGAGCGACTCAGGGGCCGCGGGAATCGTCCCGAACGTCTGCTCGATCAAGGCGATGACGGCCTTCGGATCGAGATCCCCCACCAGAGCGATAGTCGCGCGGTTCGGCCCGTAGTAAGTCTTGAAGAACGCCTCGGTCGCGGCGGGCGTCAGCGACAGGATATCGGACGACCAGCCGATGGTCGGAACTCCATACCCATGGGCGCGGAACGCGGCTGACGTGAAGGTTTCAAACAACAACCCGCTGGGGCTATCCTCATTCCGCAATCGCCGTTCTTCCATCACGACGCCGCGCTCCTTATAGAACTCGCGCAGCACCGGATTGGCCATCCGGTCCGCCTCGATGACCGCCCATAAGGGCAGACGATTGGCGGGCAGGCTGATCGTATAGCGTGTCAGGTCTTTGCCGGTGGAGGCATTGAATCCGACTCCCCCGTGACGCTGATAGAGCAGCGCCAGTTCATTGCCGACCACGTACTGGGACGCCCGGGTCTGTAGGTCCGTAAATCGCTTCTGCAACGCATCGATGGCTGCCTGGGCTTCGGCCGTCGCTCCGCCGCTCTTTTGGGCCGCCTCACGCTGGCGCTTTTCCAGCTCGGCCCCGACACGCGCCAGTTCGTCCAGGATCGGTTTCTCTTTCACATAATCCTTCGTGCCGACCGTACGTGTACCTTTGAAGGCCATGTGCTCATAGAGATGCGCGAGTCCGGTCTGCCCGACCTGTTCATTGATGCCCCCCACCGCAAACGTAATATTGATCGAGACTACCGGGGTCTGATGGCGCTCGACCATGAGCACGGTCAACCCGTTTGCCAATCGATGTTCGACGACCCGCTCGGCCAGACTCGGCGACGCCGCGTGTACCAGGCTGAAACTGAGCGACAAGAACAAGCCGACAGCTACAATCGCGCGCGCGGTGGCTCCCCCGTATTTCCTCAACCTCGACTTCAACCTCAACCTGGGCTTCATGCGAATATCTCCATCAGTTCTTCCGGTCGCTCGATAAACCAATCGGGCTGACAGACCCTCATCTTCTCCCGATTCCCCATCCCGTAGCCGACCGCACAGACCCGAATGCCCGCGTTGTGACCACCATTGATATCGTTGGTGCTGTCACCGACGAGAACTGCGCGATCCTTCGGCACGTTTAACTGTTCCATGATATGCAGGAGCATCCCGGGCTCCGGCTTGAGTCCGAACCCGTTATCGCCGCCGACCATGTAGGTGAAATGTTGCGCGCCTAAACCGTTCAGGATGACTCGCGTGTATTCGATCGATTTGTTGGTCGCGACCGCCTTCTGTTTGCAGGCAAAGTGCTGCAACATCGGTTCGATACCCGGGAAGAACTCTGTCCGGTCCAGGCAGTGTTCGAGATAGTGCCCGCGAAAGACCCGCAGCGCGTCTTCGAAACTGGCTTGATTCCCCTCGCCGACCGCCAGACGCAAGAGCTTCTTGACCCCGTCGCCGACGAATCCGAAAATCTCCTCCAGTGGGCGTTCCGGCAACCCCAGCTCGACCAAGGTCAGGTTCACCGACTTTGCAATGTCCCACTTGGATTCGATGAGTGTCCCGTCGAGATCGAAAATCAACAGATCGACGGAGGTCTTGGCCGTCATTTCGACTTCCGCAATGAGTCGGCAAGCGCCGCCAGCACCGCGCGCTGTGACACGTCCTGTTCTCGGAATTCAGCTTCACGCACAAAGTTCACCATGCGCTTGAGACCGACGTGAGGCGGGATCATCGGAGCAACGATGCGCCAGATGTTCCCGACCTCCTTCACATGGAAGCGGACCTCCTCCGTCTTCTCCTCAGGGACAAAGACGGCAGTGTCATATTGCACGAAGCCCCGCACGTGAAAGGTCACGGGAATGATCACCTCGAGATTGTTGATGATGTCCCATTTCCGGTAATCATCCGCCACCTCGACATCCTGGATGACCACGACTGAGTTCCAGGCCGGCTCTTCTGTCCAATCGATGTAGGGCCGGAGTGCATCGAACGACGTGGCGTCCAGGCGGGCGCCTTTCATGTCAAGGCGGACGTAGTTCTTGACGATCTCCGTCGGAGAGCGCTTGAGCGAGCCGCTCGGCTCAAGACCTGCGCTTGCTGGTACGACGAGAACGAAGAGGCCGATGAGACAGACGAAGCATGCCACTCGCATGATCGAGAGGGTCCGTTCCCCCCGGACCGAACTCGACCAGTCACCACCCCAGAGATTTCGCAAAGGAACCGTCCTCCCCCGGCACAACCGGCAAGGACACGCCCGACCGGTCGTGCTTCACAGGGTCGCGGCATTGCCGTTGCCTCACACATCCGTTCTGTCCGCGCTCATTCTAGCAAAGGGAGATGGAGACATCCAGGCAACCGGTCAAACCGACGCGGCGCCGGTTTGACCTCTTTTGAGCGAGCATGCTAGGGTCGCACTCGAGCCGAATATTCACACCCGGCTCAACCGACACGCGACCGCCGATACCCACGTACAATGACCGGTGCCATGACCAGCCCACCGACGATTCACACGCATCTGCAGAACACCACGAAGCCGTGGGCCTCCCTCCTCGTCATCCCTCCGGACACGGCCCCCTCGACCCTCGTCAAAGTCCCCGAGGGATTTCTCTTGCGCGTGGTTCATGGCGGCAAGTGCCGGACCCCGGCAGGCACCCTCAAAGAGTTCTCGAGAGCCCTCGAGTTTCCCGACTACTGCGGATGTACCTGGGACGCCTTGGAGGAGTGCCTGATCGATCTGGAGTGGCTACCCGCGAAGGGATACGTCGTGCTCATCACTGAGGCACAGTCTGTGATCCCCGACGACGAGGAAGAATATGAAACGCTGCTGGAAATCCTGAACGATGTGGGCGAGGCCTGGAGCAAGGGACAGACCACCAGCGGGCGACGCGCTCCGTTTCATGTGTGCTTCGGCGTCTCCGAGGCGAACAGGACCAAGCGAAAACATTGGGGCGTGGATGAGCTCCCGCTCGCGCTCCCGAATCCATCCATCCGCAAAAGACGGCGTGCTCGCACCGCAAGTCGGTCCCCGAGAAATCAGCGAACATAGCACGGTCGTCCATCGGAGCCTTTTCGCCGACGAGTCCACTTCGCCCTTCTCCCAGGCACCAGGAACAAATGACTCTCATGTTCAGCGTATGTCCCACCCGCTCTCCTCTGGAGAACCAGCAAGAATTACACCCAGATCCACGGGACCTCACGAACGGGAAAACCGTTGCAATCCGCCGGGCCCGGCGTCAGAACATTTCAACAGACCGGACCAGAAGAAAACGAAGTGCGCCCCCGAGACATTTTTGAGCCTCAGCTGAGGCGTGCAGGATGATTCTCTCTCTGCCCGAGGATTTCTTGACCGGCTCTCGCGCTGCATGCTAGGGTGCGCCCCCGTTATGAACACCGCCCGATCCGCCAAACTTTTTGCTGAAGCGCAACAACTCATTCCCGGGGGAGTCAACAGCCCCGTACGCGCCTTCCGGTCCGTCGGAGGGCAGCCGCGTTTCATCGCACGGGCCAAAGGCTCCCGCCTCTATGACGTCGATCGAAATTCATACATCGATTACGTGCTGTCCTGGGGACCGATGATCTTGGGGCACGCGCATCCGGCCATCATCAAGTCGATCAAGAAAGCAGCCGAGCACGGCACCAGCTATGGCGCTCCGACGGAATTAGAAGTTCTGCTGGCGAAAGACATTCGTGCGGCGTTTCCCTCGATGGAGAAAGTGCGGCTGGTCAGTTCAGGAACCGAAGCGGTGATGAGCGCCATCCGGGTGGCTCGAGGATTTGCCAAGCGGGACGGAGTGTTGAAATTCGAGGGATGCTATCACGGGCACAGCGATTATCTGTTGGCGAAGGCCGGCTCAGGATTGGCGACGCTGGGAATCCCCGATTCACCAGGCGTCCCGGCGGATTTCGTCAAACACACCCTGACGGCTCCTTACAACGATATTCGCGCGGTCCAGCACCTGATCAAAGAACACCGCGATCAACTCGGCTGCGTCATTCTTGAACCGATCGCGGGCAATATGGGTGTGGTTCCTCCCGCTCCCGACTTCCTATCGGCACTCCGCCAATTGACCGCCGACCACGACATCGTACTGATCTTCGACGAAGTGATTTCAGGATTCCGCGTCAGCTATGGAGGCGCCCAAGCGCTCTACGGCATCAAGCCGGATCTCACCGTGTTGGGTAAGATCATCGGGGGAGGGTTGCCCGTCGGCGCCTACGGAGGACGAAAAGAGATCATGGATCTCATCGCCCCGTCGGGTCCCGTCTATCAAGCCGGCACGTTGTCCGGCAATCCGCTTGCTGTCACCGCGGGACTGGCGACGCTCAAACAGTTGAAGACGCGAAGAGTCTATACACAGCTGGAAGAGCGGTCAGCGGCGTTGGCGAAGGGCATCGGTGAGGCCGCGAAGAAGGCTCGCGTTCCGCTCACCCAAACCCGAGTCGGTTCGATGCTGACAGCCTTCTTCACCCCAGGACCGGTTGTAGATTGGAACACGGCGAAGCAATCGGACACGAAACGGTACGGGCAGTTCTTCCATCGGATGCTGGAGCAGGGTATCTATTTCGCCCCCTCCCAGTTCGAAGCGGCCTTCCTCTCAACGGCCCACAGCGCGCAGGATATTGAGAAGACGATCAAAGCCGCGCATGCGGCATTTAAGAACCTCTGATACTCGTCGTTCGTATCTCGTATCTCGCAGGATACAGAGCCGGGCCGCTGGATACAGCAGTCTGATTCAGAAGTTTGCTTGCGCTTCACCGTTCGATGGCGTCACGGCCTTGAGTCACACCGAAGGGCGAGATGCGCTTCACGTTTCACGCACTTCTATTCGTCGTCTTCGTCGTCCGCCTCCAACGCTTCCTGCCGCTTCTGTTCCTCCATCGCGTTATGGAGCAGCATGCGGATAAACATCGAATAGAGGGAGCCTTTTTCCAACGTGCCGCCCGGAGGAATGGCGATTTTTCCTTCCTTGATCATCCGATCCATCCAGGCTTTCTGATCTGGGGCGATCAGCACCGGAATCTCGACCAGCCCCACGCGTCCCATCATATCCATGCCTTAAACCTCCGTGAATCGTTAAGCGTCGTGTGCGAGCCCATTCCAGCACGCGATTTTGCTCATTGTCAATCGACCGAATCGTGGCACGACCTGTGCGTACACATGTTCGCCATGAAGAACCAATCCACAGTCATCACGGTCTGTCTGCTCCTGACCTTCGCCCTTTCGCTGCTTTCAGAACAGGCAGCCGATGCCGAGCGTCTGACGGAATCTGACCTCGATTCGACGATGCAACCCGGGTGCGACCTCTGCTGGGGTCCGTCGCCAAGCGACCGCACCCAGGATCGACTCCCAACCTTCAAACGCCATCGCCCCCGTCGGCCGCCGGACAGCCGGCCGCAACGGTTTCCCAAAGGACGGTACAAGCTGGTTCCCAAGCAGAAACATGACCAGCTGTCTACGCTTCGCACAAAATTGAGAAGACAGGCGAGGCTCGCCGGTATGCAGCAGATCGTGGTCCTGGACGGCGATACCATCCGAGTCGGCTCCGATCGCGTCAGACTCCGAGGTCTCGATGCGCCGGAACTGAGCGAACCGGAAGGTCAGGCCGCCAAGAAGCGGTTGGAAGAACTCCTGCGAAGCGGACCGGTGCGCGTCATTACGCGTGGCAGGGACGTCTACGATCGCCTCGTCGCCGATGTGTTCGTGAACGGGCAGAACGTGGCGGAGATTCTGAAGAGCGAAGGATTTGCGAGACCACAGTCCTAGTTCTCTCTAAACTCACAATAAACCCCTTGGACTTCTCCTCCCAATCCTGGCAGGATATTGGACAGGGCGTATCAGCCCTCAGGGCACTAGGCACCTTAGACGCAACTCGATGATAGACATTTCGGCATGGATCGAATTCTAGTGCAACAATTATACTATGGTTATTACACCACACGTATCTATCTACCTTTCTCTGGACTCTCACGGCGTTGGCGGAGGTTTCTTCGACACATCAGGGGAAAGCCAGATCGGTTCCTCAAGAATACTCAACTGCCTGAAGTTTCGTGGAAGGACTGCACTGCGCAACGCTGTATTAAGCTCTGGGAGCATGAAAAGGAAAATGGGAACGTGCGGATCAGCGAGCTCGGCATTTTGTCTGCACTCGCTGCTGACTGTAGAGACGGTACTAATCTGTTTGAGATCGGCACGTTTGATGGCCGAACGACGCTTAACCTCGCGCTGAATCCACCAGCGCAATGCACGGTATATACGCTCGACTTGCCCCCCAACCATGAGCCCATGTTTTCTCTCGCAGCAGGTGAGCGGCACATGGTCGACAAGCCAAAGCCAGGCTCGCGATACGAAAGCCACCAAGTCACGTATCCTGCCGCCGTCGGAAAGATTCATCAATTGCTCGGCGACTCAGCGGCATTTGATTACTCACGATATAAAAACTCTTGTTCGCCGGTCTTTGTGGACGGTTCTCACAATTATGACTACGTGATGGTTGACACCCGGGCTGCTATGGAAATGACAAATGTGGGCGGGGTAGTGGTCTGGCACGATTACGGGGTCTGGGAAGATGTCACGAAAGCACTTGATGCGCTAGAGCATCGAGAAGGCTACGGATTTCGTAGTATCAGCGGCACTAGCCTTGTGTACTGGAGAAAGAGCTAACCAGAGCGCTCCACCCACGCCCGACACGCGCCGCTGAGAGGGGATGAAGCAGAAGTTCTGATTTTCTTGACTCGTGAATTGAGCAGCAACCAGCAGAATTCAGAATGTCCCCGTTTCTGTGCACGCGAAGGAACGATCGTCCCGAAGCCTGCAACACCATCCGTGCTTCCCATTCACGATCCCGATGACCGGTGGGTGCTCGCATCGGCAATTCAGGGCCATGCGGATGTTCTAGTCACCGGCGACTAAGACCTGTTGCGGTCGCACCTCAGGCTCCGCTCGCCGTCGTCGATCCGCGTGGCTGCTGGGACCGCCTTCGCAAGTAGGAATGTCGTGCTGTATGGCGCCGGATACGCCAGGAGCGCATCAAGGGGTCTGATCCCCCTTAGAAGATTGGTTACGTTTTGCCCCGTGTTTTGACCTTTCTCTATTCGTCAAAGGAGGTTCGAACATGAGACACTTTGCTGTCGCTCTAGTAGTCCTTGCGGTTATAGGCTGCGCGTCCGATCCGGCGAAACGTGCCACTGTCGCAGATCAAGAGGTCGCTCGCCTCGCTCCTCCGCTGAAACCGCTCTCAGAGTTTCGTAATTATGAGCTACGACCCATAGCGATGAGCACCGGTGTGTCGGCAGACGAGGCAAAGGTGCAGGTCTCCCAGGACCTCGGAGCCAAACTGAATGCTCGTATTACCCCGCTCCTTGAGCGCTGGCGCGCACAACAAGGACTGACCGCGAGTGGATCAGTCTTGGTCATCGAGCCGAAAATCCAAGAGTTGAGGGTCGTAAGCGGTGGCGCTCGTTTTTTTGCTGGGGCGTTGATGGGGGAGTCTTTCATCGATATGGATGTGAAGTTAACGGACTCCACGACGGGGCAAATCATCGCAACCCCCAGGGTACGGCGAAGCGCGAGCGCAGTAGGCGGTGCCTTTTCAATCGGAGCAACTGATCGGAACCTGCTGGATTACATGACCGACATCGTCCATCGATATCTTGAGGTCAACCACACCCTCAAGGGAACGGCCGGGAATTAGATAGGTTCCGACACAGGCCCCTCTCGCTACGGTGCGCGCAAAACATGGCCGACCCTCTTCAAGAATTACTCCACGGCGAGTTGGCGACTCTCGAACATGATCTTTCAAGAGCGGTACATGAGAGTCGCCTTTCTGGAACCGAGGTGCGAAATATCCTGTCATTGTGCCAGGGCCTGCATTTGCCCGGTCTGCTCACTCTCCTCGCGCTTGGCGCCAGAACGACGAGTCAGAACCAACAGATCAGGCCCTTTCCATTGACGGAAGAAACCATCGCCGAGGCACTCGCTCACCTTCCCGTTGAGGACGAACAAGCCCGGCAAACCGCTCAACTCTTATCGACCGGCCAGTTCTTCGGCAATATGGTCGATGCCCTTGCTGCGATCACCCACGTCGTCCCCGGCTTGGCACTCGGAATCGTCCGGGATGTCCGCTCACTGCCCCGCCTGCCGAGACGATTGGCCCTGGCCATCAGGCGGGACCTTGGCGACACCCCTGCGACGATTACGGCGGTCGTCACCGATCTCCTGAACAACGGGTCGATCACCTCCCCACCGAGGATGCTCAGCCATACCATCAGAGTGCTGTATGGCCAGGCAACCGCCCGGCAACTGGCCGACACCATCCGCAGTCTCCTTGGGAACGAATCGGTCCGACTGGCCGTCATCCTCTTTGCACGATCCAAAGGGATCGACATTTCACAAGAGGACCTGGCCCTGGTTCGAGAGGCCATCAATCCAGAGACGCCGAATCTTGGCGGGCTCGTATCGCCCGGCTATCGACACCTGATCAGACACTTCGGACAGGCTCAAGCTCTGGAGATTCTGGAACAGTTCGTCGCATAGCAGGCTGTTGATAGGAGAGCAGAAAAGAACGGGGACATTCTGGATTTCTCCGAGTGACGCCTCGGTTACTCACCAGAGTGTCCCCCAAGCCCGAACGGTGCGTGACTAGAAGTCGCCCGACTTAATGTACGGGTGGCTCCAGAGCGTCAGCTGCAGGAGGCAGGATTTCACCCATGCGTTGTACATCTTGTCGACATCCTCAGCCGAGTGGCCCTTCTTGGCGAGAAAAGGCTTCAGCGTAAAGGTCACCGGGAAAATGAGCGCAAAGAGATCGCGAAACGGCACAATATCGCTCGCCGTGGCGTTGTCGGTCCGGTTCTTCTTCGTCCGATGGTGTCGCAAACCGATTTCGTGCTGGTAGTCGAGCCACTTCTGATCGTACTCGGCACGGGCGGTGTCGAGGATCCACTGGCCGAAGCGCTTGCGGACTCCGCTCAGGTAGTCGCCCTGCGGCTTGCCGTCGCTCTTGCCGAGGAAGGATGCGAGCAGATGCGGCTGGGATCCGACGAACCCGTACCACACATCCAGAATGGCCTCGACCTGGTCTTTCACCACGTCGTGCGAGAGGCGCAGGTATTTCACATCCTCCTCGCCGAACAGGGCGCTCTTCTTCATCAACTCAAAATCGGCCGGTGTCACAGGGGACCGGCCGACCGACTGGGTGCCATAGGTATAACCGGGAATCTGCTGGCTCATAGGTACACTCCTTTCATCATGATGCTTTGCTACTCTCTCATCAAAAAGGCACGGTACGACGGAGCGATGAGGTCTTGGCTGAGAGCAGCCGCTAGGCCAAGGCGTCTCGCTGATCGTTGGACGACTGCCGGACAGGGCGTATGTCGTGAAACGTCGTTCGTCTCTCGCGGGAAGAGTCGAACGGCCGCCAGCTCCACGGATCGCACTTTACGGGCGACGTCTCTCTGCAGAATGCGGTTGTGACTGTAGCGCAGCGACGGTCGCCTTGTCCAGGCGTTGGACCTTCCCGGTTGCATCCGTTGCCGCCAGACGGGCTGAGCCTTCCACGATTACCCGACCGCTGTATTTCTCTCTTACAATATGCTCGAACGTCAACGAAGCGGCGCTCATCTCGGTCATCACCGTGTCGATTACCAACGTATCGCCGTACCGGGCCGGCGAGCGGTAGTCCACTTCGGCATGCACCACTACAAACACCGTCCCGCCGTTCATGAGCCCGGCAACGGACAGGCCACGCTCTTCCAGATAGCTGGTGCGGGCGCGCTCGAAGTACTTCAGGTAGTTGGCGTAATACACCACCCCGCCGCAGTCGGTGTCTTCGTAGTAAATGCGGATATCCATGGCCGTTACCCGCGAGGCAGGTGAGACGTGCGCGACTCGCCGGACGATTGTACGTCTCGCATGTCGCGCCAGTCCCGCTTGCCGCGCTAAAGGTTCAACACCGGGAACTTCGGCAGCGACGAATCGGCCATCCCGGTCAACTTCACCACCACATCGTACAGCTGCTGAATCCGCTCCGATCTGACGGGATCGAAGCCATGCCCCAGCACCGCATGATTCGCGGCATCGAGCAGCGGCTTCATCGTCGGCCACTCACGCAGGAACGATTGTCCTAATTGATCGCCCAGCCCCGCCAGGACTCGGAACTGGGCTTGCAGGGGGAGCCTGTACTTGCCGTCGATATCCTCCAGATAGCAGGTTCGGCAGGTTTCCTGGAGCGCCTGTGGAAGCTGATCCGGCCGCACGTCCCAGCTTTTGATGCGGTGCGCCTTGAACAATTGGTGCTGGGCGAAGGCCTCGAGCGCTCGGATCAGCGCGATCATTGCGGCTTCGGGATCGCGCGCCACATGCAGCCGCCGGGACGCATGCGCCAGCAGATCCAACGCGAGAAACTCCTTCACCTCCGCCGGATCGAGGACGAGCTTTTCAAGGAAACCTGCGTTCGCTTTGATCGGCGCCGGCAGGGCTTTCAACCCGGGCGACCCGCCCCACAGCGAAGCCATCTCCAGCGCCTTTGTCGCCGTTTTCAGTTTCTCCCAGGCCTGACGATAGTGAAACCGTTCCCACAGGTCGTACCCTTCAGACAGATCGGTGAACGCCCGGTAGAGGGGCTTCTGTCCGCCACTAACCCGCGTCTCCAGGTCGCGGAACAGTTTGGCAGCGGACGGAAACAGCCCGCGGTTGAACAACTCACAGCCTTCCCGTCGCGAGACGGTCGCTGCCTCGTCCCAGAGGTTGCTCTGGGTCCAGACCAATCCCTTTCCATCGATGGCGATCGTCTCGTCCTGCCGGCCCTCACGCGAGGGAACGAGCGCGACGAGCCGGGAACTCCACGGCAGGGTCACCACCGCCAGTGCACCTGCCATCGCCGGCGTCGCGCCGGTGAGATCGACGACCAGCTCTCCGGGCTGCACATCCCAGGTTCGCAGAAGATCCGGAAGCATCCGGCCCAGAGTCTGATAGCAGTCGGTGATTTCGCCGCTAGCCGTCAGCACAATCCAGTCCCAACGCCGCGGCATCTGTTCGATCTTCGGCTGCACCGCGGATTCCACCAAGGCTTTGCCGGCCTCCGGAAGCACGAGGCAAAGAGCATCGGGCTTGAGCCGGTTAATCGAATAGACGGCCGCCGTGGGTTCGTCCACCAGCGCCAGCACGAGGGTTTTCACCGGTTGATCTTGTGCCATCGCGTGCGGACTATACCATCGCCCCCTGAGCTGTTCAATTCGACGGACGACCCGACCACAGATCTGCGCCTTTGTTTGACACGATAGATCACCTCGCCTAGAATCGCGCCCATGAAGGACTCGGTCTTGTCTGCATTCGCCGACAGCGCACGCGTCAAAGAACAGTTTGCCCGCGAGCATGCGGAGCGCATCGTACAGGTCGCCAGGCTTATCGCGCGGGCCTTTCGCGAGGGACACAAAGTTCTCCTGTTCGGCAACGGCGGCAGCGCCACCGACGCCGCTCACATCGCGGCGGAATTCGTCGGACGATACCAGCGGGACCGCACACCGCTGCCGGCGATCGCGCTCGCCACCGACATTGCCGCTATCACCTGTATCGCGAACGACTACGGCTACGACGAACTGTTTGCCCGCCAGGTACGGGCGCACGGTCAGAAGGGCGATATCGCCATCGCGATCAGCACCAGCGGGAATTCCCCCAATGTCCTGAAGGGCGCCGCCGCGGCCCGTGAATGTGGCTTGACGACCATCGCGTGGACCGGTGCGGCCGGCGGCGGACTCGCGGCATTGGCTGACTTTCCGTTCCTGGTCCCCTCGACCGTCACGTCCCGGATTCAAGAGAGCCACATCACTCTGGGCCATGTCTTGTGTGAACTCGTAGAGGAACAGCTCCTTGGCCAAACGTCCTGACCGGACTCCTCCGAAGCGCCCCGCGCCTCCCTTGGTCCCTCCGATCAATGTATCGGACCTCAAGACCTATCCGTTGAAGAAACGCCACAGCAAGGTACAGTTGTCCGATCTCGCCACGCCCTGGCAGCGCGGCGGCTCGTTTGCAACGTTCTACGCCAACCTGCCCGACATCCTGGCGGTCAAGACGTTGCGCGCTGTCGCCCGGGCCATTGCGATCGCCCATCGAACGGGGCGACCCGTGATCGCCGGCGTCGGGGCCCACGTCATCAAGGTGGGCCTTTCTCCGATTCTGACGGACCTCATGACCCGGGGCATCATCACCGCCATCGCCATGAACGGGGCCGGGATCATCCATGATTTTGAATTGGCTCTCATGGGCCACACATCCGAAGAAGTTGACGCGGAAATCGACAACGGTCGATTCGGCATGGCGGAAGAAACGGGACGCATGCTCAACGAAGCCATCCGCCACGGCGCCGCAGCCGGAGAGGGGCTCGGCGAAGCGATCGGGAACTACCTCAATCAGACCGCCGGGCAATTTCCGAACCGGGCCACGAGCATTCTGGCGACCGGCGCTCGTCTGGGCTTGCCCGTCACCGTTCATGTCGCGTTAGGCACCGACATCATTCATATGCATCCCTCCGCAGACGGAGCGGCCATCGGCGCCACCTCCCTGCTTGATTTCCGCCGCTTGGCCGCAGTGGTTGCAGGGATGGAAGGCGGCGTCTACCTGAACATGGGATCGGCCGTGATTCTGCCCGAAGTCTTTCTGAAGACGGTATCGTTGGGGCGCAATCTCGGCCATGCCCTGGTGCACATTACGACCGTGAACATGGATTTTCTCTCCCACTACCGCCCGCAGACCAATGTGGTCCGGCGCCCCACACAGAAGGGCGGACAGGGATATTCCTTGACCGGACACCATGAAATCATGCTGCCGCTGCTCGCCGCGGCGGTGATGGAAGAACTGGGGTGACACCGAAGCTTGCCATTTCCGTCACCGCAGGCGATCTGTCGTCGGACGGGTTGCGGGCCCGGTGGCGTAACCTGAACACCCGCTATTTTTCCGGCTTACTGTCGCCAATCCCCATCGTCTGGAGTCGGCGCCTCACTTCGTCGGTCGGGATGTTTGCCAGTCGCGGCGGGCCGAGAGCGCCTCAACCCTTCGCCCTCGCCACGGACGGAACTCGGCGCGAGATTCGCCTTTCTCTCCCGCTGTTCGAGCGGCTTGCTAAACGAACCCCCAACGCGGAACAGGAACTGCTCAACACCCTCGCGCATGAGATGATTCACCAATGGCAGTTCGACGTGCTGAAGCGGCGCCCGAATCACGGCCTGGATTTCGTGCGGAAGATGACGGAGATCAATCGTTCAGGCGAGGTGGCTGTGACCACCTACCACTCGCTGCAGAAAGAAGTGCTGGCCTTGGCGCGTTTTGCCTGGCGCTGCACCGGCTGCGGCCGCATCTACCGCCGACAACGGAAGACGATCGAGCCAGCTCAGCATCACTGCGGTGTCTGTCGTGGTTCGCTGCAGGAACTCGGCTCTCCGAACGGACCGGCGCCCGGACAGCCCGTTCGTTCCGCCCTTCATCAGGCAGAGAGGCAGAACTCGCCTCGTCAACCGGCGCGGAGCCTCAGGGCACCCGAGCAACTGACGCTCGCGTGGGGGTAAGCCCTCGCCGGACGGTATCCCAAGCCCTATCAGGCTGCTTCTTTTCCCGCATTGGATTCCCCCCCTGACGGTCAAGGGAAGAGTCTCCTTCGCCGTGATCACTTCCCGCGACAACTGAACCCGCACGCGCTCGAATTCCCGCGACAGTTCATCCAGTAATGTGCGTACTCGTTCTGGCGCCGTGCCCGCCCCCCGCGACGCTGATCTGCTCACCGAGCTGTACCATCCCCAGTGCACCAAGATTGGCGGCACCGCCCTTCAGCCGATGGGCCACGCGCGCGAGCTCGTTGCGGCCTATCGCCTGCCGCATCTGTTCTATCGAGAGTGGAACATCTTCCAGAAAGTGACCGACGAGGGTGGGCAGGAAGTCCGGAGCCTCGTCACCCGCCAATTCTCGCAGTCCGTTGAAGATGAGCCGGTCGGTGGCCGCCTCTTCGTTAGTCGAACCCACACCCGTATGCTGCATCGGTCCATTATCGTCCAGCCTTGAGGCCCTCAGGCTTCTCCCCCCAACCTTGACCTCAACCTTCGACCTCCCGCATGATGTGGGGCTATGTCGACTAAGGTTCTGCCGATGGAACAGCTCCTCCCCCTGCTCCGCAGTGAACGCGGCAAGGGCAAACGCATCGTATTCACCAATGGATGTTTCGACCTCCTGCATATCGGCCATACACGGTATCTCCAGGCGGCACGATCGCTAGGCGATCTGCTCGTGGTTGGTGTCAACACCGACGATTCGGTCCGCGGCCTGGAGAAAGCGTCGGACCGGCCGATCGTGCCGGAGGCCCAGCGAGCGGAAGTACTGGCCGCCCTGAGCTGTGTGGATTTCGTCGTGTTGTTTGCAGAACCTGATCCTGAACGGCTCATCACCGCCATTCAACCGGACGTGCTGGTTAAGGGAGGCGATTGGACTCCCGACACGATTGTCGGTCGTGAAGTCGTCGAGAACCGAGGCGGCCTCGTGCGGACTATTCCGCTGGTGCCCGGCATGTCCACTACCGCGCTCGTCCAGCGCATCCGGTCAACTACCCCGTGATTCGTGCCCGAGACTAACGCTCCATCACTCCCGTGGCTCGCCTCTCTCAGCTCGGCCCTCAGCCGCACGCCGGCCCGTGTCTGCCTGACAGGGATGCATGGTTCGACGCTCCCCTGCACGCTGACCCTGCTGGCCCAGGCCCGACAGAATACCGCAGACCTGTCTCGACCGTGGGTGGTCCTGACCGCCACCGAAGAAACGGCGGAGCGGATTTTCAATGATCTTCGATTCTTTCACAACTTCATGGAAGAACCGGTCGACAGGCTGGCATGGTTCCCAGAATGGGAGACGCTGCCCTACGAGGAAACGGCGCCGCACGTCAGTTTGGTCGCACGCCGCATGACGACGCTGCACCAGTTGCTCACCACTCCCTCGGCCATGGTTGTCACGTCCGTGGCCGCTGCCATGCATCGTCTGATTCCACGCACGACCTTCGAACAGACCGTCCTTCGATTCATCTCGGGCGGCACCTGCGAACGGGAACCGCTCACGTCCGGCCTCCTTTGCATGGGATACCGCCGTGTCTCGGTCGTGGAAATTCCCGGCGAGTTCAGCCTCCGGGGAGGCATCGTCGATATTTTCTCGACCGCCTACGCCAACCCGATCCGTCTTGAACTGCTTGGCGACACCGTCGAATCGATTCGCCTGTTCGATCCTGCCACCCAGACCTCGGTCGACAAATTGAAGGAGAGCTGGGTCCTGCCGGCGCGGGAGTTTCTCCGGCCCGCCGACGACGCGGATGCACTTACGCCGATTCCTCCGGATGCCGAGTGGTACAGCCCCGACCTCTATCCACGGATGGACACGTTGTTCGATTATCTCGCTGCTCCTCCGTGTCTCATCCTGGATCAACCAAGCACGTTGAGGGCAGCCTGTGACGCGGCCTGGGAGCGTATCGAGGACGGCTATCTCCGGCACGCGGCCCGTGACACCGCGCGACCCTATCCTTCTCCGGAACGACTCTTCCTGACCTGGGAAGAACTTCAACGGGAAGCTGAACCCTGGCCGATGGTGGCCGCGGAACCGTTCGCGGCACCGGACGAATCGTGGACACCGACATGGTCGTTTGCCGGCCAGACGCCAGCCAGCATCGGCTTGGGCATCCGGGGCACGCCTTTCAGCCAGACACTGACGCTGATAGAGGGCCTCCGCACCGGCCATCGGGTCGTCCTGGTCGCGCGAAGCCATGGGCAGGTCGACCGCCTGCTGGCGCTGTTGCGGGAGCATGACTTGCCGGCCCAAGAATGGAAACCCTCGGCCTGGGGGCGCCGGAGTGCGGAGAGGCTCCCCTTCTGCGTGTTGCAAGGCGATCTCTCGTCGGGCTTTCTTTCCGAGAAACTTCGTCTCGCCCTACTGACGGAAGAAGAGCTGTTCGCGAAGGGGATACGCCACAAGCCGCAGCCCAAAAGCCGGACTGCCACGTTTCTCTCCTCGCTGGAGGATCTCAACGTGGGCGACTATGTCGTCCATGTACAACACGGAATCGCCAAGTACCGCGGGCTCAAGCGCCTGGCCGTCCAGGATTTTGACAGCGATTATCTGATCCTGGAATTCGCTGGCGGAGACACGCTCTATGTCCCGCTCGACCGGCTGAGTCAAGTCCAGCGATACAGCGGCGCCGAGAGCCACATCCCGCGTCTCGATCGTCTCGGCGGCGGGAGCTGGGCAAAGACCACGGCACGGGTCAAGAAGGATATCGAGGAGATGGCCCAGGAACTGATCGAGCTCTACGCCAGCCGTGAGCTGGTGAAGCGAAATGCCTATGGATCGTCGGGCATGCTCTATCACGAATTCGAGGCGGCTTTTGAGTATGAGGAGACACCCGATCAGTTGAAAGCCATCGAAGACATCGTCCGGGACATGGAGTCGATGCGGCCGATGGACCGGCTCGTCTGCGGCGATGTCGGGTACGGCAAGACAGAAGTGGCCATGCGGGCCGCCTTCAAGGCCGTGGAACACGGCCGGCAGGTCGCGGTGCTGGTACCGACGACGTTGCTGGCCCACCAGCACTTCGACAATTTCTCCGAGCGGTTCGCCCCCTTCCCGATCCAGGTGGCTCTGCTCTCGCGATTCCAATCGCCGAAAGAGTCGCGCGCGATCCTCCGCGATGTCGCGGCCGGATCAATCGACGTGGTGATCGGCACCCATCGGCTGCTCCAGAAAGACGTCGCGTTCCGGAATATCGGGCTCGTCATCGTCGACGAGGAGCAATGGTTCGGCGTCAAACACAAGGAACGGCTGAAGCAGCTCCGCACACAGGTCGATGTCCTGACACTGACCGCCACCCCCATTCCACGCACCTTGCAGATGGCCATGTCGAGCGTCCGTGACCTGTCCATCATCGATACGCCGCCCGCCGGCCGTCTGGCGATCAAGACGGAGGTCCTGCGCACGAGCGACAAGGTGGTGCGGGACGCGATCATGCGTGAACTGGGCCGGGGCGGCCAGGTCTATTTCGTACACAACCGGGTCGAGACCATGGAACGGATCGGAGCCTGGTTGCGACACCTGGTACCGGAAGCCCGGATGGTGATGGCGCACGGCCGGATGGATGCCAAGCCGCTGGAAGCGGTGATGCTGAAGTTTCTCAAGCGGGAGGCGGACGTCCTGATTGCGTCAGCCATCATCCAGTCGGGACTTGACGTGCCGAACGCGAACACGATCATCGTGAATCGGGCCGACATGTTCGGGCTAGCACAGCTGTACCAGTTGCGCGGGCGCGTCGGACGCGGAGGGGAACAGGCCTTTGCCTACTTCCTGATTCCCGATGAGGGGACGCTCACGGGAGACGCCCAGAAACGGCTGATCGCAATTCTCCAGTTCACCGAACTCGGATCAGGATTCCGCATCGCCGCAGCCGACCTCGAGATTCGCGGCGCGGGCAATTTACTCGGCAAACAGCAATCGGGCCACATCGCCGCCGTCGGCCTCGATCTCTACATGCAAATGGTTGAGCAGGCCGTCCAGCGGCTCAGAGGTCACGTCGTAGAGGATGACCCGGACCCGACACTGCAACTCCCGGTATCGGCGTTTATCCCCGAACACTTCGTGGCCGACCCGCATCAACGACTGTCGCTCTACAAACGGCTCACGACATGCGCCCAGGTCGGCGAGCTGGCGTTGTTGCACGGGGAGATCCAGGACCGGTATGGGCTACCTCCGGAGCCGGTTGAACGACTGCTCGAGGTCATGCACCTGCGGATCCAGGCCAAACGGCTGCGCCTGGCCTCCATCGAGGTGCATCACCAGTCGGTCAGGATGGCGTTGAGTCCGAAAGCGACAATTCCCGATGAGGCCGTCCGCCGTCTGATGGACCGGTTCAAGAAACGCCTGCGCTTCCTGAGCCCTCTCTCGTTTGAAATTCAGATGCTGCACGAAGACTGGCCTGCGATTTTCTCGGAACTCAACACAACCTTGCAAAGCCTCACCCGCTGTGATACCAACACAACAGAACAGGATGCGCCTCCATCGTGATTGAGATCCTCATATCCCGCGGCTCATGACGTCATCCCCTTCCCTCATCGCCGATCGCGGCACTCTGCGGACTCCGCTGCTCATCGCCGCCCTCCTGGCCGGTCTAGGGCTCCCGCTGGCGAGTTGCACGACGCAGCAGGAGGAGCCAGTCGTCGCCCTGGTGAACGGACGGGCGATCACGCAAGCGGAGTTCGACATGCGATGGAACGAGCTGTCCGAAGCGACCCGTTCCCGCTATGAAAAGGAAGGCGGCAAGCGGCGGTTCCTGGACGAGCTCATTACGCGAGAGCTGTTGATGCAGGAGGCACGCCGCCGGGGTCTCGACCAAAACGAAGGGATTCGCGACAAGGCCCAGCGATACAAGGAGCAATTGATTCTCGACGAGTTGTTGAAGGGCAAGCTCCAGTCCAAGGTGGAACTCACGAAAGCCGAGTTGGACGCCTACTATGAGAGTCATGCGCAGGAACTCCTGGACCCCCTCAAAGTCCAAGTGTCCCAGATGTTGCTGCCGAACTATCCGGCCGCAAAGGATCTCGAAACGCAAGTCAACCGGGGAGGGGACTTCGCCAAGTTCGCGCAGCGCTATTCGATCGACGAGAAAACGCGAGCGAGGGGCGGCGACCTGGGCCCTTACCGAAGAGGGTTGGTCGTCCCCGAAGTAGATGCCGTCGTGCATACCCTAAAGCCGGGGTTCGTGAGCGCACCGATCAAGACGACCGACGGGTACTATCTGGTGATGGTCACCCCGCTCGACAAGGAAATCATCCAAGCCGATCTCGCGATTCAGGAGCGACTCCGTCAGGAACTATTGGCCGACAAGCGCCGGAAACGGTTTGAGGAAGTCATCGCTGACATCCGGGCCAACGCCACCGTTCGCCTCGCCGACGCCTCCCGCTATATCACCGAAGACACCGGCAAACCGTAACCGTTTTCACCCTCCCCAAGTCAGACTCGTTTCGTGTAAAATTCCTCGGTTTCCCGTGCTCAGCCATTCAGGAAAGGATACAGAAATCCATGAAGCCGCTGGACAGCCAGGACCGGTCTCTCCGTGTCACGGTCGCTCTGGCCTTGATCGCGATGTTCATGCTGCCACCTGACTTTTTGGCCGCCCATCTGGAAGATCGCATCGTCGCCGTGGTGAATTCCGACCTGATCATGCTCTCGGAAGTGCGGCGCGAGGTCGAGCCGGAGCGAGTACGCATGGCGCGCCAGCACCCCGGAGAGGACCTCGCTCAGCGATTGAAACTGGCCGAATCCATGGCCCTCACAAGAATGATCGAGCGGAAATTGCAACTGCAAGAGGCCAAGACGAAGAAAATCGAGATTTCCGACCAGGAAGTGAAGCAAGCCGCCGAACAAATGAAGCAGCGGGGGGAAACCGTCGACCTCTCCAACCCGCTCGACGTCAAGAGAGTACGAGATCAGCTGACGCTCGCAAGAGTGGTGGATGTCGTCGTCCGGAGCACAATCACGGTCGGGGAATCCGAGATGAAGCGGTACTACGACGCTCATCGCGACCGCTTCGCGCTTCCGGAGGAGTACACGCTAAGCCAGATCCTTATTCAGCCTCGTGCTCCGGATGAGGTGGCCGAAGCTCTGACCAAGGCCCGACAGGCCATGGAAGATTTGAAGCACGGCGAGAAGTTTGCGGATGTCGCCGCTCGCTATTCAGATGCACCCAATGCGTTACAGGGCGGGCACCTTGGATTGGTGCGGCAGGGCGAGTTTCTCCCGGCCATCGAACGGGCCATCGCCACTCTCGTGCCAGGTGGCATTTCGGACATCATCGAAAGCCCGGAAGGATTTCATATCATCCGCGTGGAGGAGAAGAGCCCCAGGCAGTTCCGCCCGTTTGACGATGTAAAGTTTGAAATTCAAGGGCTCATCTTTCAGCAGAAGAGCGAAGACGTCTACCAAACCTGGCTGAACGGGCTCAAGAACAAGGCCCATATCGAGATCAAGTTCTAGCCAGATCCCGCAGGGCTCCCCAGACCCGGTCACGCCCGTCGCCGGTCACCGAGGAATAGGGAATCAGCATCTCGCCTTCTTCCAATCCCAGGTCCCGATGTGTTTGTCGGAAAACGCGCACACGTTCGCTGGGCTTCAGCTTATCGGCTTTCGTCGCGACGAGAATGAGATTCCGCCCGATGGAACGGAGCCAGGTCACCGTCTGGCGATCCTGGCCGGTCACCACCCGGCTCTCCACCAGAAGCACGACACCGAGCAGGACGGTCCGGTTCCTGAGATACGTCTCGATCAAGGGCGCCCATTGCGCACGGATCGACTGCGAGACTTTGGCAAACCCGTACCCCGGTAGATCCACCAGGTAGAACTGCGACAGATCGTAGTCGGAGGTCGAAATCAGGAATAGATTCGCCGCCCTTGTCTTTCCCGGTGTCCGGCTGACTTTCGCGAGGTCACGCCGATTCAGAAGCGAATTGATCAGGGAAGACTTGCCCACATTGGAACGCCCCACGAAGGCGATCTCCGGAAGATCGCCGGGAGGAAACTGTTCTGGGGAGACGCAACTTTTGATAAACTCAGCCCCGTAGATTTTCATGCCGTCATAATGTTCACGGGACAGGAATCGCGGCGAGAAACCTGAGCGTCCCCCCTGGTGTCCACGACGTTACACATACGTACCTCGCATGGCTAAGTCAACCCGCTCGACATTCGCCCGCCTCCTCCTCTGGAGCACACTGCTCATCGGCCTTCCTTTCGGCGGACTGGCACTCACGTGGTTGATCACTCTTCCGGACGTCAGCACGCTGGGGCGGCACAACCCGACGTCAACCGCACTCATGGAGAGCCGGCTGGCCAAGGCCTCCGGGCAAGGACGCAGCGCCTCACGGCTATGGATCTGGGTGCCGCTGGGACGGATCTCACCCCATTTGCAGCGCGCCGTGGTTGCGGCGGAGGATGCCTCATTTTTTATTCACGAGGGTTTCGACTGGGAGGGCATCAAGGACGCCGCCATCGAAAATCTCGAAGCGGGGGAAATGAAACGGGGAGGAAGCACGATTACGCAACAGCTGGCGAAGAACCTCTATCTCTCCTCGGAACGTTCCCTGTTTCGGAAGGCGCGAGAGGCCCTGATCACCCGGTCGCTTGAGCACCGCCTGACCAAGGAACGTATCCTTGAACTGTACCTGAACGTCGCGGAATGGGGCCGCGGAGTCTATGGCGCGGAGGCGGCGGCTCGCCATCATTTCGGAAAATCTGCCGATGCGCTCACGGCGGATGAAGCAGCCTGGCTGGCGGCCATCTTGCCATCGCCTCAACGGTACGACCCTATCAGAAAAACCGCCGCGCTCACGCGCCGCCACCAACGCATCCTTCGCTGGATGCACAAGGTTTCGACACGTGCATCTAGCCTTGAACCCTAGCGAGTGTGCTGGCTACATGGACGCTCGAGGTCTCATTGTTCTCCAATCCCTTTCCTGTTGGTGGCTCATCGCAAGTCACTCCCCGGCCGCTTTTGCGGAAAACGAAGACAACGGTCTTCTGACAGCTCCTGTAATCGTCTCCGCGACCAAGACGCCTGAGCGGTTGGAGTCGATCGCCCAGTCAGCCACCGTGCTGACGAGGGATCAGATCGATCGATCACCGTTCTCCGGAGGCCATCAGATCGACGATCTCTTACGTACAGTTCCTGGCGTCCAACCCAGCCTCTTGAGTAGTCGGTACAATCATCCCACGGCACAGACCCTCACCCTGCGAGGGCTCGGACCCCGCAGAGCCTTGGTGCTGCTCGACGGCGTCCCACTCAACGATGGATTCGGCGGATGGATCAACTGGGGTCTTGTTCCAGACCGGATCGATCGGATCGAAGTCGTTCCAGGCGGAGCATCGAACCTGTACGGAACCTGGGCAATGGGCGGAGTGGTTCAATTGTTCTCGGAGTCTCCTCTCGCGGGCTCCACGTTCAAGCTTGACAGCCAGGCCGGGAACTACGACACCTACACGCAGGCTGTCTCTGCTCGCCTCGGAACCGATCTGATTGGAATGACAGTCAGCTACCGTTGGTATCACAGCGACGGTTTCATTGCCTTGCCGGCCGATCAGCGGGGTCCCATCGACCGGCCTAACGGGTCCCGTCATCATCACTTCACGGGGACCATTGCGACACGGCTATCCTCCAACACTTTGCTTCGGCTCAGCGGCACCTGGTTCGACGAAGACCGCCCCTTCGGCACTCCCCTGAGTCTCGCGACCCGCACGATCGGCACCACCACGCTCAGCCTTACTGGTGAATCGACGCGAAGCGGCCGTTATGAGCTCTCTCTGTTCGGCCAATGGCAGACGTTTCGGAATCTGACTTCACAGATTGCGCCCAGCAGCACACTTCGCTTGAGCGAGTTCCAAGACCGCATTCAAACCATTCCCAGCAATGATTTCGGTGGCTCGCTGCAATGGACCAGTCCTTCGTCTCGCCAGCATAAGCTCGTGTTGGGAGCCGACGTTCGGACAATCCTTGCTCAGTCAGGCGACGCCCTGTTTGCCGCTGTAGGCCCAGCGGGCACTACCCTCGCGCGGGGACAGCAATTAGGAGGCGGGGCTTTTGTGGAATGGATCTACCAGCCAGTGGACGCCTTGACCATCACTCCAAGCGTGCGTTCGGACTGGTGGGCGCAATTCAACGCCAGGACGGAAACCGCAAACGGGACTGTTACCTTCCCCGATGCCCGTACCATCAGCGTGGTCAATCCCAAATTGTCCGTGCTCTATCGGGCGGGAGAATGGTTTCGGCTTGGCGCTTCAGCTTACCAAGCATTCCGTGCACCCACCTTGAACGAGCTCTACCGCAGCTTCGGGTTCAGCGGTTTCACCTTTGCGGCCAACGACCAGCTATCAGCTGAACGGCTCAGCGGCATCGATGCCAAGATTGAAGGCGGTGACACGCATGGCCTGGGTCTCGGGTGGAGAGTCTCCGGACATGTTGAATGGGTAAAGGATCAGATCCTGTTCGTCACCCAAGGCCCTCTGTTAGCTCAACGCCAGAACGTGGGACGAACGAGAACCGCTGGAGGGGAAGCGGCTCTCACATGGCGTCCGCTCACCCCGCTTTCCTTCCAGCTTGGGTATGCCTATGTCCATTCGGTGATTGCTGAGTTCCCCGGTAATCCCGGCCGAGAGGGCAAGTTTGTCCCCCATGTCTCCAGCCATCAGGTGACGGCCGGTTTCTCGGTGAGTCACCCTCGGCTGGCAGACCTGACCGTTCAGGTTCGCTATCTTTCACGCCAATACGCCGACGATGCCAACACCCAGCCGATCGCCGATTTTGTCGTGCTCGATGCCTCTCTGCAACGGACGGTGTTCAAGGGAGCGCGGCTCTTCCTGAACGCCGAAAATCTGACCGACCGGCGGTATATCGCCACACAAACAGGGTCGATCAAAACCCTCGGCACGCCACTGCTTGTGATCGGAGGGATCAGATACGACTATTAGAAATCAACTTGAACGGCAGCGAGATTATGCGGTATCACCGATCCGGTCATGTTCGTGCTCGCCAAAGATGGCTGATTCGTGCGTGTAGTGTTTGAATTCGAGGAGATTGTGCGAAGGATCTTCGAGGAAAAACGTGCGGTGTTCGATGCGTGTCCCTGGAAATCGCACCCGTGGCTGCTGATAGAAGAGCAGTCCCTTGGCCTTCGCCCGATCAGCCAAAGCTTGCCACTCGCTCTGCGAGAGAAAGATCAAACCGAAATGCCGTGGGTAGATACCCTTCTGCCCCGGGGTCTGCTCCGACACGAGGTGGCCGACAAGTTGGTGGCCCGCCAGCCCCAGTGTCACTGCCTGCTTTGACCGACGTCCGACGGTGCACCCAAGCCCATCCACGTAAAAGCGTACGGCAGCTTCGATGTCGTGAATCGGAAAAGCAAGATGAAACAGACTCTGGCTCATCGAAAGCAGTCTCCGATCCTGGGCTCGCCCGCCCCATCCCACCACCCCGCAACCATGCGGGGCGTCACATGTGCGATGGTGAATCGCCCGCTCGGCGTGAGCACCAGACACCCTGCAGCCCCCTTGACCCTTGCAACCAGATTCCTCAACACTAGTCGTGCCGCGGCTGCCGGCGTCGTTCCATCGGCCAAACGCTCGCAGATTGCCTTCGCCACCGCCAGGCGCATGATGCCTTCTCCCACCCCCGTCATCGACACAGCCCCGCCCCGATTGTCGGCATAGACCCCGCACCCGATGATCGGCGTGTCGCCGACGCGCCCAGGCAGCATAAGCTCGATTCCGCCGGTCGATGCGCCGGCGGCGACAGTGCCGGACCGGTCCAGCGCTACGGCGCCGACCGTCTCCTTGCCAGCGCACTCACGAAGGGACAGCGCGCGGGTCATCATCCTGCGATAGAGCGACATGGTCTCGCCAGCCCGGTGCGCAGGGCGACGGTGAGGTCGCCGCGGTTGACGTTCCATCCGGAAATACCTCGCGAAGGTCGTCGCGCCCGTCCCGACCAGCAGGACATGATCTGTATGCTCGATCACCAAACGCGCTGCCGTGATTGGATGCACGATGCCCTCGACGGACGCCACGGCTCCAGCGTGCAAGCCCTCCCCTTCCATAATCGAGGCATCCATCCGTCTGACACCGTCGAGCTGGACATGGGATCCCGTTCCTGCATTAAACACTCCGCTCCGTTCCATGACACGAACGGTGTGCTCCACGGCGACCAACGCCGGGCTGCCGCGATCAAGCCAATGATGGCCGACCTGCAGGGCGGCTCGTAGCGCGGCCGCTTGCTGAGCGGTCATGGCACGGACGCCGGCGCCTCCATGCGCGAGGATGATCGGAGCGGTGGGTTTCAATTCAAGAGCAGGTTCCGGGCTCGTTGATACGCAGGATTCTGCATGCGGTCCAGGTCGGATCGTACAAAGCCCAGGCCGGTGACACAGAGTTCGAAATTCTCTGACAGTTTTTGAAACAAGGGCGGATGGTCCCCAGCATCGTCACGGCCGATCCTGGCGACAATCCCATAGGACCGTTTGCCCGTCTTCACGTAATCTACGAGAAAATCCTTGTGATAGATGAGCCCCGCGGATTTGAGCCGCCGGAGGTATTCGGGAAACAATCCGGCCATGAACAGGGTGAAGTCCCCGATATGGCGATGTACGTCACGTTCGCGATCCAACGATCGTGCCTCCAGCATCACCTCCGACTCGAAGAGCAGGTCGACGACCGTATCGACCGGCTGATCATGGCGGTTCCTGATCTTATAGAGTTGATCGGTCCGGGTAAAGTCCACCAGCAGGTTGGAAACGTAAGAGGTCACCTTGAGATCGGGCCAGCCGAGATGTTCGGCAAAGCTTTTCTCGGTGAGTGCGACGAACAGCTGACGGAGCGGATGTTGTGGAGAAACTTGAGTTCCCATCAGGACCTCCCGCAAAGGCCGAAGCCGCCTGCTTCCAGTATAGCAAATCCCCCGCCAGCGCCGGTTCCTGCCCTCTGCTCCTTCTATCGGCGCCCCTCCCGAAGACTTGAGATCGAGCCCCTCAGCCGCG
This sequence comes from Nitrospira sp., assembly GCA_035620635.1. Lineage (GTDB taxonomy): Bacteria > Nitrospirota > Nitrospiria > Nitrospirales > Nitrospiraceae > Nitrospira_D. Next base: position 9,444 of record DASPGL010000176.1, on the reverse strand, counting down.
GTCCTCCCGGCTGTCCAGCAGAAACGTGACCGGACCGTCGTTCAGCAGGGCCACCTTCATGTGCGCGGCAAAGACTCCGGTCTCAACCCTCGTGCCCTGCATCCGCAACTCGTTCGCAACCTGTTCGTACAACCGTCGGGCTTCGTCGGGAGGTGCGGCCTCGTCAAAGCTGGGACGACGACCGTTCGCGGTTCGACCGAGCAGCGTGAACTGGGACACGAGCAAGACGGCCCCGCCGGTGTCCGCGAGCGACCGATTCATCTTTCCCCGGTCATCGGAAAAGATCCGAAGCGTGCGGATCTTTTCCACGACCCGGTGGACGTCCGACTCCCCGTCACCCTTCGCGACCCCGAGCAACACCAACAGCCCTCTGCCGATGGCCCCGACGACGGTTCCCTCCACTTCCACCGACGCATTCGTGACGCGTTGAAGCAGGGCTCTCACGGCGATTGTCAACCGTCAGTGGAATCGCTTCATGGTCTTCGTCAACAGAGACCCATCACTAACGACGTGGCTTCAGGTAGCGGAGCGTGCCCTCAAGCGTCAGTAACTTGCGCTTCATGGGCAGACCGCAGGAAAACCCACCAAGTGACGCATCCTGCGCCACAATACGGTGACAGGGAATCACGATCGGGAGCGGATTTGCGCCGACTGCATTGCCGACGGCACGGGCATAGTGTCGTCCCCCCACGCGGGCCGCAATCCATTGGTACGAGCGAAGCTTCCCGTAAGGTACCCGCTGAAGCGCCCGCCAGACCCGCCGCCGGAACGGAGTACCTCGCGAAAGGTCGAGCGAGACTTCGAAGGTATCCCGCTTGCCGTCGAGATATTCGAGCAGCTGGCGGCGTGCCACCCCCAATCTGACCGATCCACCCGGTTCGAACGGCTCCTCCGTTACGCTGCGGAGCCCCGTCTCGACGGCTCGTTTCGACACCATCGGTAACACAATCGCGTCGATCCCCCTCGAGGTTTCTGACATACCCATCCAGCCCCAAGGCGATTTGAAAATGAGTGCGCGCCGCATCACTTCTCCTTTGTTTCGGACAACCGGCCGAGCTTCCTGCTCACCATGTTGCGCACCACCGAGAGTTCCTCGGAACCCAGCAGCGTATGACTACCGAGGTAGCCGCCCACGCTCACGCCGATCACGCCGACGAGCACCGCCGCTTTGGCGATCCAGCCAGCAGGCTCAGCCCACATCGCTGCCCCAGCAGTCCACCAGCAGACGATAGTCATCGGTGCACAGGCCACGATCACGCGGAAAGCCGATTGCCCGACGGCTCCCCATTCGACGCCACCCAACCGTCGATTGAGCACCGCCACCAGGATGCCTCCGTTCACCATGGCAGCCAAGGCGGTGGCGAGCGCCAAGCCTGCCGCGCCGAGCGGAGACATCAGGGCCAGCGAAAAGAGGATGTTGGCCACAACTGCAATCGCCGCCGAGATGGCCGGAGTCCTGGTGTCCTGCAACGAATAAAACGCCGCCACGATGACGCGGACGCCCCCGAATGCCCAGAGGCCAACTGAGTAACAGAGCACCGCTAGAGCCGTTTCGTCCGTATCATGCGCGGTAAACGTCCCGTGTTCGAAAAAGAGGTGCACGATCGGCGTCCGGAGCAGAATCAAACCCAGCATCGCCGGAACCATGATGAAGAGGATCATACGCAAACCGAATCCGAGCGTCGTCCGCAGCTCGCCCAGCGCCCCTTGCGCCGCCTGGGCCGAGAGAGTCGGCAGAATCGCCGTCGCCAGCGCCACGCCGAAAATGCCCAGGGGGAATTGAATCAGGCGCATGCCGTAGAACAGATATGTGGGGCCGCCGGCGAAGAACGAGCCCAGCACCGTGCTCACCGTCAGATTGATCTGTGTGACCGACAGGCCGAGGAGCGAGGGTAGCATCAGCAGCCCGATCCGTTTCAGACCTGGATGGCCCGGCGCGAATCGAAAGCCGAACAATAGCCCGCGCAGCTTCAGACTGGGGAGCTGCATGGCAAACTGCGCCGCGCCTCCGGCCACCACGCCGATCGCCGCGCCGATGATCGGTTCTGGAAGCCGTGGCGATACAAACAGCGCGCCGACGATGATGAAGAGATTCAGAAAAAGCGGCGAGAACGCCGGCGCCGCGAACGCCCGCACGGAATTGAGAATCCCCATCGCCAGCGCAGCCAGGCTGATGAAGAGAAGATACGGAAACATGACGCGCGCGAGCAGCGTCGTCAGTGCGAGCTTGTCCGGACTCTCCTGAAATCCCGGAGCCAGCAGCTGCACGAGCCACGGCGCGACCAGAATCCCCGTGACGGTCACGAATGTGACCACCGTCAACAGCGTCGTGAACACGGCGCTGGCCAGCTCCCACGCCTCCTGTTTGGTACGCATCGTCCGGTATTCCGTGAATACAGGAATGAAGGCCGAGGACATGGAGCCTTCGGCAAACAGCTCGCGCAGGAGACTGGGGATGCGAAAGGCGACGAAAAAGGCGTCGGCCGCCGGCGTGGCACCGAACAGTCTCGCCAGGACCATGTCACGGATGAAGCCGAGGATGCGGCTGGAAAACGTGGCGACGCCGATCATCCCGGCCGCTTTCACAACCGAGTGAGTCTCGTCCTGTCTGGCCGGTGGAGAGCCGGCTGGCGTGGTGGGATCGGACATGGAACAGGATTCTAGCGGAACGCCAGCAAGTCGTCTATCGAACCGGAGGTTTCTCGAGGCTCAGCCTGCCGAAAATACCCACGATGGTGTCATCCAGAGGAGAGGCGAATCCGGTTGACTTCACGGCGGCGAGCCGGAGAGGATACACGCCAATAGTCGGTTCCCATAACGCAAGTGCCGGCGTCGACAGGCGCAAGCGGCGGAGAAGACGGTAGCATGTCCCTTGAACGATCGTCTCATTTACCAGGTGGGTTCCAGGTGCGGCACCGCACGCTGGGCATCTACCAGGGAAGCGCGATCGACCTCGCGTTCTGGCATCCTTCGTCCGGCATGCCCGAACACGGGCTCTGCCGGTTTGCGACGCAGGACAAGGCTCAAGCCCTCATCGACTTCCTCTGTTCCCCGATGTGCTCAGAACCGTTGCGTCGGGACGATCTGTCGATCGAGCCCTATGATCTCCAGGAGCATGAACGGCTGGTCACGGACTATCCGCTGCCGTCCGCCTGGGAAACCCCGCTCTAATGATTGGAAGTGATCCGGTCTGTGGCAAGTGAGCCGGCGACCGTAGCTTCACCCGCCTTGGAGAGGACGGAGGAGGTGGAGCCGGCATTGGACTGGATGAATGCGAGGAGCCGCTTGTTTTCCTGTGCCTTCCTGAGAAATTTGAACGCGATGCCGCGCGCGCTGATCGAGCGGACCATGGCCGCCACTTCGATCGGGGCTTCGTCTTTGGCCACGGCAATCTCCAGATAGAAAATATCGTCCAGGTGCACCTGCGTCTCGCTCTTGATGATGCACCCCCCCAGCGAGAGATCCATCACCATACCCTCGCCACGAACTTTTCCTCCGGAAAATGACAGACAGAGCCGGACCGGGATGCGGAGATGTTCGCGCCGATCGATCCGCTGTCGAGGCTCCTCCTTGCCCAGACGGCAGGCGAGGAATCGCCGGCTGCAGTGCTGGCAATGGAAGGGAACAATCCCGATCAGTGCAGCCACATGCTCTCGCGGCGACTGCGGACGCGAACGCAGCGCGCCTTCCTTCCGACAACCTGGGCAGGTCACTTGGCGGCTCATTCGGGCCTCGTCTCCAGTGCAGGGCATCGCGTGCGTCCCATGACCGCACTATAAAGGCCTTTGCCCCACAGTCAAGCTGATTGCCATCTTACGCAAAAGTGCGGGCCGCCGCCGCCCACGCGTCACGGAGGGATGAGGAGGGAAGAAGGGTGGCCGGGCTGGACAGTCAGAATCAGCCGCAGGACCTTTTCAAATCTCGATCAATCGGACTCCGCATGGGGACCTTCGGCTTCGGCGGAGGAGCCGAATTCGAGGAAACCGGCGCGGAGGTATTCGCGATTGAGCGTGGCGATAAATCGGACGCTGATGCTCTTGGGGCAGACCGCCTCGCATTCGTATTGGTTCCCACAGGAACCGAACCCTTCGCGATCCATGGCCTCCAGCATGGCCGTGACCCGCCGGGTCCGCTCCGGTAGTCCCTGCGGCAAGGAGGCCAGATGAGACACCTTCGCCGCCACGAAGAGCATGGCCGACGCATTCTTGCAGGCGGCGACACAGGCTCCGCAGCCGATGCAGGACGCCGCATCCATGGCGGTTTCGGCCTGATCCTTCCCGATCAGCAGCACGTTCCCGTCCACCGCCCCGCCGGTATTGACGGAAATGTAGCCGCCCGCCTGCATGATCCGGTCCAACGCCCGACGATCCACGACGAGGTCCTGAATGATCGGGAACGCGCGGGCCCGCCATGGTTCGATTGTGATCGTGCTGCCGTCGGGAAACCGGCGCATATAGAGCTGGCACGTCGCAATCCCTCGGTCAGGGCCATGGGGCACCCCGTTGATGACGAGGGAGCAACTCCCGCAGATCCCTTCCCGGCAATCTTCTTCAAAGGCCACCGGCTCTTCGCCCTGAGCGATTAAACCATGATTCACGCCATCGAGCATTTCCAAAAACGACATGTCGGGACTGACATCGTCGGCCTGATAGGCTACGAATCGGCCTGTCTCGTCTGGGCCCTGTTGTCGCCAGATGTTCAACGTGAATTTCATACCTTGCGAACCAGCTCCTCTTTCATTCCCTTCAATTCCTGCTCTTATCCCTCGCCGGTTCACTGGTAGCTTCTCGTGGTCGGTTGGACAAACTCAAAATTGAGCGGTTCCTTGTGCAGCACAGGGTGACCATCCTCCCGGTATTCCCAGGCGGCGACATGCGAAAATCTGGCGTCGTCGCGCGTCGGCTCTCCATCGGCCGTTTGGTGTTCCTCCCGGAAATGCGCGCCACACGATTCCTCTCGGTGCAGCGCGTCGCGGCAGAGCAGTTCTGCGAATTCCAGATAATCCGCGACCCGACCCGCATACTCCAGCTCCTGATTGAACGTCTCGCCAGATCCGGGCACCGCCACCTCGTGCCAGAATGTCTCGCGCAAGGCAGGAATCGATTCCAGTGCCCGCTTCAGGCCCTCTTGATTGCGTGCCATTCCGCAGTAGTCCCACAAGATCCGGCCGACTTCGCGATGAAACGAGGCGGCGGGGCGGCGGCCCCGCACACCGAGCAGCCTTGCTACCCTGCTCGCAACACGGTCCAGTGCGGCCTGCGCTTCCCGGCGCCCTTCCGGCGCCGGTGCGATCGTCGTCGTCGCCAGATAATGTCCGATCGTATAGGGGAGAATGAAGTATCCGTCGGCGAGCCCCTGCATTAGTGAGCTGGCGCCGAGCCGATTCGCGCCATGGTCCGCGAAGTTGGCCTCGCCGATGACAAATAGGCCCGGAATCGTACTCATCAGATTGTAATCGACCCACAGGCCGCCCATCGTATAGTGCGGTGCCGGGTAGATACGCATGGGCACCCGGTAGGCATCCTCTCCGGTGATCCGCTGATACATCTCAAAGAGATTGCCGTACCGCTCGCGTACCACATCGAGCCCCTGTCGCTCAATGACATCGCTGAAATCCAAATAGACGCCGTGGCCCCCGGGCCCGACACCGCGGTCTTCGTCACACAGAGCCTTGACGGCGCGCGAGGCCACATCCCGAGGTACGAGGTTGCCGAAGCGCGGATAGCGGCGCTCCAAAAAATAATCCCGCTCCGAGGCCGGAATGCGGTCCGGCGTCCGCCGGTCAGACGGCGTTACCGGCACCCAGAGCCGCCCGTCGTTACGAAGAGATTCTGACATGAGCGTCAGCTTGGCCTGGTGTGTGCCGCCCGGGGGGATGGCCGTCGGATGGATTTGTGTAAAACAGGGATTCGCAAAGGCCGCACCCTGTTTCCAGGCTCGGAATGTGGCGGTCACATTGCTTCCGCTCGCGTTGGTCGAGAGATAGTAGACGTTGCTGTACCCGCCGGTCGCCAGGACCACGGCATGCCCTGTGTGGGCCGTCACCTCCCCGGTGACGAGATCACGGACCACGATCCCCCGTGCCTGTCCGTCTACGACGATGAGGTCAAGCATCTCGCTGCGCGGGTGCATCCTCACCTGCCCGCGCTCGATCTGCCAGCAGAGCGCCGAATAGGCCCCCAGGAGGAGTTGTTGACCGGTCTGCCCCCGACAGTAAAACGTGCGCGAGACCTGCACCCCGCCGAAGGATCGGTTGGCCAGCTGTCCGCCATACTCCCGGGCAAACGGCACGCCGAGCGCCACGCACTGATCGATGATTTGCGTACTGACCTGTGCCAGGCGATATACATTCGCCTCGCGTGAACGAAAATCTCCGCCCTTGATCGTGTCGTAAAAGAGGCGGGCCACGCTGTCCCCGTCGTCCTGATAATTCTTCGCCGCGTTGATCCCGCCCTGTGCCGCGATACTGTGGGCGCGGCGCGGGCTGTCCTGGAAACAGAAACACTCCACCTGGTAACCAAGCTGACCGAGCGTCGAGGCGGCACTCGCTCCCGCCAGCCCGGTACCGACGACGAGGACGGTCATCCGGCGCTTGTTGTTGGGGCTGATCAGCCGTTCACTGAAGCGGTGCCGGTCCCACTTGGCCTCCAGCGGCCCGGAGGGTATTCGCGGATCAAGTTTCATCACGCGCGCACAAACCCCAGGAAAATCGCCAGAATGATCGCCAGATTGCCTGCCACCACCAGCAGTGCGATGGCCGGACCCGCCGTCTTCAATAACCGGGTGAACGCCGCATGTTCCAAGCCTAGAGTCTGGACACTGCTGGACACCGCGTGGCTCAGATGCACCCCCAGCACGAACTGCCCCGCGAGATAAAACGCCACGAGGAACGGATTGTGGAAGGCATGGACCACTTTCCCGTAGACATCACGATGCCCCTGTGCATCCAGCCGATCTGGAGAGGACGCATCAAGGAGACCGGCTGTGAGATGCAGCAGATGAAACAGAATAAAGAGCAAGAGGAAGCTTCCGGTGAGCGTCATCGTCCGCGAGGCCCAGGACGCATGCCGGTACCGACGGACCGCGTAGGGTACTGACCTGGCGCGGCGGTTGCGCAGAGCCAGCTGGATCGCCAGGCCGATATGCAGGGCCGCCGCGCCCAGCAAACCGAGCCGCGTGGTCCACAAAAGAATCGGCATTTCGCGTAGAAAGGCGGCGTACGTATTGAGCGCGTCGGGCCCCTCAAACACCTGGAGGTTGCCCAACATGTGCACGACGACGAACCCGACGAGACCGAGCCCCGTCAGGGCTACCACTACCTTGCTGCTCAAGGACGTTTGGAACCGGTCAATGTCGCCCATTGTGACCTGTTAAGGACAAAAGCTGGCCGACCGGTTGTCGCTCGCACGCTGTCGGCATTGCGGCTCGTTGACTACTTATGTACTCTGCTTAGGGCGAGACCTCAAGTGGCACAAGCCGGCAGCCGGGACCGACCGCCAAAGACTCCGAAGGAAACTGCAGGAGGGGAGGAATGCCGGTGGTGAGAAGAAAGCCGGCCAGGGCTTTATCAGGCCGCCGGAGGGCTCGACAGCCGGGTCGTGATTCTTTTCACTTGCGGCTCCACCTGATCAGCCATGTTGCTGCCAGTAGTCATGAGGTCAAGCACCATGACGCAATTGCGACCGCCTTCCTTGGCCGCGTATAACGCCTTGTCCGCCTGGTCGACCAGCTCCAGCGGGGTTCGCGCTCCGAACCCCGTAGAGGAAATGCCGCAGCTGACTGTGATCGCCAGGCGGGGAACCGTCCGCACCCGCTCGGCGGCTTCAGCCTCGACATGCGTCCGAAGCCGTTCCGCCAGATTCGAGGCTTCATGCAGCGTCGTGCCAGGAAACATCAGGCAGAATTCCTCACCTCCGTAGCGACCGACGACATCCGTCAATCGTAGCCCGGCGCTCAGACATGCCGCGACGGCCTGAATGGCCTGATCCCCCACCGCATGTCCGAATTGATCGTTGACCCGTTTAAAGTGATCGATATCTACCATCAAGCAGCACAGCTCAGCGCCATGATCGCGACTCTGGGCAAAGGCCTTTTCAAACTCGGCGAAAAAGGCACGGCGGTTGAGGCAGCCGGTGAGCGGATCACGGGACGCCAGCCGTTCTAGCTCCTGATGCTGCCGAAGGATTTGCGATTGCGCTTCCTGGAGATCAGACACGGTTCGCACTAGAACCTTATTGGTCTCCGTCAGTTGAGTGTTCGATGCCTGGAGTGCCGTGGTCCGTTCCTGAACCTGCCGGGTTAGTTCGTCCAGTTGTCCGGCCACTTTGCGTGCCAGCTCCCATTTCCGGCAGAGCGCCGTAGCCAGCTGCAAGGCTTCAATGCCGTTAAACGGCTTCTGGAGAATCAGCAGCTTGTCGTTACGGCCGATCCGCTCTCTGATTTCATCCCACGGCTGATCGGAGTAGGCGGTGCAGATGACCACTTGAAGCGCTTCGTCCGCGGCCCAGAGGCGCTCAATGGTTTCCAGCCCATCCCATCCGGGCGGCATTCGCATATCGACGAATGCCACCGCGTAGGGGCGCCTCTCCTTCCGCGCCTGCTGGACCAGAGAGAAACCGGTTTCGCCTTGGTCGGCACAGTCCACTTCGAACCGGTCGCCCGCCCGAACCGTCTGTCCATCTCCGAACAGGGCCGCTCGAGCTTCATTCAGGGGTTCATCCGCGACGTTCGCGTGGAGCACCTTCTTGAAGTCTTCGTGAATGGCCAGGTTGTCGTCGATCACGAGGACACGAAAGTTCGGGCAATCGGCATCCATGGTCATCGACTGTTTCCTATTTGACCGGAAGAAGAGCGGGGCTCTATCGCAGCCCCTCTGCCCGCGCCTGGGCCGTCCGGCCTGTCATGAACTCGTTCATATCCTTGAGGAGCGCTAGAAGGTCTTGCGCATTTTTCTGAATGGTGGTCGCATGCCCTTTTTGTTCAGGGCTGAGCGGACTGTCGAGCAGGAGTCCCGTCTTACTCACCAGCTCGTTCATGGGCATGAAGATCTCATGGCTCATGATCGCCAGGAACTCTTCTTTTCTTCGGAATGACGCAGCCTCGCCGTCTTCAAGCTGATTCGCGGCGGTTTCCGCAATCCGACTGGCAATATTTTCCTGAAGACGCGCGTTCGCCTCCTGCAAGTCCGCCGTCCGCTGATTCACGCTGAACGTCAGACTTTCGATCTGGGTCTGCACTGAACGCGCCAGGTTCCACTTCTTCGTAAGCGAGTTGGCCAGCTGCACCACCTCGATACTGTTGAAAGGCTTCATCAGAATGAGCAGCTTATCGTTCTGCCCGATCCGCTTACTCACATCCTCCCACGGGTGGTCGGAATAGGCCGTGCAGATCACGATCTGGATCTCAGGATCGACATACCAGATATGTTCGGTGGTCTCGAGACCG